>DATKRE010000122.1:0-20427 GCA_035532335.1 Xanthobacteraceae bacterium | reverse complement strand
TCACAGCCGCGCCACATCTTGGCTCGGCAATCGCCGTGAATGATCTTCGCAAGCCCCCATTGTTTCCAAAAAAGCGCCCGCTTGGAGCGGCATCTCCCCGCCTAGTCGAGGGGACTTCTCTGATTTTCATCCGCGTAACGGCGCCGTGGGCGCCGCGCACGCGCGATTTTGTGGGGAGGGGGAATGCGTCCATTGCTGGTGGTGGCGATCCTGCTGGTCGGACTGCGAAGCGCAGCGCCGGATGCCAAATTTCAAGACGCGTTGCCGGACCCCGATACGATTTACGCATCGTTGAATCCCGAAGCGGTTTTCGGCAAAGGCGATCGCGCGTTCGTCGAGAAACCTTCCACGATCGAATCCTCCGACGCCGCGCACGACCAGGGTGAGCAAAAAACCACCCCGCCTCCTCCGGCTCCGGCCAGCACCGACGCAAGCGCCGATGCCGACATCGTCGGTTCACTCGAAGGGCTTTGCAGAGCGCTGATGACCTCCGCGCAGGATTATCAGCTGCCGGTGCCGTTCTTCGCCAATCTGATCTGGCAGGAGAGCCGGCTGCAACATGACGCGGTGAGCAAGGTTGGCGCCGAGGGCATTGCGCAATTCATGCCCGAAGTTGCCGCCGAAGAAGGCGTCGGCGATCCGTTCGATCCGCGGCAGGCGATTCCGGCGTCCGCGCGGTTGTTGCATGCCTTGCGCGAGCACTTCGGCAATCTTGGACTTGCGGCCGCCGCCTACAATGCCGGTGCGCACCGCGTCGGCGAGTGGCTCGATCACCACCGCGCGTTACCGGCTGAAACGCGCAACTATGTCGTCCGCGTCACCGGCCGCACCATCGAGGCGTGGCGAAAAACGCCGGTCAACGATACCAAGCTCACTTTCGTCCGGCTGCTGCCTTGCCGCCAGCTGCCGGCCTTCGCCGAGCTGGAGCATTCCCAACTGCAAGAAACTGACCCGGTGGAAGAAACCAAGACCGTTCGGGCAAAGCAGCAAACTGCAAAGCCGATTTCGAAACTGACCACAAAAAATCCGCGAACGGCGGCGCACAAGACAGCGCGGACAAAGAAGCAAGCGTCCGTAACGGATCCGGTCATTGCCGAGCATAAAGCGGTGCGCAAGGCTGCGCACGCGGCTGCGATAGGGGCCGTGGCGCGCAATTATCACGGCAGCGTGCATGCCGTGACGCGTCGCCAACGTCCTGGGCGCGAGAAACGCCGGGAGGCGTAGTCTTGAATCGATAGTCGGCTAAAACCGTCTTAACCCGTAAAACCGTCTTAACCCGTAAAACCCTCTTGGCCCGCAAAACCATCTTGGCCCGCGCTAGTGGAGCGGATTTAACATTCGCTACCCACCTAGCGGCAGCCTCGTGAAGCGAATGTCAAATCCAAAGCTCCACTAAGACTCATATTTGCTAGTGGCTCTTTTGATTCTAACATTCGCATGAGAAGCTGCCGAATACGGATGCGAATGTTAGAATCGGACCACTAGGCGGCGAGCATCCTCTGCACTTCGGTAACGAGCTCGCGCAGATGGATCGGCTTGGACAATACCTTGGCGTGCTTGGGCGCGTTTGAATCGGAATTGAGCGCGACCGCCGCAAACCCGGTGATGAACATGATCTTGATATCCGGGTCGAGTTCGGCGGCGCGGCGAGCGAGTTCGATGCCGTCCATTTCCGGCATGACGATATCGGTCAGCAGAAGCTCGAACGGCTCTTCCCGCAGACGCTGGTAAGCGGCCATGCCATTGTCATACGACATGACCTCGTAGCCGGCATTTTGCAGCGCCTTGACGAGGAATCGCCGCATGTCGATGTCGTCTTCCGCCAGCAGGATTTTGGACATTGCCATTCGATCCCCGGCACATATGCCGGCCCCCTTGATTCCATAAGCCCGACTGCGGGTAAACATGAGGTGAAGGTTTGGTGGCCTTGGTTGCGGCGCGCCCTGGACAATGGCTGCAACCGCACGTAGGGATTCGATATCGATTGCTGGATCGTTAAAGCCCTACCGAGGCCGACCGGCGCCATGATGGAAATCCAGGACGAGTTCGATCCTGCCTTCGAAGCGCTCGAGCCGGCCGAGTGCCACAGCCCGCTGCTGTTCAATTCGCCGCATAGCGGACGCGTTTATCCGCGGGAGTTCCTACTAACCTCCCGGCTCGACCTGGCGACCCTGCGCCGCTCCGAAGATTCGTTCGTCGACGAATTGATCGCCGGCGTGGTGAAGCACGGTCACCCGCTGGTCCGGGCACACTTTCCGCGCTGCTATGTCGACGTCAATCGCGAGCCTTACGAGCTTGACCCGCGGATGTTCGACGGCCGGCTGCCGTCGTTCGCCAATACCCGATCGATGCGGGTGGCCGGCGGGCTCGGCACCGTTGCGCGCGTGGTCGGCGATGCGCAAGAAATCTACGATCAGCGCATTTCGGTGGCCGAGGCGCTCAAGCGGATCGACCGCCTGTACAAGCCTTATCACCGCACCTTGCAGCGCGTTTTCATGCGGCTGCATCGCGAGTTCGGCGCCGCCATGCTGATTGATTGTCATTCCATGCCGTCGTCGACCGGCGCCAGGGACGAGCGACCGCGTGCGGATCTGGTGCTGGGCGACCGCTATGGCACGAGCTGCGTACCGCTGATCGCCGAGACGATCGAAGCGACGATGCGCGACTTCGGCTACGTCATCAGCCGCAACAAGCCTTATGCCGGGGGCTTCATCACCGAGCATTACGGCAACCCGACCGCCGGCCTGCACGCCATCCAGCTTGAGATCAACCGCGCGCTTTATATGGACGAACGCCGCTATCAGAAATCGGCGACCTTTGCGAAGCTGGCGGCAGAATTCGAGATTCTGGCTGATCGGCTGGCGGCGATACCACTCGAGGAACTGCGGCCCTACCGGGCGGCGGCTGAGTAAGCGCGAGGCCGGGAAACCGGAAATAACAGGCGGCAAATAAAAAGGGCCGCTCGCAATTGCAAGCGGCCCAAGTCTAGGGAGGAAACGCCCAAGGAGGGCGACGGTAAGAGGAGATGAATCCCCGCTACCGCACTGCAACAACATACACCGCGCCGCACAAAACGCAAGTACGGTTGCCTGTTTCACTGGTATTTTCCCCGGAAATCTCCTGCAAATTGTGCAAAACAGGCCTACCATCCGCGCATTCAAGCCGTGCGCTCGGACGCCTGTCGCGCCAAAACGGAAGTTCATACAATGACTTCGCGAAGATGCCGTGGTCGCAAGGGTTCGTCTGGGCAAAATTGAGGCAGATGCCGGTTTTGCCACGGGCGATCCCGCCCGACCAAGGCCATTTGGTGCGGGAACGTTGCCGAATGGCAACACCTGAATTGCCGAACACGCTGAACTCCGATACTCGAACCAGCGAGGAAAGTATGACCGCGATCGACTTTGTAGCGTTCGTGGACGAACTCGCCACCGTATCCGGTGAAACCATCCGGCCATTTTTCCGCAGCACCCTCGGGATTGAAAACAAGAGCCCGTCCGGCGGCTTCGATCCGGTCACCGCCGCCGATCGCGCCGCCGAAGCGGCCATGCGCGCACTCATCAAGAGGACGTTCCCGGAGCACGGTATCCTGGGCGAGGAATTCGCCGCCGAACGTCCCGACGCCGAATACGTGTGGATTCTGGACCCGATCGACGGCACCAAGTCCTTCATCTGCGGCTTGCCCGCGTGGGGCACCTTGATTGCGCTGACCCGTCGCGGCGAACCGATCTACGGCATGATGCATCAGCCGTTCACCCGCGAGCAGTTTACCGGCGACGGCAAGGCCGCGAGCTACCGCGGTCCGGCCGGGGATCGAGCATTGCACACGCGTCCATGCGCCACGCTCGAAGACGCGATACTGTTGACGACGAGTCCTTTGCTGATGCGCGAAGGCGACCGGCGCGCCTTTCGCCGGGTCGAAGATGCGGTGAAATTGTCGCGCTACGGCGGCGATTGCTATGCGTATTGCATGCTGGCCGCCGGGCATATCGATCTGGTGATCGAGACCGAGCTGAAACCTTATGACGTGCTGCCGCTCATTCCGATTATCGAAGGCGCAGGCGGCGTCGTCACCACGTGGGACAGCGGTCGGCCGCACAAGGGCGGCAAGATCATCGCCGCTGGCGACAAACGCGTGCACGCGAAGGCGATGGCAATGCTGCAACCGTAATCGTTCAAAACAGCGGCGTGCCGGGGACGAAAGCGTCGAACGCGGCCCAGAATTGCGAACGATAGCGGTCCTGCTCCATCAACAATTCGTGCTGGGAGCCGCTGACAATAAGATGCGAGCCGGCGCGAAGTTGCAGGGCGAAGTCTTCGATTGCGGTGTTTGATACGATGACATCGCGGCCGGCACCGACGATCAGAATGGGCTGGCGGATGTCGGCCGGATACTTGGGGTCGCTGGTCGCACGCATGGCGTGGAAGGCCGCATCGCACCAGGCGACGGTCGGGCCGCCTAGCCCAAGCGCCGGCTCCGCTTCGATCACGGCGGCGTTGCGGGCATAGCGAACCGGATCGCTGGTCAGAATATTGCCGGCGAACGGTTGCAAATCGAGCACGCCCGGATAGCGGCCGGGAACGTACATGGCGCCCAAGCCCCACTGCCGCATTCCCCATACGACAGAGGCGGCGATGGCCGTCGAATGTATCAGCGCAACGCCGAGCATCGGCGCCGACAGCACGATACGGTCGAACCAGCGCTGGCCACGGTGCGCGGCGCGGATGGCTACCGTCCCACCCATCGAATGGGCGAGCGCGAACATCGGCGGCGGACAATCCGGCAGCACGACTTCGCGCATGAACGTGTCGAGATCGGTGTCGAATTCGGAGAAGCTGCCGATATGTCCCTTGTGGCGGTCGCTGAACTGGCGATCCGACAGGCCCTGCCCGCGCCAGTCGAGAATGGCGACGGCGAAACCGCGGCTGCGCAGATCGCGGATGGTCTCGAAATATTTTTCGATCCACTCGGTGCGGCCGGGAAGAATACACACCGTGCCGCGGCGACCGGCCGGCGGTGCAAAACGGGCGAAGCGCAATGACACGCCGTCCGGCGTTTTCAGCATGCCGGTTACGACGTTGTCAGGAACCGGATTTGCGGGAATCGAGACGAGCTTCATAATCCTTATTTACCAGAAGGTTAGGGCCCCTTGCAGGCGCGCAAGGATATCCCCATCTGCTGTTTGTGCAGGCCATACAGGCTGCACATCGTCCATAGGGTCCGGCCCTCAAGGCGGATCCGCATGTCGCTTCAGAAGGAGGATATGCCATGCAAACTTTCGATCTTGCACCACTTTATCGCTCCACCGTCGGCTTTGACCGGTTGTTCTCGCTGCTCGACCAAGGCGCCGATGGCCCAGTCCCCGGTTACCCGCCCTATAACATCGAGCGGACCGGCGACAATGACTATCGCGTCACCGTCGCGGTAGCCGGCTTTAGCGAGCCCGAGCTTTCGGTCGTCGCTAAGGAAAACACCTTGACCGTCCGCGGCGAAAAGAGCGCCAAGGACGAAGAAAAACGCGGCGACGTGCTTTATCAAGGTATAGCGGCGCGCGCCTTCGAGCGCGTGTTCCAGCTCGCCGACTTTGTCCAGGTTAAGGGCGCCAAGCTTGAGCACGGTCTCCTGCACGTCGATCTGGTGCGTGAGATTCCCGAGGCGAAGAAGCCCCGCACCATCCCGATCGGCAATAGCAAAACCGCCGAGCAGAAGACGCTCGATCAGAAACAGGCTGCGTAAGCTTAAGCGCGTCCGCGTAAATGTTCAGCGCCCCGGTTTGCCGGGGCGCTTTTTTATGCAGCGATGGCTTCAAGCAATTTAGCCTTTTACCGGCACTTCGACGAGCCTAAGGTGACGTGCCATTAGGCGGAAATCTGCATCATTGTGCAAAAGCGCAACCCTATTCTCGATGCACCAAGTTCCGATCAAAAGGTCAATCGTCTTACGGACGGTAATGCCCAGCCTGCGCAAAGCGCGAAAATTCTTCGCCGCCGCTATAGCGATTGTCTCGCCGGCCATCGGCACGATTTCGAAACGGCGAAGCAAGTTTTCGACTCGTTGAGCCGCTAGCTCATTGTCCAGACCCTGCAAAACTTCGCAAAGCATGAGATCGCCGACAATGATCTCTTCGACACCGAGCCTCACGTTTAGCTGTCGAACGTGAACCGCGGCGCGTCCGTTGAAGAAATCGATCCAGACACTGGTATCGACGACAATCAACCGATGCCTCGCCCCTCTCGGCTGCGCGCGAGATCGCCGCGCCACCGGTATTTACCGAACGCAGCGCCGATTTGCCGCTGTCGACGCAACTTAATCATCAGCCGAAGCGCTTCTTCCACTGTCTGCTTCTTGGTCGAGAGCCCAGAGGCCTTCTGCGCTTTGGCCATGAGGTCATCGTCGATTTCGATATTAGTCCGCATTGAAAGAGCCTCAATGTGTATAAATTGTATTTATTATACACAAACGGCAACACGGTCGCAATGCCGATTCGAACCGCTCGGGCGGCAACGCTTTAAGCCGCGATCGCTTCAAGCCGCAGCTTGGTGACGTTGGGCCCGAAGAAGCCGACGACGACGAACACAATCACCATCGCACCGGCGATGAAGGTGAACACGCCGACGGTACCGTAATGGCCGAGCAAGAAGGCGATGATAAAGCCGGAGAAGATGACGGAAAACCGGCTCCACGAATAGACGAAGCCTACCGCCTGAGCGCGAATACGGGTCGGATAAAGCTCAGCCTGATAGGCGTGGAACGAGAACGCGAGCCAGTTGTTGCAGAGCGTTATCAACAGGCCGCATACGATCACACCGGCGGCGCCGGTCTGTTGCGCGAACAATAATCCGAACACGGCGATGCCGATCGCCGCCCAGGCTATTTGCCATTTACGCTCGAAGCGGTCGGCAAAAGAAATACCAATCAACGGGCCGATCGGGGCGGCGATCGCGATGATGAAAGTGTAGGCGAGCGATTTGGTTACCCCGATGCCCTGCGAAACCAATAGCGCCGGCACCCAGCTGGAAAAACCGTAATAGCCGATGGTTTGCACCAGATTGAAAATCACCAGCATGATGGTGCGGCCGCGATAGAGCGGACTCCAGATCTCGCTCCATGCGCCGGGCTTGGAGTCGGCCTCGCCGGAAACAAGTTCCGGCGGCGGCAGTTCGCCGCCGGTTTCGGCGCGCGCGTGCCGTTCCATCTCCGCAAGTATACTTTCCGCCTCGGCGAGGCGGCCGTGCTGCACCAGCCAGCGCGGCGATTCCGGCAGGTTGCGGCGAATCCACCAGATCACGATGGCGCCGACCGAGCCGATGATGACCACGACGCGCCAGCCGGCCAGGCCGAAGACGGTAATCGGCACGAGTTGCCAAGCGAGAAACGCAACCACTGGCACCGACGTGAACATCACAAAATTCATGTAAGCGAAGGCCGGTCCGCGCCGCCCCCTGGGGACCAGCTCGGACAAATAGGAATCGATATTCACCAGCTCGACGCCCAATCCGACGCTGGCGATGAACCGCCAGAGATCGATGCTCTGCGGCGTATCCTGGAATGCCATGATGAACGCGCCGATCGAATACCAAAGCAGCGCGAAGGCGAGGATCGAGCGGCGCCCGTAGCGGTCGGAAACCCAGCTGAACACCAGCGTGCCGACGAACATCCCGGCAAATAGAGCGGCGACAAAACTGGCGAAGCCGGTGAGGTCGAACAGACCCTTGGTGGTCGGCGTGAAAATGCCTTCCTTGAACAAGCCGATCGCCACGTAGGCGGTGAAGAAAAGATCGTAGAATTCGAACCAGCCACCGAGCGAAAGAAGCGTGACGAGCTTGCGGGTGTAGCGGGTCGACGGCAAGCGATCGAGGCGCGCGGCGATGGTCACCGCTGCATCGGCAGCCATAGCGTTTCCTCTCTGGCGTGGCCGCGGCTTCGGGCCGCGGACTTATTGGTTCAGGCTGGTTCGACGCTCAGACTGTCATCGCGGGCGATGCGACGCAATGCGGATGCGCTGCGGTCGGGAGGTCAATCCGGGATTGCGGACGGCGCCGGCCGTTTCGGGGCCATAGGAGCAGGCGACGGCGAGGGCGTCGATGCCGTCGTGCTTGGCTTTGGCTCCGGTTTGACCGCGGGCACTTCGACCGCCTGAGCGGCGGGCGAAATCGCCGGTTTGGGCGACGCCTTCGCATCGCGCGCAGCAAGCTCCGCCGGGCGCGGCCGCGGCAGCGGCGGGCTGGCGCCATAGGAATGCAAGCCGGAATACGACGTCGGCGATGGAGGCGGCCCCAAAGCTGCTTCCTCCGGCGCCAATTCGGAACCATCAGCGTCCGGCGGAATGCCATAAGCGGGTGGCATACCGTAAGGCGCAGCGACCATGCCGACCTGGCCGTATGGCGCGGGTCCCGGCACAATTCGATTGACGGCGCGGATGGCACCGCTGCGCGCATCGACAACCACGCGCATCAGGATGCCGCGAAAGTCCGTGGCGCGCAGGACGTAGGTTGTGCCCTCGCGGAGCGGCGGCGCCAGCGGCTCAAAACCCGCCGAGCGGATCATCTTGGTGACTTCGTAGGGAGGCATGAAGCCCGGCGCCGGCAGCGGCGCCGGCGGCGGTGACTGCGCGTGACCGGGGGCGGCGGCGAGCAGCACGGCGCTCACGAAAACTGCGGCGAATCCGATCAGCCCGGCCTTCACGGACGAGACCCCCTACCCCGGAACGCGCGGCAACGCCCGCGCGCCAACAAACTTACCCCAAATTACGGCGGCGCTTGGGCGCAGTTAAAACTTTTTCCCGCACTGTGCGCCGCCACTATGCGCCGCCGACCGCGGGCTTTCTCATCCATTGCACCGCCGCGCCAAGTTTGTGTGAAAGAGGTAGTGTCCTAATTTGGTGTTTTGCCGTCCGAGGATCGGACGCAAAGCATACGGTACGTGGCATTTGGGATTGGACCGGGGCCGGCGAGGGCGGAGATATTAGTTGCCGTTTCTATCGCAGCCTGAGCGCAGCTTTCGGGGGTCGAGAAATTGCCCACATGTGTAATTGATGGTGAAACACTCGGCACAAACACCATCAACATGAGCCAATAGGTAGCCACCTCTTCCTCCTAAGTCTGCTTGTGCTCCGCGACGATAGCCGCCCGCACAGCATCCGTTGGGGACTTAACCGGCCCCTCATGCAGCACCGCAAAGAACCGCAGCTTATCGCTTCCCTCAATCGGCGACGACCAGGCATAGGCTCTGTTGGCGGTCATGTGGCCTTTAAGATCGAACACATGCACGACGCCTTCCCATACCACGGCATCGCCGTGGCGTTCCGTGACCGGCACAGACTGCGTCAGCGTCGCCTTGCAGGTGTGCATGCGTTCGACGGCGCGGCGCAACTCGGCTTGTTTATCATTCATCAGAGACGCCTTCCCAATATGGGACATACCGAGCATTCTTCTTGCCTTGGGCCGGATCAGCGGGAATGATTCGTCCAGCTTTTCTTGCGTCTGAAATGACGGCAGACGCTGCTTGGTAGTCGTCATCTTCAAGAGAGAATCTCTCGCGAAGCGATGTATTACTCATATAATCGTGCCGTACCCACCGAACGACGCAGTGACAGAAGCAGCTCCAAGTCTTATCGGCTTTGGATAGTTCATTGAATTTTTTGGGCCCGAATATCATAACGCGCATGGCCTTATCAGAAGCAAAAAACTCAGGTGCAGGTAATGATCTGACTTCAATGTCGATGATGGCCTTGTCGATTCCTCCGCCCCTCTCTTCACATAACCCAACTTCTCGCATTGCTTCGGCAAATCTTCTATTTCTAGATTGTCGTTCGTCGATAATTCGATCCACTGCAATTAACGAGTTTCCCGGATTGGTCACCTCAACCCTATCAATATAAATCTCAATAATTGGTCCAGCGCCGTAAACAGTAAAATCTTGATGGATTAGTGCGTTCGCGACGATTTCGCGAATTGCGATCTCAGAGTATTTTGAAACTGTCTTTCTTACGCCTCCCTCGAATTTTTCTTCCTTTGGCAATTTATCAATGACGTATTTGAGCATTCCCCTGAAACCTACCGCATATCCCTTCTTCCCTTCGATCTCGTCTTCAGACTTGCTCTTATCTTTTCCGGAATACTTTATGACTCGTACCGACTTGGTGGCTATTGAGGGAAAGTTTTCGATGTCCTTCGCGAAAAGCAACGCGCCAAGATTCAAAATATCATAGCCCCCCTCCATGTCGTCTTTTATGCAGCCAAGCTGGATAAACCGACGGATTATTTCTGCGAGGTTCTTCGGTACATCCTCTTCCTTCAATCGATAATAAGTTTCGCAGTTCAATTTCTGCAAAACCTCTTCTGGAGACTGATGGGACGCGGCTACCGCATCTTCAAACTTTCGTCTCCCGGTGGCGAGCCACAATGCCCGTTCATGCTCTGCAAAATCTTCCAAGCTTTTGATGTGCTCGCCAACGCGAATGTACTCAATGCCATCAAACTTCACTGGCCGATCATAGGTCGGTTCTATTGTGAGGATGGCGAATTGTTTTTCTTGGTCCGCAAAGTCCAACGGTTCCAGCATTAGACGCGGATTAAGCTTTCGGTTGAGCCAATTTATTAGATTCTCATTGCCTATTTTCAGGCTGTTTAATGTTACCGCGGTACCAAGTCGCTTTTTAGTACCATTTTCAATTCCCCAAATAATGAAGGCGCGATTCCTATCCGCAAGCATGGCAGCGTTTGCACACGCGGAAATAGTTCGGCCTATCAGGCCGGGGTCACAATTGTTGTGTTTAAATTCCAGCCATGTGCCCTCATGCGGCTCTTGGAGAAGCCGCCGCAAAAGGGCTTTGGGATCCTTGGTCGCCATGGTTTATCCCCGGAATTTCTTTTATCCCCTTTATATCAGAATTCGCTGTTACCGAATCGGGCATCATAATTTCTTGTGTAAAACCAAAACCTTGGCAGCCTAACTATCCAAGACCTTTATCCCCGCTTTATCCACTCAGCTAGTTTCCGGTATCGATTAATCCGCTGTTCTAGCAGGCGAAGGATGGCTCTCTCCCAACCGGGAGGTGGCTCCCTATAAGCATTCGCATTTCGATTGAGGCGCGCTTGTCGGACGGAGGCCACGGAAACGCCTAAGGCGTCCGCCAATTCTTCGTGGCTGATTCGGTCGAAAAGGCCGTCTGTAGCCTCTTTAAAATCCATGTATGCACTCTGCTTGACAGGCGTTAGCTTGTCAAGCAGAGTGCATACAGTTGATTTAGGAAATAGTGTTATGAACCGCACCCCGCTTGCCCGCCGCACCCAGATCATCCGGGCCTTGGTTGAGGGCAATTCGATCCGCTCAACGGAGCGGATGACGGACACCCACCGCGACACGATCATGCGCCTCATGGTTGAGGTCGGGACCGGCTGCGCTGCGCTCGCCAACGAGCAGATGCGCAACCTCGATTGCCGCCGTATTCAGTGCGACGAAATTTGGTCGTTCGTGAAGGTGAAGCAAGCGCGCATTCCTCGCTTCACTGACCGGACCTAGATCGGCGACCAATGGACGTTCGTGGCAATTGACCCCGATACAAAGCTGGTCCCGGCCTACCGCGTCGGCAAGCGCACTCGTGACAACGCCGTGGCGTTCATGACCGATCTATCAGAACGGCTAAACAACCGCGTGCAGATTTCTTCGGACTCGCTCCGCTCCTATGTGGACGCTGTTGAACGGGCATTCGGCGCGGATGTGGACTACGGGCAGATTGTTAAATTTTACGATGCCGAACCGATCGGACCCAGCCGGTATGGCCCACCGCGCGTGACAGGCGCGGCGCGTACAGTGATCGCGGGGAACCCTGACCAAGCCCATATCTCGACCAGCCATATTGAGCGTCAGAATTTGACGATGCGGATGTCTATGCGCCGGTTTACCCGGCTGACCAACGCTTTCAGCAAGAAGTTTGAGAACTTGCAGGCGGCGGTCGCCCTGCATTTTGCGCATTACAATCTCGTTCGGCTGCATAAGACCTTGCGCGTTACGCCAGCAATGGCGGCGAACGTGACGGATAGGGTATGGTCGCTTGAGGAATTGGTAGACCGGACCTCAAAGTGAGACGTTAGCAATGGCCGATTATCCGATGTCCGATCCGGCAACCCTATTCAAGGGTCCTAATACGGAAAAATGGTCCATTCGACCGGAGCCGCATTATTTTGCTCGATCGGACGATGCTTTGCGGCATGCCGTGGAACAACTGACGGCCAATGAAAAGCATGGAGCGTATATTCGGATGGAGAAAGACCATTCCGTTTTAAAATGGGAGACAATTGAGACGCTCTATCGTGGCCTGTCCTCAAATTAGGACACTACCTGAAAAGATAATCGGTTGCGCTCGGTCCCGGCTATGACGGCTTTTTCTCGGCCGGATCGCGATGGATGGGATCCACCCACAGCACCTTCTCCGGCTTCTCCACCGGCTCGATGTCGAGATTGACCGCGATCGCCTCGCCGTCACTGCGCACCAGCACACATTCCAGCACCTGGTCCGGGCTGGCATTGATCTCCTGATGCGGCACGTAAGGCGGAATGAAGATGAAATCGCCGGAGTTGGCTTCAGCGGTGAATTCCAGCTGCTCGCCCCAACGCATGCGCGCCTTGCCGCGAACCACATAGATGATGCTTTCGAGATGGCCGTGATGATGCGCCCCGGTTTTCGCATCCGGCTTGATGGTCACCGTGCCGGCCCACAGCTTCTGCGCGCCGACGCGGGCGAAGTTGATTGCCGCTTTGCGGTCCATGCCCGGCGTGGACGGTACATTCGGGTCCAGTTGGTGGCCGGGAATGACGCGCACGCCGTCGTGCTTCCAGCGCTCGGCCTCGGCGGGGTGATGAAGGGCGTAATCGTGCGCGTCGGCCATGCGTCGTCGCTCAACAGCTTCAGCTTGGGAACCATAGCACCGGGTCAGTTGGCTTAATCGGCATTTAACGAAAAGTCGCCTTAATGTTTTGCGCAAGTCGGAACGCTGCCTGAGCGCGGTCTCGGTCGGGGCGCGCTGTTAACCGCTCATCCGGATCGATGGCCAAAACAAGGCATCGAACGCCGGGCGGGACGTTCAATCGGGGATCGAGGGGTAATGACGTTCAGTAGCGTACGGCGTTCCATTTCCGACGATCATCGCCATAAAAAATCATCCCACTCACGGCCGCGGCGGTACCTCGGCGGCATCGCTTGCGCGTGCGTGGCTTTGACGTGCGCCTGGATCGTCTGGGCGAACCCGCACGGCACCGTAACCGAGCAAACGGCGGACGACCTGCCAAGCCCGACGACTGTGGCGCCGCCGCGGGTCACCCAATCGAACGTCGCAAATGCGTATGCGAAATTGTCGGCCGCCATGCGTCGCTACACCAAGCAATCGGTCAAACCGGATGCCCTCCTCGTTCTTCTCGATCCCCATTTCTTGACGAGCTCGAGTCCGGCGACGTTTTCAGAAAACGCGTTAGCCGGCGTAACCGGCGTAACCGTTGGGCTCGGCCGGTTCGCGACGGGGCTGGAGCGGGGAATCTCGTCGACGGTTTCGCGGGCGCATCGATTGGCGCAGAACGCGGCATCAACTTTGCCGACCGGATCTCTGCGCAGACTGACCGCTTCGGTTCACGATCGCCTTGCAGCCGAGAAGCCGACGATCTTCGACAAGCTTTTCGGCAAGCCGGCCACCTCTGTAACGCTTGCCTATGCAGGGCCCGAAAGCGGTTTAGACGTCGGACAGAGCCTTGGACGCGGCCGCTATGATCGTCAAACCGCCGTCTATGATATTTCCGCGCACGCCGTCTACTTGCCCGACGGAACGGTTTTAGAAGCGCATTCCGGTCGCGGCAGCTTGCTTGACGACCCCAGATACGTCGACCAAAGAAACCGCGGCGCCACGCCCCCCGACGTCTACGATCTGACGATGCGTGAAGGGCTGTTTCACGGCGTGCAGGCGCTGCGGCTCATTCCGGTCGACGGCAGCAAAGTATACGGCCGCAGCGGCTTCCTTGCTCACACCTACATGCTCGGCCCGAACGGAGACTCGTTCGGCTGCGTGTCGTTCAGGGACTACACTGCATTTTTGCGGGCCTACCTCGATCACAAGATCAAGCGGCTGGTGGTGGTGGCTGGTCCGGTCTGAGCGATCCGGCAACGCATGCGCTCCGGATCGCCGGCGTGTGTATCTATGAATCCGCGTGAGCGGTTTCCGGCGCATTCAGCGATATTGCCGATGGTTGCTGCGGCGATGAGCGAGAAACGCTCTTTTCGAACCATAGTGTGGCGCAGGGTAAGGATCGACGATGCCCGGCACGCCGCGCACGATGGCTGCCGCTCCCGGACCCGGTCCCGGCGACACCGGGACTTCCGGCGCCTGCGGCAAAACGAGCGAACTGCTCGGATTGGGATGTGGCGTCTGGATGGGGACCTGAGGCGGAGGCACTTGCGCCGCCGCACCTGCGGCGGTTGCCAATAAAATGGCTAGTGGAGCGGATTTAACATTCGCTACCCCCTGGCGGCAGACTCGTGAAGCGAATGTCAAATCCAAAGCTCCACTAGGACTCATATTTGCTAGTGGTCCTTTTGATTCTAACATTCGCATGAGAAGCTGCCGAACACGGCTGCGAATGTTAGAATCGGACCACTAGCGCCGTCGCCTCGATGCATCGACAAACCATCGTGTAACCGGGCCTCAAATTTTGGCGCTGTCTGTTGCGTAAACTCGACCGCGACGGACCCGTTCCTGCCAACAACTAAAGCGGAGGCGCGCATCTTGCGTGCATCCTTTGCGCGTGGTCCACTTGCACCGCGCAGAACCAAGCCGAAGGCAAAGCGCGAGGGCTACAATTCGCACCTTCTCACCACTCGCCAGAGTGGGCGCCCTTGTGTTGGGGTTGGGAGTCTGCCATGTTGCTTATAGGACAGCATTGCTGTCCTAATTGGTGGCCAGAGCGCGCGCGGGATAACCCGGCAAAGACGCGTGGGGGCCAGCCGCCGACGGCGAGGGCGCGTCGGACGGCGGCATAAAGCAGCCAATTGCCGGACACCGGCACGAAGGTTGCCTCCAAAGCGAACAATCGCCCGCGGGCGCATGGCTTTCCTCCGCTCCGCTGGAGATCACGGGGAAGCTGGCGCGCGCGAAGTTGTGCCGACTCTCGCGATGGTGCCGCCAAAGGGCCGTCGAGGAGTGCTGAAGAATGACGGTGGAAGCGCAAGCGTTTGGCCTTTTCGATCCGGCGCTGGAAAAGGATTCCTGCGGGGTCGGCTTCATTGCCGACATCAAGGGCCGCAAGTCGCATCAGATCGTCGAAGACGCGCTGACGATCCTCGTCAATCTCGAACACCGCGGCGCGGTGGGAGCCGATCCGCGCGCCGGTGATGGGGCCGGCATCCTGGTGCAGACCCCGCACAAATTCTTCGCCAAGAAGGCAGCCGAACTCGGCTTCAAGCTGCCGGCGCCCGGTCACTATGCCGTTGGTGCGCTGTTTTTGCCGCACGATGCGGGTTGGCGGCGCGACATCATGGATACCTACGCCGAAGTCGCCGCGCGCGAAGGCATGACCATCATCGGCTGGCGTGACATACCGACCGACAATTCAACGCTCGGCGAGTCGGTCAAGCCGACCGAGCCGGTGCACAAGCAGGTGTTCATCGCGCGCAATCCGAAGCTGCAGTCGGAGGACGAGTTCGAGCGCCGCCTTTACATTCTGCGCAAGACGATTTCCGGCACGCTTTACGCCAAGCGCGAACGGCGCACCTCCAGTTATTACCCGGTGTCGATCTCCTGCCGCACCGTGATCTACAAGGGCATGTTCCTCGCCGATCAGCTCGGCACTTATTATCCCGATCTGCACGATCCCGACTTCGAGAGCGCGCTGGCGCTCGTGCATCAGCGCTTCTCGACCAACACCTTCCCCACCTGGTCGCTGGCACATCCTTACCGGATGATCGCGCATAACGGCGAAATCAACACGCTGCGCGGCAACAACAACTGGATGGCGGCGCGGCAGGCGTCGGTGGCATCGCCAAAATTTGGTGCGGATATCGGCAAGCTCTGGCCGATCTCCTACGAGGGTCAGTCCGATACCGCCTGCTTCGACAATGCGCTCGAATTCCTCACCATGGGCGGCTACTCGCTCGCCCATGCGATGATGATGATGATTCCGGAAGCGTGGGCCGGCAACCCGCTGATGGACGAGGAGCGGCGGAGTTTCTACGAATACAACGCCGCGCTGATGGAGCCCTGGGACGGCCCGGCCGCCATCGCCTTCACGAACGGCCGCCAGATCGGCGCCACGCTCGACCGGAACGGCTTGCGTCCTGCGCGCTACATCGTCACCCGCGACGACCGCATCATCATGGCCTCGGAAGTCGGCGTGTTGCCGATTGCCGAAGAGCAGATCGTCACCAAGTGGCGGCTGCAGCCGGGCAAGATGCTACTGGTCGATCTTGAGGAAGGCCGGCTCATCCCCGACGAGGAATTGAAGTCGACGCTGGCACGCAGTCATCCTTATCGCGAGTGGCTCGACCGCACCCAGATCCTGGTCGAGAATCTTCCGGCGTCTTCGGAATCGGCCCCGATCTCGAATCTGGCGCTGCTCGATCGCCAGCAGGCTTTCGGCTACACGCAGGAAGACCTGAAAATCCTGATGACGCCGATGGCGACCACCGGCGAAGAGGCGATCGGGTCGATGGGCAACGACACGCCGATCTCGGCGTTGTCGGAGCGGCCGAAGCTTCTGTTCACCTATTTCAAACAGAACTTCGCCCAGGTGACCAATCCGCCGATCGATCCGATCCGCGAAGAGCTGGTCATGAGCCTGGTCTCGATCATTGGGCCGCGACCGAACCTGTTCGACCTGGAAGGTTCATCGAAAACCAAGCGGCTCGAGGTGCATCAGCCGATTCTGACCAACGCCAATCTGGAGAAAGTTCGCGCCATCTCCGAGGTCGCGGAATCGCACTTCAAGTCAAAGACGCTCGACACGACTTGGCCGGTCGAGGCCGCCGCCGCCGGTATGGAAAAAGCGATCGGCGCGCTGTGCGGCGAAGCCGATGCCGCGGTTCGCGAGGGCATCAACATCATCATCCTGTCCGACCGCCGCGCCGGCGCCGATCGGATTCCGATCCCATCGCTGCTTGCTTGCGCCGCGGTCCATCATCATTTGATCCGCGAAGGCTTGCGTACCTCGGTCGGGCTCGTTGTCGAATCCGGCGAGCCTCGCGAAGTGCACCATTTTGCCTGCCTCGCCGGCTACGGCGCCGAAGCGATCAATCCGTATCTCGCGTTCGAGACGCTGATCGCGATGAAGGCCGAGCTGCCGCAGAAGCTCGACGATAAGGAAATCGTCAAGCGCTACATCAAGTCGATCGACAAGGGATTGCTCAAGGTGATGTCGAAGATGGGCATCTCGACCTATCAGTCCTATTGCGGCGCGCAGATTTTCGACGCCGTCGGCTTGAAGTCGGCGTTCGTCGCCAAATATTTCACCGGCACCGCGACCCGTATCGAGGGCGTCGGCGTCGACGGTATCGCCGAAGAAACCGTGCGGCGGCATCGCGATGCTTTCTCCGATGCGCCGGTCTATCGCTCCATGCTCGACGTCGGCGGCGAGTATGCGTTCCGGGTGCGCGGCGAGGAGCACGTCTGGAACGCCGTGACCGTGGCGACGCTACAGCATGCGGTTCGCGGCAACTCGTATGAGAAATACCGGCACTACGCGGCGATCATCAACGAGCAATCGGAGCGCCTGTTCACGATCCGTGGCCTGTTCCGTTTGAAAGCAGCCGCCGACGATAACCGCAAGGCGGTCGCGACCGAGGAAGTCGAACCGGCGAAGGAGATCGTCAAGCGCTTCGCCACCGGCGCGATGTCGTTCGGCTCGATCTCGCGCGAAGCGCACACCACGCTGGCCATCGCCATGAACCGGATCGGCGGCAAGTCGAATACCGGCGAGGGCGGCGAGGAAGCGGACCGTTTCAAACCGCTGCCGAACGGCGATTCGATGCGCTCGGCGATCAAGCAGGTGGCCTCCGGGCGCTTCGGCGTCACCGCGGAGTACCTCGTCAACGCCGACGTGATGCAGATCAAGATCGCGCAAGGCGCCAAGCCGGGCGAAGGCGGTCAATTGCCCGGCTACAAGGTCGACAAAACCATCGCCAAGGTTCGGCATTCGACGCCGGGCGTCGGGTTGATCTCGCCGCCGCCGCATCATGACATCTACTCGATCGAGGATTTGGCGCAGCTCATCTTCGACTTGAAGAACGTCAATCCGGACGGCGACGTTTCTGTCAAGCTCGTGTCCGAGGTCGGCGTCGGTACCGTCGCCGCCGGTGTCTCGAAAGCACGCTCCGATCACGTCACCATCGCCGGCTACGAGGGCGGCACTGGCGCTTCGCCGCTCACCTCGATCAAGCACGCCGGCTCGCCCTGGGAGATCGGGCTTGCCGAGACCCACCAGACGCTGGTGGCCAACCGGTTACGCGGGCGGATTGCCGTTCAGGTGGACGGCGGCCTGCGCACCGGTCGCGACGTGGTGATCGGTGCGCTTCTGGGCGCCGACGAATTCGGCTTCGCCACCGCACCCCTGATCGCCGCCGGCTGCATCATGATGCGCAAGTGCCATCTCAACACCTGCCCGGTCGGCGTCGCGACACAGGACCCGGTGCTGCGCAAGCGCTTCAAGGGCCAGCCGGAACACGTCATCAATTTCTTCTTCTTCGTCGCCGAAGAAGTGCGCGAGATCATGGCCGCACTCGGCTACCGCACGTTCGCCGAAATGATCGGGCAGATGCAGATGCTCGATGTGCGCGACATGGTCGATCACTGGAAAGCGCGCGGGCTGGATTTCTCGCGGCTGTTTACTAAGCCGGAGGTGCCGAAATCCGTCGCGATCTACAACTGCGAGCGGCAGAGCCACAAGATCCACGACATCATCGATCGCAAGCTGATTGCCCAATCGCAGCCGGCGCTCGACCACGGCACGCCGGTGCACGTCAGCATGCCAATTCGTAATACCGATCGAACCACCGGCGCCATGCTCTCCGGCGAGATCGCCAAGCGCTACGGCCATGCCGGCCTGCCGCATGACACCATCGTGGCGCGCTTTACCGGCACCGCCGGGCAAAGCTTCGGCGCGTTTCTCGCGCGCGGCGTGACGTTTGAACTCGAAGGCGACGCCAACGATTATGTCGGCAAGAGCCTTTCCGGCGGCCGGATTATCGTGCGCCCGCCGGCGCAAACCGGCATCGTGCCGGAGCAGTCGATCATCATCGGCAACACCGTGCTTTACGGCGCGATCGAGGGCGAGTGCTACTTCCGCGGTGTCGCCGGCGAACGCTTCGCGGTGCGCAATTCCGGCGCCGTTGCGGTGATCGAAGGCGCCGGTGACCATTGCTGCGAATACATGACCGGCGGCGTGGTCGTCGTCCTCGGCCGCACCGGCCGCAACTTCGCCGCCGGCATGTCCGGCGGCATCGCCTACGTGCTCGATGTCGACGGCACCCTGGCCTCGCGCTGCAACCTCGCCATGGTCGAGCTTGAGCCGATGCCGGCCGAAGAAGAGGTCAATGCCCGCGTCTACCATCACGCGCACGATCTGGAGACGCACGGTCTGGTCGAGGTCATGGGCGATATGAGCTGCGACGATGAGCGTCGCCTGCATCTTCTCATCTCGCGCCACCAGCGCTTTACCGGCTCGACGATTGCGGTCAAAATCCTGGCCGAGTGGCCGGTCTGGTACCCAAAATTCCGTAAGGTCATGCCGGTCGAATATCGTCGCGCGCTCAACGAACTCAAGGCGGAAGCGGAAGCCATGATGGCGGCGGAATAGATCGCAAACGAACGCATGGCGATCAGTCGAATTCGTGTCATCATCCGCTCGTCCCCGCGAAAGTGGGGACCCATGCTGGAATCCCGCTTGCGCGGGAGTTCTCCCAGCTAGGTCGGATCACGCTTTTAGGATGTGCCGTGGGCAAGATCACCGGCTTTCTCGAATACGAGCGCGAAGACCGCGACTACGAACCGGTCGAAGAGCGTATCCGCCATTGGCACGAATTCGTTCAGCCGTTGCCGGAAAAGGATTATGTGACCCAGGCGGCACGCTGCATGAATTGCGGCGTACCGTATTGCCAGGGCACCGGCTCGCTTGTTGCAGGCACGCCCGGCTGCCCGGTCAACAATCAGATTCCGGACTGGAACGATCTCGTCTATGCCGGCAATTGGGACGAGGCCGCGCGTAACCTGCACTCGACCAACAATTTCCCGGAAGTCACCGGCCGTATCTGCCCGGCACCGTGTGAAGCATCCTGCACGCTCAACATCGACGAGAACCCGGTCACCATCAAATCGATCGAATGTGCGATCGCCGACCGCGCCATCGCGCAGGGACTAAAGCCCGAACCACCCGCGAAGAAAACCGGCAAGAAGGCC
>DATKRE010000121.1:0-57335 GCA_035532335.1 Xanthobacteraceae bacterium | reverse complement strand
CCGTGGATGTCGAACGTTTCGCCGAGGAATTTCCACGCCATCGCCGAACATTCGATATGCCAGCCAGGACGGCCGGGCGTCTTGATGCCGGCGGGTGACGGCCACGCCGGCTCGCCGGGCTTCGACGGCTTCCATAAGACGAAATCCGTCGCTGCACGTTTGTACGGCGCGACCTCGACGCGCGCGCCGGCGATCATCTCATCGAGTGAGCGCTTCGACAGCTTGCCGTAATCCGGCATCGAGGCGACGGAGAACAGCACGTTGTCCTCGGCGACGTACGCGTGTTCGGACTTGACCAAGCGCTCGATCAGCGTGCGCATCTCGGCGATGTGCTCGGTCGCTCGCGGCTCGACCGTCGGTGGCAGGCAGCCGAGTGCGGCAACATCGTCGTGAAATTGCTGGTCGGTCTTTTCGGTGACTTTGCGGATCGCCTCGTTGAGCGGCAGGTCGGGATATTCCTCCGCCGCGCGCGCGTTGATCTTGTCGTCAACGTCGGTGATGTTGCGGACGTAGGTGACGCGCTTGTCGCCGTAGATGTGGCGTAGCAGCCGGAACAGCACGTCGAACACGATCACCGGCCGCGCATTGCCGATATGGGCGAAGTCGTAGACCGTAGGCCCGCACACATACATGCGCACATTCGACGGATCGAGCGGGCGAAAAATCCGCTTCTCGCGCGAGAGCGTATCGTAAAGTTTCAGGTCCATCGTCGAATCAAACCATGCGAAATTGGACAGTACGCCTTCAGCCTGCTGGCCGGGCGTGTCCAAAATCTCGACGATGAGAAAAGACGGCCGCAGCCAGCGTTTGGCGCTAGCGAATAATCTCCCGGCAAATGCCGCCGATGCAGATAAGGCCGCTCATGGCGCGCACAATGGTCGAGGACCGCCATGGCGTCAAGCACTTGGTTCCGCCCGCCGAATCGCCACCGCGGGGCGGCGGAAGCCGGTTCCGGGCAGTGGGGTTAACGCGACCTTAACCGAGCCGTCGCATTCTTGCAGGTCAGTGCATCCCGAAGTTTTCGCGCCGGGACGGCGCCGGTTGGGGGTTCCATGCGTTCGATGATCGCGGTCCTGGCTCTTGCCGCCATCCTGTTTGGCGCGACCGCCGCCCACGCGGAAAAACGCATCTTCATCATTTCCGACGCCGACGGCTACGGCGTCAGCCGTTGCCTTGCCTCCGGCGCACCTTGCGGCGACGCGGCGGCGAGTTCCTATTGCCGGTCGCATGAATTCGGCGCGGCGCTGTCGTTCCGCAAAGTCGATCGCGATGAAATCACCGGCGCGATCCCGCAGAGCGGTCCCGGCTCGTGCCACGGCGCAAATTGCGACAACTTCGTCGCCATCACCTGCACACGGTGATCTGAGATTCGTCATGCCCGCTCTCCGTGGCGGGTGTGACGATGTGGGATGATTAGGGCGCCGCCGCCGGCGCCCTAATTTTTTTGCCCGGCACTCTTCGCCAGCGCGATCGCCTCTTGCAGCACGTCGAGATCGCCGACGTGATTGGCGAGAATGAGAACGAGCTTGCTGTCAAACTCGGCCGCTTGCGTTTCGGTTAGATTGCGCCGCGCTTGCACCAGCGCGAGATAGGCGGCGTCGGGGTCGGAAAATCGCGAAGCGGTGACGAGCTTGGACATCGGCTTCACCTTTGCAAGGCGCGCGCATGCGCGTGCGCAACCGCTGTGGCATTGAAATCGCGCCAGCGTGCGCACAAATGCTGATCCGGACGCACGAGATAAGCGGTGCCGGGCGTCGCGTCGAAGCGCGCCCCGAACAATCCCTCTTGATCCTGAAGGTCGTCGCCGACAATTGTGAGCTTGATGCCGTCCGGCGCACGCGGGCGCGCACCGTTGCCGGTATCGCGCACGTAAATCAGCTCGAAATCGCCGCTGAGACTTTCCACCAGGTGGGTCCCGGTGCCGTCACGCCGGATCAGCGGTACGTCCGGCAGCGGCGCGCCAAGCTTGGCCGTGCCGGCAAAGGCGGTCGCGTCCGGCGTCGATAGCGGCGTGTCGTAAATTTTTGGGAGCGACAACCGTCCCGAGTTGATCATGCGGCGCGCGAATTCGGCTTTTGGCGCCAGCGCCAGCACTGCGTCACGCAAACGCCGCTCGGCACCCGAATGCGGCGACATGAAATCGGTCGAACAGGTCGAATGACCGATATTCTCGTCCGCCGCCTGAATGCGCTCGAGATCGTAACTCTCGATCAACGCCGTCCCACCTTCCCCTTTGAGCACCGCCGCCAGCTTCCACGCGAGATTCTCCGCGTCCTGGATGCCGGAATTAGCGCCGCGGGCGCCGAACGGCGAAACCTGATGCGCGGCGTCACCGACAAAGATCACGCGGTCATGCACGAACCGCGCGAGGCGGCGGCAGTTGAAGGTGTAGATCGAAACCCATTCCAGCTCGTAAGCGTGCGGCTTGAGCACCTTGTCGAGCCGCGCGCGTACGCGCCCCGGTTCCTGCTCGGTGCGCGCATCGGCGTCGGGGCCGAGTTGCAGGTCGATGCGCCAGACATTGTCGGGCTGGCGGTGCATCAGCGCCGATTGTCCGGAATGAAAGCTCGGCGCAAACCAGAAACGCCGCTCGGTCGGGAACTCGCCGGCCATGTGGACGTCGGCGATCAGAAATTTATCCTCGAAGGTGACACCGGCGAAGTCGAGACCGAGCAGGTCGCGAATGGTGGAGCGCGCGCCGTCGGCGGCGATCAGCCAACCGGCGTCGAGCCGGTAGGGTCCGTCCGGCGTCTCGATGGTCAACCGTGCGCCATCATTGAGCCGATCGACGCCGACAACACGGTTGCTCCAGCGCAGATCGATCAATTCGAGTTCGAGCGCGCGATCGACCAGCGCCTTTTCCAGATAATATTGCTGGAGGTTGATGAAGGCCGGCATTTTATGCCCCGCCTCCGGCAACAGATCGAACGAGAACAACAGCTCGTCGCCGCTGAACACCTTGCCGAGCTTCCAGGTGACACCGTGCCGGACGAGACGAGCGCCGACGCCGAGCCGATCGAGGATCTCCAACGTCCGCTTCGACCAGCAGATGCCGCGCGAACCTTCGCCGATCCGATCCGCGTCATCGAGCAGCACGACGGGCACGCCACGTTGCGCAAGATCGATTGCAGCCGCAAGCCCAACCGGACCGGCGCCGACTACCACCACGGGATGCCGCGCGACCGCAGACCCTTCCTGATCGCGGGAGCGGCGATAGTCGTAGCGATAGATCGTCTTGTGCGCGTTGGTCATCCGTCGACCACGTCTCCGTCATTGCGCCGAAATCATTCTCGCAGCGCCGCCCACATGGCGCGGTCGCGCTCCGCCGTCCAGATCACCGGATGTTCGATACCTTTCGCTTCATCATAGGCGCGCGAGACGTTGAACGGCATGCAATGCTCATAAATGGCGAAGCTTGCGAACTTCGGATCCATCACCGCGCGGGCGGCGCGATAGGTCTCGTTGAGCGAGCGGCCGTTGGCGACGCTTTCGGCGACCGCGCCGTAGAGCGTGGTGAGAAAATCTTCGGTCAACGCGATACCGTCGGCTACCTGTTTCGGCGTTTTGAGCGCAGCGCCGCGGCCGGGCACCAGCGCGCCGGCGGAAATCTCCGCGAGCCGGTCAAGCGTCGCCGGCCAATCGGTGAAGTGGGCGTCGCCGCAGTAGCAGGCCGAATTGTATTCGACCAGGTCACCAGAAAACACCACGTTGGCGTCGGGCACATAGGCAACGACGTCACCGGCAGTGTGCCCCCGGCCGATATGCATAATGCGCACCTCGCGGCGGCCGAGCCAAACCGACATCTGGTCGGGGAAGGTGATCGAGGGCCAGGTCAGGCCGGGAATGCTTTCGGCCGCACGAAACAGCCGCGGAAACCGACCGATCTCGGAATCCATATCTGCCTTGCCGCGTTCCTCGATCAGCGCGCGTGTCGCCGCCGAGGCAAGAATTTCCGCGCCGCCATAGGCGGACGCACCGAGCACACGTACGGCGTGGTAATGCGTCAGCAGCACGTATTTAATCGGCTTGTCGGTGACCTTGGCGACACGCTCGATCACCTGCCGCGCCATCACCGGCGTCGCCTGCGCGTCAACCACCATCACGCCGTCGTCGCCGACAATAATCCCGGAGTTCGGATCGCCCTCGGCGGTGAAGGCGTAAAGATCGGGTCCGACGGCGTCGAATGTGATGGTCTTGTCGGCCAGATCGCCGGTCGAGGCGAAACCCGCACTCATAGCAACGTCCTCCCAACTACCAGTCTATCACCTAACAACCAGATCGACGCAGGCCAAGGCCGCTGCGCCGTTGCGCCGCCTGCCGACTTCAGCCATCTTCGCGGACTGCGCCGCCACATAAGAACCGCCGGCGCGGAAAGCGCGCCATGGCTCCGCAGCGGGCAACCGAAGATAAAGGCGAAGACAACTTGGATGCCGAGCAAAAGTCTGGCGAGGACGCTGCCCTTAAGCTCGAGCATTTCTTGCCTTACCAGCTCAACGTTGTGTCCAGCCTGGTCTCGCAGGCGCTATCGCAGGTCTACGCGCAGCGTTACGGCATCGGCGTTCCGGAGTGGCGGGTCCTGGTGACACTCGGCCAGTTTGACGTGATGACCGCAAAAGCGATCGGCGCGCACACGCACATGCACAAGACCAAGGTGTCGCGCGCGGTCGCGCAGATGGAACGGCGGCGGCTAGTGACGCGCCGCCCCAATCGCGACGACATGCGTGAGGCTTTCCTGTCGCTGACGGCGTCCGGCCGAACCATGTATGAGGAAGTGGCGCCGCACGCCATCGACTTCGCAAGCCGTCTGACCGATATCCTGACACCGACAGACCGCGAAGCATTCAACCGCGCCTTGCAACAACTGACGGCACGTTCCGCCGAACTCGTCGCCGAGGTCGGCGGGGCGGATGAGGATGACTAGGCACCGGTACAAAATCGGGCGCATTGTTTGCCGGCCGTACTCGCTGCGATCGTCGATTCAGTGTTTGTCTGAAACCCCCGGCGGGCTAGCTTGAGCGGCATGAAGCTTTATTCGTATTTCCGCTCTTCAGCCGCGTTCCGTGCGCGCATCGCGCTCAATCTTAAGGGCATCGACTACGAGACGGTCCCGGTGCATCTCGTCAAGGACGGGGGCCATAATCGCCGACCGGAATATCGTGCGGTCAACGCACAGATGCGCGTTCCGGCTTTGGTGACGCCGAACGGCGACGTGCTCATTCAATCGCTTGCCATTGTCGAATACCTCGATGAGACCTATCCGGATCCCCCACTGTTGCCGAAAGATCCAATTGCGCGCGCGCACTGCCGTGCCCTCGCGGATATCGTCGCCTGCGACATTCATCCGCTGAACAATACGAGTCCTTTGCGTTACTTGAAGCGCGAACTGCATCAGGAGCAGAGCGCGATCGATGCCTGGTACCATCACTGGGTGATCGAGGGCTTCGAGGCGTATGAAACGCTGGCACAAGGCGGGCCGTATTCTTGCGGCGCACAGGTGACGGTGGCCGACCTTTTCCTCGTTCCGCAGGTCGCCAACGCGCGTCGGCTGAAAGTCCCGCTCGACAAATTCCCGAAGATCGTCGCGATCGAGGCCGCGTGCCTCGAGCTTCCCGCTTTCGACCGCGCCCGGCCGGAAAATCAGCCGGATGCGGAGTGAAGGCGGCGCATTCACACTTTGGTCACCATTCCATCGCTTCATCCGCGCCAACGCCGGAATAAGGGTCGGGATTCAATGGGAATACCACTGCGCGGCGCTGGATTGCTCGCTGTTGCGCTGACGGCGCTGGCGCTGCCCGCGGCAGCCCAAAGCCCGCCACCGATTCCGCCGGCGCCGATTCCCGGCCGGCCGCTCGCCGCCCCCACTCAACCTCCGCCGGTGGCAGCGCAGCCATCGGCAAGCCCGGTATGTGCGCGGCTTGAAGGCCAACTGGCCGTGGTCAACCGCGGCGCCAACGACCCGGCCCGACTTGATGTGATCAAGCGGTCGGAGGACGCGGCCGCCAAGCAGCAGGTTGAGCTCGATCGGTTGCTGGCTCAGTCGAGAAGGCAGGGCTGCGAAGGCGGCGGATTTTTTGCGCTGTTTACCGGGCGCTCGCCGGCTTGTCAGCCGCTGAACGTGCAGGTTCAGCAGATGCGCGACAATCTCGACCGCGCGATGAGCGATCTCGAGCGGCTCAAGAGCGGCAATACCGACCAGGAAAGCCAGCGGCGCGCGCTGATCGGACAACTGGCAGGAAATAATTGCGGCCCGCAATACCGCGCCGCCGCTGCCGCACAGCCGAGTGGCTTTCTCGACGCGCTGTTTGGCGGCCACCTGATCAGCCCCGGCGGCGAAGGCGCACCGTCCGGCACCTATCACACGGTCTGTGTGCGCACGTGCGACGGTTATTATTTTCCAGTTTCGTATTCGACGGTGCCGAGCCACTTCACCGACGATGCCCGCGCTTGTCAGCGCGAATGTCCTGCTGCCGAAGTCGCCCTCTTCACCTACCGCAATCCCGGCGAGGACATCGGTCAGGCAATATCAATCAGCGGCGCACCCTATACCGAGCTGCCGAACGCCTTCCGCTATCGCAAGGAATACAGCCCTTCCTGCTCGTGCCGCCGGCCGGGCCAGACCTGGGCGGACGCACTCAAAGGCGCCGACGATGCTACCACGCTGGAACGGGGCGATATCGTCGTGACCGATCAGAACGCCAAAGCACTGTCGCAGCCGCCGGCACCGAAAGGCACCAAGCCGGCCAAAGCGGGCGCCCAAGATACCAGCGCCTCGCCGGCGTTGAGGACCACCTCGACTGACACAAATGCCGCCACCGAGACCCCCAAAGGGAGTGTGCGCGTGGTCGGCCCGCCCTTTGTGGCGGGGCACTGACCTAAACCGCCATCAAAAGTCAGCAGCCGCGGTCTTGGCCGGACTTCTGGCCGCATTACGGTCCGGCTCGGGGAGCGCAATCCCCGGATCGCGGAAGCGATTGACAATCGGATAGCGCCGGTCGCGGCCAAAATTCTTCAGCGTGACCTTCACGCCCGGCGCCGCCTGCCGGCGCTTATACTCGGCAACGCTAACCATGCGCTCGATCTTCATCACCATTTCGCGGTCAAAGCCCGCCGCCACGATCGTCGCAAGCGGCTCCTCGCGTTCGACCAGTCGTTCAAGGATCTGATCGAGCTGGTCGTATGGCGGAAGCGTATCCTGATCGGTCTGGTTTTCGCGGAGTTCCGCGCTCGGCGCGCGCGTCATGACATTGTCGGGAATAACGGGCCCCTCCGGTCCCAACGCGCCGCTGGGCTTCCAGCGGTTGCGCAGCCGCGCCAGCCGGAACACCTCGGTTTTGTAGAGATCCTTGATCGGGTTGAAACCGCCATTCATGTCGCCGTACAACGTGGCATAACCAACCGACATTTCGGATTTGTTGCCGGTCGTCACCACCATCAAGCCGAATTTGTTTGAGACCGCCATCAGCATGGTGCCGCGGGCACGCGACTGAAGATTCTCCTCGGTCACGTCGGCCGACGCGCCGGCGAACACGTCGCTCAATGCTGCTTCTAGACCGTGCACCGCAGTTTCGATCGGTACGACGTCATAATGCGTACCGAGCGTGCGGGCGACCGCCGCCGCGTCGTCAAGCGATTCCCGCGCAGTGTAGCGGTACGGCAGCATGATGCAGCGCACGCGCTCGGGCCCAAGCGCATCCGTCGCCATGGCAGCGCAAAGTGCTGAATCGATGCCGCCCGACAGCCCGAGGACGACACCCTTGAAGCCGCTCTTGTTGACGTAGTCGCGCAATCCAACCACGCAGGCGGTGTAGTCGGCCTGGTCGAGTTCGTCGGGCGCCGCCATCAGTCCGCGCTCGCAACGCCAGCCGGTGTCCGTACGCGACCAGTGCGTCGTTTGCACGATTTCCTGAAATTCCGGCAACTGGAACGCGATAGAGCGATCGGCATTGATCGCGAACGAAGCGCCGTCGAACACCAGTTCGTCCTGACCACCGACTTGATTGAGATAAATCAGCGGCAACCCGGACTCGACGACACGGTTGAGCGCGATGTTGAGCCGTTCCTCGGTTTTGCCGCGCCAATACGGCGAGCCGTTCGGCACCAAAAGGATTTCGCCGCCGGTTTCGGCCAGGCATTCGACCACTTCGGGGCCCCAAATATCCTCGCAAATCGGTATCCCGAGGCGAGTGCCCTTGATCACAATTGGACCCGGCAGCGGGCCGGCCGCGAAGACGCGTTTTTCGTCGAACACGCCGTAGTTCGGCAAATCGACCTTGAAGCGGATTGCCTCGATCCGGCCGTTGGCGAGAAAGGCGTAGGCGTTGTAGAGCTTGCCGTCCTCGAACCATGGCGTGCCGATGAGCACGGCCGGGCCACCGTCGCCGGTGTCGCGCGCCAGCGCTTCGATTGCGGCGCGGCAGGCCGCTTGAAACGCCGGCTTGAGCACCAGGTCTTCGAGCGGATAGCCGGCGATAAACAATTCGGAAAAGGCGACCACATCGGCGTGCTCGCGCGCCGCCTGGGCGCGTGCGATGCGGGCGCGCTCGAGATTGCCGTCGACGTCGCCGACAATCGGGTTGAGCTGCGCGATCGCGATGGCCAAACGGTCGGACGGACGCTCATTCATCGCAATGATCCAGATTCATGGCAATGATCCAGTGCTGGATCGGACGACCGACAACGGAAGACAGCGGACAGACATTACAATCGACGTCGCCTCATCGTCGCCTGTCGTTCCGGATTAAAAGGCCGCCGCGATCGGTACCGGTTTCGCCCTGCCCTGCCGTTGACCTTTGAGAAGGTCGGCGACGAGGAAGGCGAGATCGAGCGCTTGCTCGGCGTTGAGCCGCGGATCGCACACCGTGTGGTAGCGGTCGTTGAGATCCTCGTCGCTGATCGCGCGCGCCCCGCCGGTGCATTCGGTGACGTTTTGGCCGGTCATTTCAAGGTGCACGCCGCCGGCATAAGTGCCCTCGGCGGCATGGACTTGAAAGAAGGTGCGCACCTCTTTCAGGATTTGATCGAACGGCCGCGTCTTGTAGCCGGTGACTGAAGTAATCGTGTTGCCGTGCATCGGGTCGCATGACCAAACAACGTTGCGGTCCTCGCGCTTCACCGCGCGGATCAACCGCGGCAAATGCTCGGCGGCCTTATCGGCGCCCATCCGGCAGGTCAGCGTCAAGCGGCCCGGCTCGTTGTCGGGATCGAGTTTGTCGATGAGCTTAAGCAACTCGTCCGACGTTTGCGTCGGGCCAGTTTTGAGGCCGAGCGGATTCTTGATGCCGCGGCAAAATTCGATGTGGGCGTGGTCCGATTGGCGGGTGCGATCGCCGACCCACAGCATATGCCCCGACGTGCAGTACCAATCGCCGGTGGTGGAATCGATGCGGGTAAAGGCTTGCTCGTAGCCGAGCAGCAGCGCCTCGTGACTGGTGAAGAAATCGGTGGTCCGCATCTCCGGATGCACCTCCGGATCGATACCGCACGCGCGCATGAAGTTGAGTGCATCGGTAAGATGCGTCGCCAGCTCCTGATAACGCTTCGACTGCGGTGAGTCCTTGACGAACGACAGCATCCATTGATGCGCGTTGGCGAGATTGGCGTAGCCGCCGGTGGCGAAAGCACGCAGAAGATTAAGTGTCGCCGCTGATTGCCGATAGGCTTCGAGCTGCCGACGCGGATCGGGCGTGCGTGCTTGCAGCGTGAACTCGGTGCCGTTGATGATGTCGCCGCGATAAGCCGGCAGTTCGATACCATCGCGCTTCTCGATCGGCGACGAGCGCGGCTTGGCGAATTGGCCGGCGATGCGGCCGACCTTCACCACCGGCGACGCCGCGGCGTAAGTCAGCACCACCGCCATTTGCAGAAACAGGCGGAAAAAATCGCGGATGTTGTTGGCACCGTGCTCGGCGAAGCTTTCGGCGCAATCGCCGCCTTGCAGCAGAAACGCGTCACCGGTGGCGACGTCCGCCAGTGCGTGCTTCAGGTTGCGCGCCTCGCCGGCAAACACCAGCGGCGGAAAGGTCGCAAGCTGCGCCTCGACCTCGCCGAGCGCTTTGGCATCCGGATAGTCCGGCACCTGCACGATCGGTTGGTCGCGCCAGGAAGCCGGGCTCCATTTCACCGCGTTTGTCCGTCCGGACATGCTGTAGTCTCCGCAATCCGGCGGATTTATACACGCCGGGTCGGGGTGGTGACAGCCTAAAAATAGCCGCCTATTCAGCAGCTTCGCGGGCGTAGCTGGCGCGTTTCTGCCGCATGGTCACCAACTCCTCGGCCGCAGTGGGATGGAGCGCCATGGTGGCGTCAAAGTCGGCCTTCTTCGCGCCCATCGTTATGGCAATGGCGACGACCTGCACCATCTCGGCAGCGCCTTCCCCGACGATGTGGCAGCCGACGAGCCGGCCGGTTACGCCGTCGACAACGAGCTTCATCAAGACCGTGGTGTCGCGGCCGGAGAGCGTCGCCTTCAGCGGCTTAAACATTTCCATGTAGATATCGGTTCGCTCAAGCCGCGCGCGCGCCTGCGCCTCGGTGAGGCCGACCGCGCCGACCTCCGGATCGGAGAACACGGCGGTCGGCACGTTCGTATGATCGACCGCAACTTTCTTGCCGCCGAATACGGTGTCGGCAAAAGCGTGGCCTTCACGGATGGCGACCGGCGTAAGATTAATGCGATTGGTCACGTCGCCTATGGCGTAAATATTCGAAACACTGGAGCGCGAATATTCATCAACGGCGACACCGCCGTTCTCGGCGATTGCGACACCGGCTTCCTTGAGCCCGAACTTATTGACGTTAGGCGCGCGGCCGGTCGCGAACATGACGCAATCGGCGGTCGCCCTGTTACCGCCCGACAAATGCACGGAGTAACGCTTGTCGGCCCGCTCGATTGCGGTGACCTTGCAGCCGACGAATACCTTAATCCCCTGTTTCTCCATGTCCATACGCACATGCGCGCGCACGTCGTCATCGAAACCGCGCAGGATATTTTCGCCGCGATAGACAACCGTCACCTGCGATCCAAGCCCGGCGAAAATGCCGGCGAATTCGATCGCGATATAGCCGCCGCCCTGAATGACCACGTGCTTCGGCAGTTGTGGCAGATGAAAGGCCTCGTTCGACGAAATGGCGTGCTCGATGCCGGGAATGGGATCGCCGCAGGTCGGCGTGCCGCCGGTGGCGATCAGGATATATTTTGCACGCACGCGCTTGCCGTCGGCCAACTGCATGACGTTGGGATCGGCGATCACGGCGCGAGTCTTGACGATGGCGACTCCAGCCCTCTCCAGCGTGGCGATGTACGCAGCTTCCAGCCGGGCGATCTCCTTATCCTTGTTGGCGATCAAGGTTGGCCAGTCGAACGAGGATTGCGGCACGGTCCAGCCATATCCGGCGGCGTCCTCGAATTCGGCACGAAAGCGCGACGCATAGGCCAAGAGCTTCTTGGGCACGCAGCCGCGAATGACGCAGGTGCCGCCGACGCGGTACTCTTCCGCCACCATGACGCGTGCGCCGTGCTGCGCAGCGATACGCGCGGCCCGCACGCCGCCCGAACCACCACCAATGACGAAAAGATCAACGTCGTAATCGGCCACGGCGGCTGCACTCCTTCGGATGGCTACGATTGGGTCCGTTCGACGAGGCGCACCCCGTCGCTGCCGGCAAGAATAGCAGTTCGGACCAATCCGATGAACAGACCGTGCTCCATCACGCCAGGGACCCCGGCAAGGCGTGTCGCCAAGGCTGGTGGATCGACAATGCGCTGTAAATGGGCATCCAAAATCCAATGCCCGCCATCGGTGATGAACACTTTGCCGTCATTTCCTTTGCGCAGCACCACCGGACCGGAGCAGCCCGCGGCCCGCAAGGCCGCATCGATCGCCCGCCCCGTTGCCTTGGCGCCGAACGGTGCGATCTCAATCGGCAGCGGAAAGCGGCCGAGCACGGAGACCCATTTCGAGTCATCGGCGATCACGACCATGCGGGCGGACGCCGCCGCGACGATTTTCTCGCGCAGCAACGCGCCACCGCCGCCCTTGATGACCGTGAGGTCCGGCGCAATCTCGTCGGCTCCATCGACGGTCAAATCCAGTTCCGGTGTCTCGTCGAGGGTGGTGAGCGTAATGCCGAGCCTTGAGGCCTGCGCGCGGGTCGCCTCCGACGTCGGCACCGCGATGACATCGAGACCGCCGCGCACGCGCTCGCCCAATAAATCGACGAAATGCGCGGCGGTCGAACCGGTCCCCAATCCGAGCCGCATACCAGCCTGTACAAATTCCAGTGCGCGAGCGGCGGCAGCACGTTTTTGTGCATCGGCGACCATGGCCGCTGTGTAGGGCAAAATCGCGCCGAAAGCGATGCTTGCGCCACACCGATTCGACCGCTAGGCCGAGGCCATGCTCACGATCGTTTTCGACCTCGACGGCACCCTGATCGATACCGCGCCCGATCTTATCGACACGCTCAATTTCACCTTGCATGAGAACGGGCTGTCCGAGGTTGCTTACGAACCGGCCCGGCGATTGATCGGGGGCGGCGCGCGGATGATGATCGAACGGGCGTTGGTGTTGAAGGGGCGGACCGCAGCACTGGCGGACATCGATTCCCTCTATGCGTCCTTTGTCGCCCACTATGCCGAGCACATCGCCGACCGCTCACGTCCGTTTCCGGGGCTTGAGCTGGCGCTCGATGATCTGGCCGCGGCGGGACACGCCCTGGCGGTATGCACAAACAAGCTTGAATGGCTGTCGAAAAAACTTCTCGATAGGCTTGCGCTGAGCGCGAGATTCGCGGCCATTTGCGGCCCAGATACGTTCGCTGTTCAGAAGCCCGATCCGCAGATTTTCCGCGCCACCGTGACGCGCGCCGGCGGCGATCCCGCCCGCGCGATCATGGTCGGCGATTCCATTACCGACATCCGCACCGCCCGCGCCGCCGAAGTGCCGGTTATCGCAGTGGATTTTGGCTATACCGACGTTCCGGTCACGGCCTTGGGGCCGGATCGGGTGATCAGCTCCTATTCCGAACTGCCGGCACTGATTGCTGCTCTCCACGCGTGAAAATGCGATGGACGATCAGGGCTTTATCGGGCCCAGAAACCGGTTATATTAGTTATTATAAATCTAACGTCCCCCGTTGATGGCTTATGTGGAGCCGGGGACGTTTTGGAAACGCATGCTGATGGGCGCGCAAATGGAGCAGGCCAAGGCCGCTGGCTTTGACGCCGCGCCGGGACAACCGGCGCTGATCGATCCGTTCGGCCGGGCGATTACCTATCTGCGCGTCTCGGTGACCGATCGCTGCGACTTCCGCTGCGTCTATTGCATGAGCGAACACATGGCCTTCCTCCCGAAGGCCGATTTGCTATCCCTCGAAGAACTCGACCGGCTGTGCTCGGCTTTCGTTGAGCGCGGCGTGCGCAAATTGCGCCTGACCGGCGGCGAGCCGCTGGTCCGCCGCGGCATCATGACCTTGTTCTCGACGCTGTCGCGCCATCTCGCGGCTGGGCGTTTGGATGACTTCACGCTGACCACCAACGGATCGCAGCTCGCCAAATACGCAGCCGAGCTTGCCGGTCTTGGCGTTCGCCGGGTCAACGTATCGCTCGACACCCTCGATCCGGAGAAATTCCGCGCCATCACGCGCTGGGGCGGGTTGCCGCAGGTTCTCGCCGGCATCGAAGCGGCACAGGCCGCCGGTCTCCAAGTCAAGATTAATGCCGTGGCGCTTAAAGGCGTGAATGAAGACGAATTCCCGCGCCTGATCGAATGGGCGCACGGCCGCGGCATGGATCTGACCCTGATTGAGGTGATGCCGCTTGGCGAGATCGGCAGGCTCGATCAATATCTGCCGCTGTCGATGGTGCGCGCCCGCCTGAGTGAGCGCTTTTCGCTAGAGGATCTGGATTATCGCACCGGCGGACCGGCGCGCTATGTGAAAATTGCGGAAACCGGCGGCCGCCTCGGTTTCATTACCCCGCTTACTCATAATTTCTGCGAATCGTGCAATCGCGTACGCATCACCTGCACTGGCACGCTCTATATGTGCCTCGGGCAGGAGGACGCCGCCGATCTCCGCAAGCCGTTGCGCACCTCCGAGGGCAACGATCTGCTTTTCAAGGCGATTGACGAGGCGATTACGCGCAAGCCTAAAGGCCACGATTTCGTCATCGACCGCCGCCACCTGCGGCCGGCACTCGCGCGCCATATGAGCGTGACCGGCGGCTGACGCCGCAAATTCTCGACTTCCGTTATTGAGCACCGGCTGGTTATCGCGGCCTTGCGCTGGGACGGTGATGCCGGCCGCTCGCTTCCGTCCGACCAACTATATAGCGATGCAGAGAAGAGGCGGACCGGACTGTGACTTTGGACGCACTTTATCTGGACACTTCGTTCTGGACGCAGCTGTTGCAGATGGAGAGCAACAGCCTTCGGCATCCGACGTTTTGGATCGCAGCCGTCCGGATCGCTGTGATCAACCTGCTGCTGTCGGGCGATAACGCCCTGGTCATTGCCATGGCCTGCCGGGGACTGCCCCGGCGTCAGCGGATTTGGGGCATCGCGATCGGCGCCGGCGTCGCCGTATTTCTGCTCATCGTTTTGACGGCCATCGTCACGTGGCTCATTGCACTGCCCTATTTGAAAATAGCGGGCGGACTGGCGCTGTTCTACATCGCAGCCAGATTGCTCCTGCCCGAACAATCGAACGAGAATGCAGTTGCCACCGCTGCGGATTTGTGGCGGGCGGTGCGGATCGTCGTTATCGCCGACCTCATCATGTGCTTCGATAACGTCCTTGCCGTTGCCACGGCAGCGCACGGCGATCTCGCATTGCTCGCCGTCGGTCTGATCGTTTCCATACCGATTATCATGGCCGGCGCCGCCGTCATCATGGCCCTGCTCGACCGCCTGCCCAGTCTGGTCTGGATCGGCGCAGCGTTTCTCGGTTCGGTTGCCGGCGAGGCGATCGCGACGGACCCGGTCGCATCGCACTACCTGGCCGGCGTCTTTGGCGAAGACGCGATACGTCAAGTCGTTTGGGCGGCGAGCGCGTTCGGAGCAGTGTTCGCCATTGCCGTCGGCGGAGCTTGGTGGCGGGCGCAGCTTACGAACCCGCGTGCGTTTTCGCCGCGCCCATGACGGCCCAATAATTTTCTGTTCCGCGCCGTCAGCCGCTTACCGGGCATAGCGAACTTAATACCGTTGCCGCGGCGCGCAACTCCGCCAAACGGAAAGCGCGGCGTTCGAGCGCCAGCTCGTCGCGTCCCCACTGCTCCATATTCCAGTCTTCGTCGACGTGCGCCGCCTGCCAAACTTCTTCGGCGGTAAGCCAGCCGCACGCGAGCGCAAGCGCAATGAGCGCGGAGCCGGTTATTGTCGTCAGCGTATGTACGGCCCCGAGCCGCCATGGATCGGTCGGGATCGCCGCACACGCAGCGGCAAGCGCCGCCTCGGGCTGGGCAACATAGACGACACCCTGGCCGACGGCGAAGCGTGCGCCAAACGCATGGTCTGCCCAATCCAAAAGCGGGTCCCAATGACGCGCCTGCCGTTCGGCCAGGCCGGGCGGCGAACTTGCCCGATAGCAAACAAGATCCGAGGCGAGATATTTTTCCACCTCGGCGGCGACCGCCGCCGGCCGGTCGTGAACGCCGTCGATGATGGCATTGGCCAGCCGCGTCAGCGGCATGCCGGCGGGATCGATGTGCTCGCGTTGAGCGTCCCATTCTGCAGCGATCGCCTGCGCGAGCGCCAGCGTAGGCGCCGCGAGCACGCGGCCGGCCGGGGTGCGCACGGGCTTGTCGTCGAGCCGCAGGGCAAAACCGTCAGCCGAACTCACTGCCGCGGCTTTGCTGTAGAAGCGCTTGCGCAGCGTCGGCCGAGCGGCGCGCCGCGCAGCCTCCGTGGCGTGTTCCGGTGAGACGTTTTCGAGCACGTCGCGCATAAGACCTTAGACCATAGACCAGAAAATTCGGGCCTGGCAGCGCACCGCGGCCGCTGCAGCGCCGCATAACGGGACGAAACAAGATTCAGTAATATATTCAATGATTTGAATGGGGAGTTTGTGCGCTAAAGCGAAGCTAAGTTGCAATGCGTGACGCGCATATTCCAATCGCATTTTTGCTGGGACGCAGAGCGACAAAACCTTGTTACAACAAGCACAAGCGATGGAAATCCGCGCCCTCGTCGACTATATTCGCGGCGGATTCGGCAGCGGGTAAACTGCGGGGGATGCCGATCCGCGCAGCAGCGTTAGATCCGCCGATCATGAGCGGATGTTGCGTGCAAGAAGGCAATGGAATGAAACCGACTGACATTTCGGCCCCCGACTATTTCCACAAGGTGGTGGATTGTCAGTGGGCTTGTCCGGCGCACACGCCGGTTCCCGAATATATCCGTCTGATCGCCGCCGGCCGCTACGGCGACGCTTACATGATCAATTGGCATTCGAACGTATTTCCGGGCGTGCTCGGACGCACTTGCGACCGCCCCTGCGAACCGGCTTGCCGGCGCGGCCGCGTCGAGAAGGAGCCAGTCGCCATCTGCCGGCTCAAGCGCGTCGCCGCCGACTTCAAGGACGATATCCGCGACCGCCTGCCGAAACCTCCGGCACAGAAGAACGGCAAGCGTGTCGCCCTCATCGGCGGCGGTCCCGCTTCGCTCACGGTGGCGCGCGACCTCGCGCCGATCGGCTACGAATGCGTCGTGTTCGACCAGGACCCGCTCTCCGGCGGCATGATGCGCACGCAAATCCCGAAATTCCGCCTGCCGGAACGCGTACTTGACGAGGAATGCCGCTACGTCCTCGATCTGGGCGTCAAATTCGTCGGCGGCAAACGCATCGACAGCATGAAGGCGATGCTCGCCGAAAACTTCGATGCTGTCTTTGTCGGCTGCGGTGCGCCGCGCGGCCGCGACCTCGATATTCCGGGCCGCAAGGAAGCGGCCAAGAACATTCACATCGGCATCGACTGGCTGTCCAGCGTCTCCTTCGGCCATGTCGACAAGATCGGCAAGCGGGTTATCGTGCTCGGCGGCGGCAACACCGCCATGGACTGCTGCCGTTCCTCGCGCCGGCTCGGTGGCGAGGAGGTCAAAGTCGTCGTGCGCTCCGGCTTCGAGGAGATGAAGGCGTCCCCTTGGGAGAAGGAGGACGCCATGCACGAGGATATCCCGATCTTCAATTATCTGGTGCCGAAGGAATTCACCCACGACAACGGCAAACTTACCGGCGTGACCTTCGTCAAGGTCAAGGTGGTGCGCGACGCCGACGGCCGTCGCGATCTCGTGCCCACCGACGAGGCGGCTCAGCATTTTGCCTGCGATGACGTGCTGGTCGCCGTCGGCCAGGAAAATGCGTTTCCCTGGATCGAACGCGACTGCGGCATCGAATTCGACAAGTGGAACATGCCCAAGGTCGATCCGAAGACCATGGGCTCGACCAATCCCAGAGTCTTCTTTGGCGGCGATTCCGCGTTCGGTCCGAAAAACATCATCTGGGCGGTGGCGCACGGCCGTGAGGCCGCCGTGTCCATCGACCGGTTCTGCCGTGGCGAAAACGTCGGCGAGCGCCCGACACCGCAGATGACCATCTCCAGCCAGAAGATGGGCATCCACGAGTGGAGCTACGATAACGAGATCGCGCCCGATAAGCGCTATCGCGTGCCGCATCGTGAGAAATTGGTGGCGTTGCGCGACATCAGGGCTGAAGTCGAACTCGGCTACGACGTCGATCTTGCGCTAAAAGAGGCCGAACGCTGCCTCAACTGCGATGTACAAACCGTGTTCACCGGGCACCTCTGCATCGAATGCGACGCCTGCGTCGACATCTGCCCGATGGACTGCATCACCTTCACGGAAAATGGCGACGAGGCCGACCTGCGCACGCGCCTGGAGGCGCCGGCCATTAACCTCACGCAAGACCTTTATATCGGCAACAGCCTCAAGACCGGCCGCATCATGGCCAAGGATGAAGATGTGTGCCTGCATTGCGGACTGTGCGCCGAGCGCTGCCCCACCGGCGCGTGGGACATGCAGAAATACCTCATCGACACGACACACGCAGAACAAGCATGCCACTCCAAAGCGTAAACGACTTCGTCATCCGGTTTTCAAACGTCAACGGGTCTGGCTCCGCCAGCGCCAATGAACTGTTTGCCCGCTCCGTGTTGCGGATGGGCATCCCGGTCGCGCCGCGCAATATCTTCCCGTCCAACATTCAGGGCCTGCCGACCTGGTACGAGGTACGCATTTCCAGCGCCGGCCATCTTGGCGCCCGCGGCGGCACCGATTTCCTGGTGGCGATGAATCCGCAGACCTGGGACAAGGACGTCGCCGCAATCGAGCCGGGCGGCTACCTGCTCTACGATTCCACCAAGCCGATGCCGAAGTCGAAATTCCGCAACGACATCACCGTCATCGGCGTGCCGCTCACCGCCATCTGCAATCGCGAATACACCGAGCCACGCCAGCGTCAGCTGTTCAAAAACATCGTCTATGTTGGCGCACTCTCCGCGTTGCTCGACATGGATGTCGCCGAGATAGAAAAGCTGATCGGCGAGCAATACAAAGGCAAAGAGAAGCTGTTCGACGCCAACAAGCACGCGCTGCATCTCGGCCGCGACTGGGTGATGATGAATCTCGACCACCCGATCGGGCTGCGGCTCAAGCGCAGCAACGACGTCGGCGATCGCATCTTCATCGAAGGCAACTCGGCGGCGGCGCTCGGGGCCGTTTACGGCGGCGCCACGATGTGCGCCTGGTACCCGATCACACCGTCGTCTTCGCTGCCGGAAGCATTTACGCGCCATTGCCAGCGTTTCCGCGTCGATCCGGCAACCAAGAAAAATAAATTCGCCATCATCCAGGCCGAGGACGAGCTTTCCTCCATCGGCATGGTGATCGGCGCCGCCTGGAATGGCGCCCGCGCCTTCACCGCAACCTCGGGCCCGGGCATCTCGCTGATGCAGGAATTCCTCGGGCTCGCCTATTTCGCCGAGATTCCCGCCGTCATCTTCGACGTGCAGCGGGCCGGGCCCTCGACCGGTATGCCGACGCGCACCCAGCAGACCGACATCATATCCTGCGCCTACGCCTCGCACGGCGACACCAAGCATGTCCTGCTGTTCCCGGAAGATCCGGCGGAAGCGTTCGAATTCGGCGCCGCCGCCTTTGACCTCGCCGACCGTTTGCAAACTCCAATTTTCGTGATGCTCGATCTCGACATCGGGATGAATCATCGGCTGTCGCGGCCGCTCACCTGGGATGACAGCCACAAGTTTGACCGCGGCAAGCTGATGACCGCGGCGGCGCTCGACACCACGGCCGATTTCGGTCGCTATCTCGACATCGATGGCGACGGCATCCCCTACCGGACGCTGCCGGGCACGCACCCGAGCAAGGGCTCGTTCTTCACCCGCGGCACCTCTCGCGACCGTTACGCGAAATACACCGAGGAAGGTGCGGCCTACGTGGACAACATGCAGCGGCTCGTACGCAAGTTCGAAACCGCGAAGGACCTGGTACCGCGCCCGCTGCAAGCCAATGCCGGCAAACCGACCAAGTACGGCGTGATCTATTTCGGCTCGACATCGCCCGCCATGGATGAGGCGATCGAGTTGCTCGAGGCGCGCGGCCACGCGATCGACCGACTGCGGGTGCGCGCTTTCCCGTTCCACTCCAGCGTGACGAGCTTCGTCGGCGAGCACGATTTCGTTTTCGTGGTCGAGCAGAACCGCGATGCCCAGCTTCGCTCGCTGATCGTCAATGAATGCAGCATCGATCCGGTGCGGCTGGTGCCCATCCTGCATTATGACGGTACGCCGATCACCGCGCGGTTCATCGCCGGCGCCATCGCTGACCGTCTCGATGCACTCAAAGTCACGCCGCTGCGCAGGGACAAGGTTGTGTCATGACCTACGTCATCAAACCGAAATTTCGCCATCCCGAACTGCCGAAGAACGAAATCGGCTTCACGCATCGCGATTACGAGGGCGCGGTATCGACGCTGTGCGCCGGTTGCGGCCACGACTCGATCTCGGCGGCGATCATCGAGGCCTGTTTCGAACTGTCGATCGCTCCGCACCGGGTGGCCAAGCTGTCAGGCATCGGCTGCTCGTCGAAGACGCCGACTTATTTCCTCGGCTCTTCGCATGGATTTAACTCCGTGCATGGGCGCATGCCGTCGGTCTTGACCGGCGCCAATCTCGCCAACCGCGACCTCATTTATCTGGGCGTTTCCGGTGACGGCGATACCGCCTCGATCGGCTTCGGCCAGTTTGCGCACGCCATCCGGCGCGGCGTCGACATGGTCTATATCGTTGAAAACAACGGCGTTTACGGTCTGACCAAGGGCCAGTTCTCCGCCACCGCCGATCCCGGCTCGAAGTCAAAACGCGGCGTGGTCAATACCGACAGCGCCATCGACCTGGTCGGCATTGCGCTGCAGATCGGCGCCACCTTCGTCGGCCGGTCCTTCTCCGGCGACAAGGCGCAATTGACGCCGCTGATCAAGGCGGCCATCGAGCATCGCGGGGCCGCCTTTATCGACGTGATCTCACCGTGCGTCGCTTTCAACAATCACACCGGCTCGACCAAGAGCTTCGATTACGTGCGCGAGCACAATGACGTGGTCAACAAGCTCGATTTCATCACCGGCCGCGCCACCATCGAAATCGATTACGCGCCCGGCAGCGTCGAAGTGGTGCAACAGTACGACGGCTCGACGATCGCGTTGCGCAAGCTCGACGCGGAATACGACGTACACGACCGGGTTGCCGCCATGAGCTTCCTGCAGCATCACGCCGCCAAGGGTCAGATTGTCACCGGGCTCCTTTACGTCGCGGCCGAGTCCGAGGATCTGCACAGTCATCTCAACACCGTCGAGACCCCGCTCAACGGACTCGGCGATCAGGAGCTTTGCCCCGGCTCGGCGGCACTGGAAAAGTTCAACGCCAGCCTGCGGTAGTTGGCAGCCCGCTACGCGACACCTTCCGTCGAGCGTTTCGCGGCTTCGTCGCCCCAAGACGGCTGGAGGCCCCGCCCGGTTTCCAGGAAGCTCTTCATGCTTGAGAGCACGGCCGGCCAGCCATTGCTGATCAATCCGAAAATCTTGCTGCCGTCGTCAAATTCGTCATGGACGATGGTTAGCCGCGTCTGATCCTTCAATGGCGTGAGTTCAAAGGTCACGCGCGACGGCCGCTCACCCTCCAGGTCCTTATAGAGTGGGTGCCAGGCGTATGACAGCCGCCGCGGCGGATCGCTTTCGATGATCGGGTCGCGATGCATCTCTTTGCCGTCGGGACTGACCGCGGTCATGGAGCAGCCGACTTCGCCGCTCGCATCGACCCGGAACCCAAACCAATATTTTTCCGTCAGGGCCGGATCGGTCAGCGCCTGCCAGACTTTTTCCGGCGATGCGGCGATGTAGGTTACATAAACGAACTTCGGCTTGTCACCCATCGTGTCTCTCCATTCTCTCTTACAACAGACATGCGCGCCAGCGGCGCGCTTCAGGCCGCCGCCGGCGCCAACGCCGCAATTCGCTCCCAGGTGGTTGCGGCGAGGCTTGCGCGGGACGTCATCCGATTGAGCCAGTCGACAAGGTTCGGCGCAGCCGCGGTCAGCGGCTCCCACTCCGGTGTGAGTCTGAGGAAATCGAGATGCGGCGCGACATGAATGTCGGCGAGGCTAACCGTATCGGCGGCGAGGTACGGCTTGCCGCCCAACAATCGCGAAAGCTCGTTGAACACCATGCGCGCCTGCGGCGCGGCCGCTGCGACCGCCGCTTCGTCGGTCGGCTGACCCAGCAGGCGCGGCCGGATGATGCGCTGAAACCCGATGACGTTGGCAACGCCTTGAAACAGATACCAGTCGCAGACGTTCATCGCCCGATCCATGCAGGCTGCGGCTTGCGGATCGGCCGGCGTCAGCGCCGGATTTGGAAGTATGCGGTCGAGATAGCGTAGGATGGCCTGCGTCTCGTAGAGCAGGAAACCGTCATGCTCGAGCACGGGCACCCGCCCGAACGGGTGACGCGACAGATGCGGCTCACGTCGTCGACCGTCATTGGCTACCGGCGCGAGCCGGTACGCAGCGCGCTTCTCCTCAAGCGTTGCAAAAACCGCCCGGCCATAGGGACTGCCAGGAACGCTGTGAACAATGAATTCGGACATCGTCGTCTCCTTACTCGCCGGGTTTCTCCGACGCTTGCTTCATGTCGCTCAGTGCTTGCAGGCGTGAGCGTTCGAACTTCCCGATCCAGCGCTCAGCGAGCTCGTGGATCGGCACCGGGTTGAGGTAGTGCAGCTTCTCCCTGCCCCGCCGCACCGTGGCGACCAGGTTTGCTTCCTCCAGCACCGCCAGATGCTTGCTCACCGCCTGCCGCGTCATGTCGAGGCGGGCGCAGAGTTCGTGCAGCGTCTGGCCGTTCTCAGCGCGCAGCCGGTCAAGCAACTCCCGGCGGCTCGCATCGGCCAGCGCTTTGAACACTGCATCCATGGTCACAATATGCAACCTTTTGGTTGCCTGTCAAGGCAAATAAAAAGCAGCGCACAAGCCCGGTTTCGTCACTCCTCCGGCGCCTCCACGATCGGATCGTAGCGCTTGGCGTCGAAGCCGAGCAGATTCCAGGATTGCAGCATATGCGGCGGCAACGGAGCGCTGACATCGACGATACCGCCGCGCGGATGGGGCACCACAATGCGGCGGGCGAGCAGATGCAGCTTGTTCTGCATGCCGCCGGGCAACTCCCAGTTTTCGATCGAGAAATATTTCGGATCGCCGACGATCGGATGGCCGATATGGGCCATGTGCGCGCGCAACTGGTGGGTACGGCCGGTCACCGGCTTGAGCGACAGCCAAGCCAATAGCGGCCCGGCGGTCTCCACCAATGCGTAATAGGTCACCGCGTGGCTTGCGCCTTTTTCGCCATGGCGGGCGATGCGCATGATCGATTCATCTTCCCGCTCCTCTTTGGCGAGAAAAGTCGAAATCCGGCCCTGCGGTACCTTCGGCACGCCGGCGACCAGTGCCCAATAAATTTTGCGCGCCGAGCGGGAGCGGAAGGTCTTGGCGAGCGCGGCAGCGGCGAAGCGCGTCTTGGCGACCAAAAGACAGCCGGCGGTATCTTTGTCGAGCCGATGCACAAGCCGCGGCCGCTGGCCGTGTGAATCGCGCAAAACCTCCAGCATGCCGTCGAGATGGCGCGTGGTGCCGGAGCCGCCTTGCACCGCAAGTCCCATCGGCTTGTTGAACACCAGCACGTCGTCATCTTCGTGCAAAATTATGGAATGGAGGAACTCGCGGGTCTTGGCGTCGGCGTCGTTGCCCGGGTCCCGCGACTTCGGCGCGTCAAGCCGCAGCGGCGGGATGCGCATGGCCTGCCCGGCTTCGAGTCGCTGCTTCGGCTGCGTGCGCTTGCCGTTAACGCGCACCTCGCCTTTGCGGATCACGCGCTGGATGTGAGAGAAGCTCAACCCTGGGAACTTGGCTTCCAGGAACCGATCGACCCGCATGCCGGCTTCGTCGGCGGTGACCGTGACGGTTTGCACCGATGTCGGCATCGCCGCCGCGACAGTCGCAGCCCTGTGACCGTCATTCTGAGGTGCGCGCCCATCAGCGCGGCCTTGAACGCGTTCACGCGTGTCTTCGGCGCGCTGTGGACGCGCCTTGAAGGAGGCACGGCCCGGGCCGTCGCCTTTTGAGGGCCGCTTCGCGGCCGCCTCAGGGTGACGGAAAGAAGGCCGCTGTTGTCCGCGCTGATCGCGCTTCCCGTGCTGCTGGTGCCTCGTCCCAGCCGTCTGCCGGCCACCGCCGGGCTGCCTCGGCCCGCGCGAACCTCGTCTCACAGCCGACACCGTTGGTCGATGGCTTTGTTCATGAGGTTATTCTTCCTACCTACCTACCCCGAGACGTTGTAAACTCACAGCGGCGGCTGGTTGAGGGGATTTGGTGGCGGCGAGATTTGATGGCGGCGGTTGTCGCGGCGCTTGCGGCGGGCACATTGGACGGAATAGCGACTGCACAGCAACCGGCAAGCATTACTGCTGAACCCTGCAACCCTGCGATCGACGGCACTTACTGTGCGACCCAGGGCGGCCGCGCTTCCCGCGGCGCCTCTTCTTCCGTCAACATGGGCTCCATTCAGAGCCTGTCCAACGACCTTTCGCTCGGCCAGGACAGCCCGGCGACCTTCGCCGGTGTCAGCTTCAGCAGCAGTAGCACCACCTGCATCGGCCTGTTCCGGCGTGCAAGCTGTAATTAGCCTTTGACCTTGATCATCGCGTCCAACGCTTTCTCGTTCGGATTATCGAGACAGCGATTGATGAACGCCTCGTTTTGCTGCCGCATCTTGGCCACGTTGAACGTCGTGGCATTCGCCCGCCCCAACAAATAAGCGTGAATGAACGCAATCGCCACGTCCCGACTGGCGCCGCTATCCCGCATTATGTCCTTGCATAGGTATTGATCGACCGAACGGTCTTCCTTTTCCTGTGCCAAAGCGGCGCACGTTCCAAACACGGCGAGCATCGCTGCCAACACGACGGCGATTTTCGCGGATAATACCAGCATGATGTCGCTCCCTTTGCCCAGCCTTGTTATCCCCGTGGATCGCGCGGACGTCAGGCGCCCGCATCCGGCGGTCGTGGGCCGCGGCTGCCACTCACAACCCGCCCCGCTTCCCGCCGACGAATTCCCTGCCGCTCGGTATCCCGATTTCACTGCTCGCACCGGCGCCAACAATAAAAACCGTTTTGGACGCCTTCATATCTTTCCGCTCCTTTCTTTGCGCAGCTTCGCCCAGTATTCGAGCCGCTTGCGGATTTCGCGCTCGAAGCCGCGTTCGGGCGGATCGTAGAATTGCTGTCGGCCGAGTTGCTCCGGGAAATAGTCCTGGCCGGAGAACGCATCTTCGGCATCGTGATCGTAGGCGTAGCCTGCCCCGTAACCTTCGCTCTGCATAAGCTTGGTCGGCGCATTGAGGACGTGCTTGGGCGGCAACAACGAGCCCGCTTGCTTCGCCGTGCGCATGGCCGCACCAAAGGCGGTATAAGCGGCATTCGATTTCGGCGCCGTCGCGACATAAAGCACCGCCTCGGCGATGGCGAGTTCACCTTCCGGACTGCCGAGAAAATCGTAGGCGTCCTTGGCGGCATTGGCGATCACCAGCGCCTGCGGATCGGCTAGCCCGATGTCCTCGACTGCCATGCGCACGATGCGCCGCGCCAGATAAAGTGGGTCCTCCCCGGCATCGAGCATGCGACAGAAATAATAAAGCGCGGCGTCCGGGTCGGAACCCCGCACAGATTTGTGCAGCGCGCTGATGAGATTGTAGTGGCCGTCCTGCTTTTTGTCGTAGATCGGGGCGCGCCGCTGCACGACGCCCTGCAACGCCGCGGTGTCGAAGGTCTCGCCTGCCCGCGCCGCGCGCCAAACCTCTTCCGCAAGCGTAAGCCCCGAGCGGCCGTCGCCATCGGCCATGCCGATCAGCGATTCGCGCGCGTCCTCGTCGAGCGGCAGCGTCTTGCCTTCGGCGGCTTCGGCGCGCGCTAAAAGCCTCTCCAGCGCGGCCGCGTCCAGCGACCGAAACACCAGCACGCGGGCGCGGGAGAGGAGCGGCGCAATCAGTTCGAACGATGGATTCTCCGTGGTCGCACCCACCAACACGACAGTGCCGTCTTCCACCACCGGCAGGAATGAGTCCTGCTGCGCACGGTTAAAGCGGTGAATCTCGTCGACGAAAAGTAACGTGCCCTGCCCAGTCTCGCGCCGCGCCCGGGCTGCATCGAACACTTTCTTCAAATCGGCAACGCCGGAAAAGATTGCCGAGATTTGTTCGAAGTGCAGATCCGTGGCTTGCGCCAGAAGCCGCGCGACGGTGGTCTTGCCGGTGCCGGGCGGTCCCCAGAAAATAAGCGAGCCGAGCGACCGCGTCTCCAGCATACGGGTCAGCGCGCCATCCGGCCCAAGCAGGTGATCCTGGCCGACAACGTCGGCAAGCGTCTTGGGACGGAGCTTATCGGCGAGCGGCCGCGGCGCGTCGCGGTGAAGCCCCGCGGCGGCGAACAGCGTCGGCGATTTCGATTTGGGCCGTGAACTCATCGGCGCGACTTCTTTCCCTATGCCCTTGTGGGCGAGGTAAAATATTCATCCACTGAGCATAACTGAAATTTGCTGGTTGCCGCGTTTTAGGGTGATGCGCCACAGCCGGCTCGCGGCTTGCGTAATCCGTTCGAGGTCGGCCGACCGCTCCATCTTCCGGCTATTGACCGAGACCACGATGTCGCCCTTCTGAAAACCGACCGATTGCGCCGGTGAGCCGTCGGCCACGCGGACAATAACGACGCCTTGCACTTGCGGATCGATCCCCAGCTCGTCGGCGAGCGCCGGCGACAGGTTGGCGACAGTGGCGCCGTGAAACGGCGAATGCGAACCGATCTCGATCTCGTCACGCGGGTTATCGGGCGCGGCCTGGAGTGCGACCGCAACCGTGATGTCGCGTCCCTGGCGTACCACACCGATTTGCGCGGTGCCGCCGAGCGGCTTGGTGGCGAAACGATAGTCGAACGCGTTGGGGTCATCGACCGCGATGCCGTCAACGCTGACAATCAGGTCGCCGGTTCGAACACCGGCGTGCGCGGCGGGGCCGCCGTCCGTCAGGCTCGCCACCAGCGCGCCGGCCGGCCGCTTGAGTCCGAGGCTTTCGGCGATTTCGGGGGTTACCTGTTGCAGCTTGGCGCCGAGCCAGGGCCGCTTCACGGCCGCGCTGCCGCCGCGCGCCGACGTGACCACGACGCGCACCATGTTTGCCGGGATGGCAAAGCCGATGCCCTGCGAACCGCCGGAACGCGAATAGATCGCCGTATTGATGCCGATCAGCCGGCCCTTGAGATCAACCAGAGCGCCGCCGGAATTGCCCGGGTTGATGGCGGCATCGGTCTGGATGAAGGACTGAAAGTCCGAAATGCCGACCTGGGTCCGCGCCAGCGCCGACACGATGCCGTGCGTCACCGTCTGCCCAACGCCGAACGGATCGCCGATCGCGAGCACCACGTCGCCGACCTGCACCTCGTCGGAATTGCCGAAATCGAGCGACGGAAAATGCTCGCTACCGCCCTTAATTCGCAGCACGGCGAGATCGCTGCGTTCGTCCTTGAGCGCGATTTGGGCATCGAATTCGCGCTTGTCGGCCAGCGCGACTTTCACTTCGCTGGCGCCTTCGATGACGTGATAATTGGTGACGATCAGGCCCGTGGGATCGACGATAACGCCGGAGCCGAGCGAGCGCTGCACCTGTTCGCGCGGCACCGCGCCGAAGAACTGGCGAAAAAGCGGATCGTTCATGAACGGGCTGCGATTCTCGATCACGCGGGCGGCGTAGACGTTGACCACCGCCGGCGCCACACGCTTGACCACCGGCGCGAACGAAAGTTCGACGTCGGTGGCCGACGACGGCACGCGGCGATCCTGTGCGCTGGCGCCAGCCATCAGCGCCGAGCAGGCGATGATCGCGACAACAATGACGGAAAAAACGCGTAGCTGCGACATGCGGATACCCCGAATCAACGGCGCCATATAACGGCGCAACCGGGGCGTAGAAATGGCCGGTGATCCGCTTACGCGGCGGCGTGCTCCGTCTCCTCGGCGCGCACCTGCACCGGTCCGGAATCCTTGCCCTTGGCCTCGACGTCGCGGTCGACGAACTCGATCACGGCTACCGGCGCCGAATCGCCGTAGCGGAATCCCGCCTTCATGAGGCGGATATAGCCGCCGTTGCGGCTTTTATAGCGTGGACCGATGACCTCGAAGAGCTTCTTGACCATCGCCAGATCGCGGATTTGCGCGATCGCCTGCCGGCGGGCGTGCAGGTCGCCGCGCTTGCCGAGCGTGACCAGCTTTTCCACCACCGGGCGCAGGTCCTTCGCCTTCGGCAGCGTGGTAGTGATCTGCTCGTGCTTGATCAGCGCGCAGGCCAAGTTCGCCAGCATCGCCTTGCGGTGATCCGAACGACGGCCGAACTTGCGGTGGGTCTTGGCATGACGCACGAACGAACTCCTTGCTCTTCCCTCTCGCCGCGGCTCAGTAGTGATCCTCGAAGCGCTTGGCGAGTTCTTCGATATTTTCGGGCGGCCAGCCGGGCACTTCCATGCCCAGATGCAGACCCATTTGCACCAACACTTCCTTGATCTCGTTAAGCGACTTGCGGCCGAAATTCGGCGTCCGCAGCATCTCGGCTTCCGTCTTCTGCACGAGATCGCCGATATAGACGATGTTGTCGTTTTTCAAGCAGTTGGCCGAACGCACCGACAGCTCGAGTTCGTCGACCTTCTTGAGGAACGCTGGATTGAAGGCGAGATCGGGGATGGTCTCCTGCGTCGTCTCACGCTTGGGCTCCTCGAAATTCACGAACACGTTGAGCTGGTCCTGAAGGATGCGCGCGGCGTAAGCGAGCGAATCCTCAGGGCTGACCGCGCCGTTGGTTTCGATCGACAACGTCAGCTTGTCATAATCGAGAATCTGGCCTTCGCGGGTATTCTCGACCTTGTACGAAACCTTGCGCACCGGCGAGTACAGGCTGTCGACCGGAATAAGCCCGATCGGCGCGTCCTCGGGACGGTTGCGCTCGGCGGGAACGTAGCCCTTGCCGGTGTTGACGGTGAACTCCATGCGAATTTCGGCGCCCTCGTCGAGGGTGCAGAGCACGAGTTCCGGATTGAGCACGACGATGTCACCGACGGTCTGAATGTCGGCGGCTGTCACCGTGCCGGGGCCCTGTTTTTTTACCACCATGCGCTTGGGCCCTTCGCCCTGCATCTTGATGGCAATGTCCTTGATGTTGAGCACCATGTCGGTCACGTCCTCGCGCACGCCTGCGATCGAGGAAAATTCGTGCAGCACGCCGTCGATATGCACCGACTGTACGGCCGCGCCTTGCAGCGAAGACAGCAAGATGCGCCGCAGCGCGTTGCCTAGCGTCACACCGAAGCCGCGCTCAAGCGGCTCGGCAATCACCGTCGCCACGCGACGCGCATCGCTCCCGGCGGCGACCTGCAACTTGCCCGGCCTGATCAATTCCTGCCAATTCTTCTGAATTGTCACGTTATCACCCATCGCGTTGCGCGGCGCGAGCGCGTCGTGCGGCCCACTCCGCTCCGTGGGGCCAAAGTCGTTGCCATGGTCGAGCGGCGTCGAATGTTCGATTTCCATCGATCCGAATGTCCTGTTTATACGCGCCGGCGCTTTCGCGGACGGCAGCCATTGTGCGGAATCGGCGTCACGTCGCGGATTGACGTGATCGTGAAGCCGGCAGCCTGCAGCGAGCGCAGCGCCGATTCACGACCGGAGCCCGGGCCCGCCACCTCGACTTCGAGGGTGCGCATGCCGTGCTCCTGGGCCTTCTTGGCAGCATCCTCGGCGGCGACTTGCGCCGCGTAAGGTGTCGATTTACGCGAACCCTTGAAACCCATCGTGCCAGCCGACGACCAGGCGATGGTATTGCCTTGCACGTCGGTAATGGTGATCATCGTATTGTTGAACGTGGCGCTGACGTGCGCGACGCCGGACGCGATGTTCTTTCGTTCCCGGCGCCGTACGCGCGTGGCTTCCTTACCCATTCCGAGCCCTTTCAGAGCGAGACCGGCGGTCCCGGCCCCTCACATCGATCCTGGTTGACGCGCTATTTCTTCTTGCCGGCAATAGCCTTGGCCGGACCCTTGCGGGTGCGAGCATTGGTATGTGTCCGCTGCCCGCGAACCGGGAGACCACGGCGGTGCCGCAATCCGCGATAACAGCCGAGGTCCATGAGCCGCTTGATGTTCATGGCCACTTCGCGCCGCAGATCGCCTTCAACCATGTAGTCGCGGTCGATGACCTCGCGCAGTTGCAGGACTTCCTGGTCGGTCAATTGCGACACGCGGCGCGCCTCGGGGATCGAGACCTTCTCCATGATCTCCTTGGCTTTGGACTCGCCAATGCCGTGGATATACTGCAACGCCACCACGACGCGCTTATTGGTTGGGATATTGACGCCAGCAATACGGGCCACGTTCAGTTGCTCCTTATGCGGACCAGCGCGGGGTTTTCCGGCCCTGTGCCGCTACCTGACGATTCGAATGTCACCTGAGGCCACAAACGTAAAAAGCCAACGCCTGCCTGCCGCCGCGGCTGGGCATCGCTGCTAAATCTCCGACCGGATATTTGAAGCTTATTAATGGACTCCTCGCACTTTCGTCAACCCAGCTAGCGGGTTCGTGTACAACTTGGTCTATCGCCGACGTTTTCTTCGCCTCGCCCCGGTTTGAGGCTCGGTTTTAGCCCTGGTTTTAACCTTGGTTTTGGCCTTCGGCCTGATCTTCGGGCGGGGCTTGGCAACGCGCCGTTTTCGGGCGGCTGGCGCCAGTTTCCGCCTCGCCTTTTGCCGGGTCTTGGATTTTTTTCCTATCCGGCCCTTCCCCGGCGGCGTTGGCTTAGTCGTGGCCGGAGAAGCCGCCGCCGGTCCCTCGGACAACACCCGTTCGATCTGCCGGGCCACCTCGGGAATCGGCGCCATACCGTCGATCGTGCGGAGGACGCCGTGCCGCCGGTAATAAGCGATCAGCGGTTCGGTTTGGGCGCGGTAGGCGGCGAGCCGGTTGTGCAGCACCTCCGCATTGTCGTCGGGGCGCAGCGCCTCGCCGCGCGCCGTCATCTGCGCGACGCGACTTTCGATCCGACGCATCAGCGCGGCCTCATCGACCTTCAGCTGAATCACTGCGTCAAGCGCCTGCCCATGCTTGCCCAGCATCCGGTCGAGCGCCTCGGCCTGCGGCTCGGTGCGTGGAAATCCGTCTAGGATGAAACCCTTGCGTGCGTCCGGCTGGCCGACGCGCTGCTCGACAATGGAAATCACGATATCGTCGGGGCAGAGCGCGCCGCGCGCCATGATTTCCCCAACTTGCCGGCCGAGCGGCGTGTCGGCCTTAACGGCCGCGCGCAACATGTCGCCGGTAGAAAGCTGGACGAGTCCGTATTTGGCGACGAGGTACTGGGCCTGCGTTCCCTTGCCCGCCCCCGGCGGACCCAGCAGGATCAATCTCATCTACGTCGCCCCCGCAGCTTCGAGCGCTTGATCAGCCCCTCATACTGGTGCGCCAGGAGATAGCCCTGCACCTGCGCGACCGTGTCCATGGTGACGCTGACGACGATCAAGAGCGAGGTGCCACCGAAATAGAATGGTACCGCCGCGTAGGAAATCAGAATTTCCGGAAACAGGCAGACGATCGCCAGATAGGCGGCGCCGATCACGGTGATCCGCGACAATACGTAATCGATATATTCCGCGGTGCGCTCGCCCGGCCTGATGCCGGGCAAAAAGCCGCCATGCTTCTTCAGATTGTCGGCGGTCTCGGTCGGGTTGAACACGATCGCCGTATAGAAGAAGGCGAAGAAGACGATCAGGCCGACATAGAGCAAAAGAAACAGCGGTCGCCCGTGCGAGAGCTGCGTCGTGATCAGCGTAAGCCAGCCCGGCCCCTGGCCGGCGGTAAAGTTGGCGACGGTCGTCGGCAACAGCAGCAGCGAGGAAGCAAAGATCGGTGGAATAACACCAGAGGTATTGAGCTTCAGCGGCAGATGCGATGTCTGCTCGCCAAGCATTTTGTTGCCGACCTGGCGCTTGGGATACTGGATCAGGAGGCGGCGCTGCGCGCGCTCCACAAAGACGATGAAGGTCACGACGGCGACCACCATCAAGAGCACGATCAGAATGAGCCCGGTCGAAAGCGCACCTTGACGGCCGAGTTCGAGCGTGCCGGCAACCGCTGACGGCAATTGCGCCACGATACCCGACATGATGATCAGCGAGGTGCCATTGCCGATGCCGCGCTGGGTAATCTGCTCGCCGAGCCACATCAGGAACAGGGTGCCGCCAGAGAGCGTGATCACGGTCGAGACGACGAAGAATGGGCCCGGGTTGGTGACGACGTTGCTGGCACCCTCAAGGCCGACCGAAATGCCGTAGGCCTGGACCGCGGCCAACACCACCGTCAGGTAGCGCGTATATTGGTTGATGATCTTGCGGCCCGCCTCGCCCTCTTTTTTGAGATTCTCGAGCGTCGGCGAAACGCTCGTCATCAGCTGGATGATGATCGAGGCCGAGATGTAGGGCATGATGTTCAAGGCGAAGATCGCCATGCGGTGAATGCCGCCGCCGGCGAACATATTGAACATGCCGAGAATTCCGCCGGCCTGCTGATTGAAAATCTGATTCCAGGCGTTCGGGTCGATGCCCGGCAGCGGAATGTAGGTGCCGAGTCGATAAACCAACAGCGCGCCGAGCGTAAACCAGATGCGCTTCTTCAGCTCTTCGGCTTTGGCCAGCGCACCGAAGTTCAGATTGGCTGCCAGTTGTTCTGCTGCAGAAACCATCCGCTGCTCCGAGCCCCATTCCCTGCCACGGCCAAGCTTGTCCTGGCCATCTACGTCTTGACCGAACAGCTATAAGTCGTGGATGCCCGCCACAAGACCGGGCATGACGACCTTATGCCGCCTGTTCGTCCGCTTCTCGCTTGGGAGCAAGAATTTCGACGCTGCCACCGGCCTTCTCAACCGCCGCAACCGCCGATTTCGAGGCGCCGTACACCGAAAAAACGATTTTGGCTTTAATCTCGCCGCCGCCAAGCAACCGCACGCCGTCCTTGGCGCGGCGCAAAATCCCGGCCTTCACCAAAGCGGCCGCATCGATTTTGCCGGCTGCATCCATCCCGCCGGCATCGATCGCCTGCTGGACGCGGCCCAGATTCACCTCGTTGAGCTTGAGCGCGAACTTTGTGTTCTTGAAGCCGCGCTTGGGCAGGCGCCGGTGCAGCGGCATCTGGCCGCCTTCGAAGCCTTTGATGCGCACACCGGAACGCGCGGTCTGGCCCTTGCCGCCGCGGCCGCCGGTCTTGCCGACGCCGGAGCCGATGCCGCGGCCGATGCGCTTGCCCTTCTTGCGGGCGCCGGCGCGGCCGGCGAGCTCATGCAGTTTCATCTTATTTCTCCACCACGCGCACGAGGTGCGCGACTTTGGCGATCATGCCGCGCGTTTGCGCCGTATCCGGCAGCTCGGCGACACGGCCGATCTTGTTGAGCCGCAAACCGACCAGCGTCTCGCGCTGAGTGTGATGCCGCCGCATCGGGCTGCCGACCTGCTTCACCTTGATGGTCTTGCCGTTGCTCATCGCAAACTCCAAAGGACTCAATCGGCCGCTTGCTCGGCATCGTCACCGCCGCGACGGCGCGCTTGCAAGGCGGAAACCTTCACGTTCCGGCGCGCGGCAACCGTGCGCGGTGAATCCTGATGCTTGAGCGCATCAAAGGTCGCGCGCACGACGTTATAGGGATTCGACGTGCCGAGCGATTTCGCCACCACATCCTGCACGCCCAGCGTCTCGAACACCGCGCGCATCGGGCCGCCGGCGATAATGCCGGTACCGGGCGGAGCGGCGCGCAGATATACCTTGCCGGCACCGTGACGTCCGGCCACATCGTGATGCAGCGTACGCCCTTCGCGCAGCGGTACGCGGGTGAGCCCGCGCTTGGCGGCCTCGGTCGCCTTGCGGATCGCCTCCGGCACTTCGCGCGCCTTGCCGTGGCCGAATCCGGCCCGGCCCTTTTGATCGCCGACGATGACCAAAGCGGCAAAACCAAAGCGCCGGCCGCCCTTGACGACCTTGGCGACGCGGTTGATATGCACGAGCTTGTCGACGAACTCGCTGTCGCGCTCTTCGCCACGCCGACCGTGTGGTTCACGTGCCATGTTTCATCCGTCCTTTAGAATTTCAGTCCGGCTTCGCGCGCGGCCTCGGCCAGGGCCTTGACCCGGCCATGATAAAGATAGCCACCGCGATCGAAAATTACGTCCGTGACGCCTTTTTCCTGCGCGCGCTCGGCGACCAGTTTGCCGACCGCCTTGGCGACACCGACATTCGCCCCGGTCTTGCGGCCATCGCGCACCGCCTCTTCCAGCGAAGAGGCTGCAGCGAGCGTCGCACCCCGATCGTCGTCGATCACTTGCGCATAAATGTGCTTGGACGAGCGGAAGACCGACAGTCGCTTGCGCTCACCCGCGGCAAGCCGCAGCGTGCCGCGCACGCGGCCTTTCCGCCGTTCAATCCTGTCGCTGAGCTTGCTCATCGGCAGCCTCCGTTACTTCTTCTTGCCTTCCTTGCGGAAGACCCGTTCGTTTGAATACTTGATGCCCTTGCCCTTGTAGGGCTCGGGCGGCCGATATTCGCGAATTTCCGCCGCCACCTGGCCGACCTTCTGCCGGTCCATACCGGTGATGACAATCTCAACCGGTCGGGGGGTGGCAATCGTGATGCCCTCCGGAATCGGATAGTTGATCTCGTGGCTGTAGCCGAGCGCGAGTTGCAGGTTCTTGCCCTGCACCGCGGCGCGGTAACCGACGCCGTTGATTTCCAGCCTCTGTTCGAAACCTTTGGAGACGCCGGTGATCAGGTTGGCGATCAGCGTGCGCGAGGTACCCCATTGCGCGCGGGCGCGCTTGGTTTCGGTGCGCGGATCGACCTTGATCTGGCCGCCGTCAAGCTTGACCACAACCTCGTCCGGCAGCACGACCGACAAAAGCCCCTTCGGACCCTTGATCTTGACGGTCTGGCCTTCGACGTTGGCGGTAATGCCGGACGGCACCGCAACAGCTTTTTTACCGATACGCGACATCAGAACACCGTACAGAGGACTTCGCCGCCGACATTGGCATCCCGGGCGGCGTGGTCGGCCATGACGCCCTTCGGTGTCGAGACGATGGCTACGCCGAGCCCGTTGTTGATGCGCGGCAGATTCCTCACCGAAGCGTAGACCCGGCGGCCCGGCTTCGAGATCCGCTCGATCTCGCGGATCACCGGCTCGCCTTCGAAATACTTCAGCTCGATTTCGATCTCCGAGCGGCCGTCCTGCTCGACGACGGCGTAGCCGCGGATATAGCCCTCGGTCTTGAGCACTTCGAGCACGCTTTCGCGCAACTTCGAGTTCGGGCTGGAGACCTTGCTCTTATTACGCATCTGCGCATTGCGGATGCGAGCAAGCAGATCGCCGAGCGGATCGTTCATCGGCATGATGCGACCCTCCTCACCAGCTCGACTTCAACAGGCCGGGGATCAGCCCTTTTGAGCCGAGTTCCCGCAGTGCGATGCGCGACAGCTTGTGTTTGCGGTAGAACCCGCGCGGACGCCCGGTCATCTCGCAACGGTTGCGGATGCGGGTGGCGGACGAATTGCGCGGCATTTCGGCGAGCTTAAGCGTCGCCGCAAACCGGTCCTCGACCGGCTTGGTCTTGTCGCTGGCAATCGCCTTCAGCCGCGCCCGCCGGGCGGAAAATTTCTTGGCCATCCGGCGGCGCCGGTTGTTTTTCTCGATCGAACTCTTCTTCGCCATCTATTGCTCCTCGCGGTTCCGCGTCTGAGGCCCCTTCGCCTCACCGCCGGAACGGAACGGAAAATTGAATGCCGTCAACAATGCGCGCGCCTCGCCGTCGGTGCGCGCGGTGGTGCAGACCGTGATGTCCATGCCCCAGACATCGGCGGTTTTATCGTAATCGATCTCCGGGAACACGATGTGTTCCTTGATGCCGATGGTGTAGTTGCCGCGGCCATCGAAGCTCTTCGGATTGAGCCCGCGGAAGTCGCGGACCCGCGGTAGCGCGATGTTGATCAACCGGTCGAGAAACTCATACATCTTGGCCTTGCGCAAAGTGACCTTGCAGCCGATCGCCTGACCGTCGCGCAGCTTGTAGGTCGCAATCGACTTGCGTGCTTTGGTGACAACGGCCTTCTGCCCGGCGATCAGCGCGAGATCGGCGGCGGCGGAGTCGACCTTCTTGCGATCGGCAACTCCCTCGCCGATGCCCATATTGATCACGACCTTGTCGAGTGCCGGTATCTGGAAACGATTCTTGTAGCCAAGTTCTTCGGCAAGCTTGCTGCGGATCGTCTCGTTGAACTGCACTTTAAGACGTGCCGGCACCTTCGGCTCGGCCTCGCGCGGCGCAGCCGGCTTCGCTGTCTTGCCGTCGGCGGCGGCGGCCTTGTTCGCTTTCGCCTGCCTGGCTGCCTTCTTTTCGTCCTTCTCGGCCTTGGCAAGCTGTTCGGCACTCGGCTGCCGTCCCGACGCTTCCGGCTTTTTGGCTTTCTGTTCTTCGTTGTCAGCCATCGATCTCAACTCCCGAACGCAGCGCGACGCGGACCTTCTTGCGCGCGTCACCTTTGCCGACGAATTTGAAGCCAACGCGGGTCGGCTTGCCACCCTTGGGATCGGCGAGCGCGATATTCGACAAGTGGATCGGCGCTTCCTTGGAGACGATGCCGCCCTCCTGCGCCGCACTCTGTTTCTGGTGGCGCTTGACCATGTTGACGCCGCGCACCAGCGCGTGGCCGTGGTCGCGGCGCATTTCGAACACTTCGCCGGTGCGGCCTTTGTCGCGGCCGGCAATCACGATCACGGTATCGCCCTTTTTGATCTTGGCCGCCATCACAGTACCTCCGGCGCCAACGAGATGATCTTCATGTGGTTTTTCGCGCGCAATTCGCGCGGTACCGGGCCGAATATGCGGGTGCCGACCGGCTCGTTTTGCGGCGTCATCAGCACCGCCGCATTGCGATCGAAACGGATGATCGAGCCGTCGGCGCGTTTGATGTCCTTGGCGATGCGTACGATCACCGCCTTCATCACGTCGCCCTTTTTCACCCGGCCGCGCGGGATGGCTTCCTTGACCGAGACGACGATGACGTCGCCGATGGTGGCATATTTGCGCTTGGAGCCGCCCAGCACCTTGATGCACATGACGCGGCGCGCGCCGGAATTGTCCGCCACATCGAGATTGGTTTGCATCTGAATCATGGGCTATCTCACTTACTTCCGACGCCGTTTACTGCGCCGATGCCTTCGACTTTTCGCCGCGCACGACTGCCCAGCGCTTGAGCTTGGATATCGGCCGGTGCTCTTCGATCCAAACGGTGTCGCCGACCTTGAATTCGTTCTTCTCGTCGTGCGCGTAATATTTCTTCGTGCGGCGGATCGTCTTCTTAAAGATAGGATGCGCGAAGCGGCGCTCGACGCGCACCACCAGCGTCTTGTTCTGTTTGTCGCTCACCACGACGCCTTGCAGGCTGCGCTTGGGCATCTCTATTCCTCTTAACTCTTCGACTTGGACGCGGCTTTGGACTTCGATTTAGCCTTGGCCGCGGCCTTCGGCGCCCGCTTGGACGCCTTCTTCGCGCCGGACTTCGGCGCGCTTTGCGAGCCGTCCGCCGACGCGCTTACGGGCACGCCAGCCTTCTGGCCGCCCTTCTTTTGCGCGATGGTCTTAAGCCGCGCGATATCGCGCCGCACTTCGCGCACGCGCGAGGTGTTCTCCAACTGGCCGGTGGCGCGCTGGAAGCGCAGGTTGAACTGCTCCTTCTTCAGCTTGAGCACCTCGTCGTTGATCTGATCGAGGGTCATCGCCCTGATATCGTCGGTCTTAAGCACGCGCCTACTCGCTGATGCGTTCGATGAAACGGGTTTTGATCGGCAGCTTGGCTGCGGCGAGCGCCAGAGATTGCTTGGCGATCTCGACGCTCACGCCGTCGACCTCGAAGATGATACGGCCGGGTTTGACTCGGCAGACCCACAATTCCGGTGTGCCTTTGCCCGAGCCCATGCGCACTTCCAGCGGTTTTTTTGATACCGGCACGTCGGGAAACACCCGGATCCAGACCCGGCCCGAGCGCTTCATGTGACGGGTGAGCGCGCGGCGGGCGGCCTCGATCTGCCGCGCCGTGATCCGCTCCGGCTCCACTGCCTTCAAACCAAACTGGCCGAAGGCGAGATTGACCGCACTCGACGCAACGCCGTGGATACGGCCTTTGTGCGCCTTGCGGAATTTGGTTCGCTTCGGTTGCAGCATAACGGACGCCTTTGCTCAGGTTCTGCTTTTACTCAGGCCGCGTCGCGACGGGGCCGGCCGGCCTCGCCTTCGGCCATTTTCTTATCCTGCGCCATCGGGTCGTGCTCCATGATCTCGCCCTTGAAGATCCAGACCTTGACGCCACAGGTGCCATAGGTGGTGAACGCGGTCGCTACGCCGTAGTCGACGTCGGCGCGCAGCGTATGCAGCGGCACGCGACCTTCGCGGTACCACTCCATGCGCGCGATCTCGGCGCCGCCAAGCCGGCCCGAGCAGTTGATACGAATGCCGCCGGCGCCGAGCCGCATGGCCGACTGCACGGCGCGTTTCATCGCGCGGCGGAACGCAACACGGCGCTCGAGCTGTTGGGCGATCGACTCGGCGACCAATTGCGCGTCGAGTTCCGGTTTACGGATCTCGACGATGTTGATCACCACGTCGCTATCGGTCAGCGCGGCGACCTTGCGCCGAAGCTTCTCGATATCGGCGCCCTTCTTGCCGATGACCACACCGGGGCGCGCCGAATGGATCGTAACGCGGCACTTCTTGTGCGGCCGCTCGATTACGATCTTCGACACCGCGGCTTGCTTGAGTTCCTTCATCAGCGCTGCGCGGATCTTCATGTCCTCGTGCAGAAGCGTGCCATAGCTTGCCTTGCCGGCGTACCAGCGTGAATCCCAGGTGCGGTTGACCCCGAGACGAAGCCCGATCGGATTGACTTTCTGACCCATTGTCTGCTCCTGACGCCGTCCCTTAACTTGCCGCCACCGCCTCGACCTCACGCACCACGATGGTGAGGTTCGAGAACGGCTTGAGGATCGCGCCGGCGCGGCCACGGGCACGCGGCGTGAACCGCTTGAGCACCATTGCCTTGCCGACATGCGCCTCGACCACGACCAAATCGTCGACGTCGAGATCGTGATTGTTTTCGGCGTTGGCGATCGCCGATTCCAGGCACTTGCGTACGTCGCGCGCGATGCGCTTGCGCGAGAATTCCAGGTCGGCAAGCGCGGTCGCCACCTTCTTGCCGCGGATGAGCTGGGCCAGAAGGTTGAGCTTCTGCGGGCTCACCCGCAGCATGCGGGCGACCGCCTTCGCCTCATTATCGGACAGCGCGCGCTCGCGCTTTTTCTTGCTCATCGAAACTCTCTCTAGCCTTGGCCACCCGCCGCCGGCGCGGCAGGCGCCGCAGCAGCCGGCGCCGCCGATCCGCCGCTGTCGCGCTTGGCTTTGCGGTCCGACGTATGCCCATAGAACGAACGCGTCGGCGCGAACTCGCCGAATTTGTGCCCGACCATTTCCTCAGTGACGACTACCGGGATGTGCTTCTGGCCGTTGTAGACGCCGAACGTCAAACCCACGAATTGCGGCAGAACGGTCGAGCGACGCGACCAGATGCGGATCATCTCGTGGCGCCCCGACGAACGCGCGGCGTCTGCTTTTTTCAGCAGATAACCGTCGACAAAAGGGCCCTTCCAGACCGAACGCGTCATGCTTGCTCCTGACGATCCTACTTGCTCTTTTTCCGCGCGTGGCGGCTGATCATGATGAACTTGGTGGTGCTCTTGTTCTTGCGGGTCTTGGCGCCCCTCGTCGGTTTGCCCCACGGCGTAACCGGATGCCGTCCCCCGCGGGTACGTCCGCCGAGCGGGTGATCGACCGGATTCATGGTCTCGCCGCGCACGTGGCCGCGCCATCCCATCCAGCGATTGCGCCCGGCCTTGCCGATCGACACGTTCATATTGTCGGGGTTTGAAACCGCGCCGATGGTCGCGATACAGCGGCCGTGAACGAGCCGCTGCTCGCCGGAATTGAGCCGAAGCACGACATAAGCGCCGTCGCGGCCGACGATCTGCGCGTAGCTGCCGGCCGAGCGCGCGATCTGGCCGCCCTTGCCGATCTTCAACTCGATATTGTGCACGATCGTGCCGACCGGAATATTGGCCAGCGGCATCGCGTTGCCCGGCTTAACGTCGACATACTCCCCCGCGATGACGGTATCGCCAACCGCAAGCCGCTGCGGCGCGAGGATGTAGGCGAGCTCGCCGTCCTCATATTTGATCAGCGCGATGAAGCCGGTGCGGTTCGGATCGTATTCGAGCCGCTCGACCTTGGCCCGCGCGTCGAACTTCCGACGCTTGAAGTCGATCTGGCGATAAGCCTTCTTGTGACCGCCGCCGCGGTAACGGCTGGTGATCGAACCAGAATTATTGCGGCCGCCGCTCGACTTCTTGCCCACGGTGAGGGCTTTGACCGGCTCGCCGGCATGCAAGCCGGACCGATCGACCAAAACCAGCTGGCGCTGGCCGGGCGTGACGGGATTGAATGTCTTAAGCGCCATCGCCCGCTCCCTACAGCCCCGTGGTCACGTCGATCCGCTGACCCTCTTCGAGGGTCACGATCGCGCGCTTTGAATCGGACTGCTGCCCGAGACGGCCCTTGAACGCTTTCCACTTGCCGCGCCGGCGCAGCGTATTCACGCTCTTGACCTTGACGTCGAACAACTTCTCGACCGCTTCCTTGATCTGCGGCTTGGTCGCGGTGAGCGCGACCTTGAAGATGACCTTGCTCTGCTCCGACGCATTTGTCGCCTTCTCGGTGATGACCGGAGCGATGATGACGTCGTAATGGCGGGGATCGCTGGTGGTCATCTGAACCGCGCCTCCAGCGCATCGACCGCGGCGCGGGTCAGCACCAGCTTCTGCCGCCGCAGAATGTCGTAGACGTTGATGCCGACGACGGGCAGCACATCGATATTCGGAATGTTGCGGGCGGCGGTGCGCAGATTGCCGACCGGTTCGGCGCCGTCGATGATCAATGCGTTCGACAAGCCGAGCTTGGCGAAATTCTCGCGCAGCACCTTGGTCTTTACCTCTTTCAGGTCGAACGTCTCAACGATCACGATACCGTCGTCCTTGGCCTTGGCGGAGAGCGCATGCTTGAGCGCGAGCGCACGGACCTTTTTCGGCAAGCCGACTTCGTGGCTACGCGGATGCGGACCGAACGAACGGCCGCCGCCGCGGAACAGATTGACGCGCGCTGAGCCGTGCCGGGCGGAGCCGGTGCCCTTCTGCTTGTACATCTTCTTGCCGGTGCGATGGATGTCGGCGCGGTTCTTGACCGCGTGCGTGCCGGCACGCCGCTTCGCCAACTGCCAAATCACGCAGCGATGAATGAGATCGGTACGCGGCTCCAGCCCAAAAATGGCATCGGACACGGTAACCGAGCCCGACTTCTTGCCGTCGAGCGAGGTGATTTTCAATTCCATCAGGCGCCCCCTTTCTCAGCGGGAGCCGCTTCTTCTTGTTTCTCTTTTGCCGCTGCCGGAACGTCCGCGGCAGCTTCGGTAAGCTTGAACTTGCCGGGCTTCGGCACGCCGTCCGGCAGCCTCTTCTTCACCGCATCGCGCACGGTGATCCAGCCGCCTTTGACGCCCGGTACTGCGCCTTCCACCAGGATGAGGCCGCGTTCGACGTCGGTCTGCACCACTTTGAGATTGAGCGTGGTCACTCGATCGACGCCGAGATGGCCTGGCATTTTCTTGTTCTTGAAGGTCCGGCCCGGATCCTGGCGACCGCCGGTCGAGCCGATCGAGCGGTGCGAAACCGAGACGCCGTGGGTTGCGCGCAAGCCGCCGAAATTCCAGCGCTTCATGCCGCCGGCCCAGCCCTTGCCGGTCGAGGTGCCGGTCACGTCCACGTATTGGCCGACAATAAAGTGATCGGCGGTGATCTCGGCGCCGACCGGAATCAGCGCGTCATCGTCGACGCGGAATTCGGCAACCTTACGCTTGGGCTCGACCTTGGCGACGGCGAAATTGCCGCGCTCGGCCTTGGTCGTGCGCTGCACCTTGCGGCCGCCGGCGCCGAGCTGGAGCGCCACGTAGCCGTTCTTTTCCTTGGTGCGATGGCCGACGACCTGGCAATTGCCAAGCCGCAGCACCGTCACCGGCACATGCTCGCCGGCCTCGGTAAAAAGCCGCGTCATACCAATCTTCTGTGCGAGCACCCCGGAACGCATTTTCAATCCTTACAGCTTGATCTCGACATCGACGCCGGCGGCGAGATCGAGCTTCATCAGCGCATCCACCGTCTGCGGCGTCGGATCGACGATATCGAGTAGCCGCTTGTGCGTGCGCATCTCGAACTGCTCACGGCTTTTCTTGTCGACATGGGGCGAGCGGTTGACCGTGAACTTCTCAATCCGCGTCGGCAGCGGAATTGGGCCACGCACCTGCGCACCGGTGCGCTTGGCGGTGTTGACGATCTCGCGCGTCGACGCATCGAGGATGCGGTGATCGAACGCCTTGAGTCGGATGCGGATATTTTGGCCGTTCATTGCCTGTTGCTCCAACACAAGGGCCGCGGCGAGGCCGCGGCCCTTGTAAAGTCGTTACTCTACGATGCTGGCCACGACGCCAGCGCCGACGGTGCGACCGCCTTCACGGATGGCGAAGCGCAGCTTCTCCTCCATCGCGATCGGCACGATCAGCGTGACTTCCATGGCGATATTGTCGCCAGGCATCACCATCTCGGTGCCGGCCGGCAAAGTCACCACACCGGTCACGTCGGTGGTGCGGAAGTAGAATTGCGGCCGGTAATTGGTGAAGAACGGCGTGTGACGCCCGCCCTCCTCTTTGGTGAGGATGTAGGCTTCGGCCTTGAACTTGGTGTGCGGCTTTACTGAACCCGGCTTGCAAAGAACTTGGCCGCGTTCCACTTCCTCACGTTTGGTGCCGCGCAGCAGGCAGCCGACGTTGTCGCCCGCCTCGCCCTGGTCGAGCAGCTTGCGGAACATCTCGACGCCGGTGACGACGGTCTTCGTCGTCGGCTTGATGCCGACGATCTCGACTTCCTCGCCGACCTTGATGACACCGCGCTCGATGCGACCGGTGCAGACCGTGCCGCGGCCCGAGATCGAGAACACGTCCTCGACCGGCATCAGGAACGGCTGATCCTTCGGGCGTTCCGGCTGCGGGATGTTTTCATCGACCGCCTTCATCAGCGCCATGATCGCTTCTTTGCCAAGCTTTTCGTCTTTGCCCTCAAGAGCCATCAGCGCCGAGCCCTTGATCACCGGGATCTTGTCGCCGGGGAACTGGTATTTGGAAAGAAGTTCACGGACCTCAAGCTCGACGAGTTCAAGGAGCTCGGGATCGTCCACCATGTCGACCTTGTTGAGGAACACGACGAGCGCCGGCACGCCGACCTGGCGGGCAAGCAAGATGTGCTCGCGGGTCTGCGGCATCGGACCGTCGGCCGCGCTCACCACCAGGATCGCGCCGTCCATCTGCGCCGCGCCGGTGATCATGTTCTTCACGTAGTCCGCGTGACCGGGACAATCGACGTGCGCGTAGTGGCGCTTGTCGGTCTCGTATTCGACGTGCGCGGTGGCGATGGTGATGCCGCGCGCTTTCTCCTCAGGGGCCTTGTCGATCTGGTCATAGGCGGTGAATTTCGCCTGACCTTTCTCGGACAAAACTTTGGTGATCGCCGCCGTCAACGTCGTCTTGCCGTGATCGACGTGGCCGATCGTGCCGATGTTGCAATGCGGCTTGTTGCGGTTGAATTTTTCCTTGGCCATAGGGCTCTCCGTTCCGGCTCTTTCAGTACCTTCGTTAAGGCGTTATCAGGCGAACTTGGCCTGCACTTCGTCGGCGATGCCCTTGGGCACCTCGGCGTAGTGGTCGAACTGCATAGTGAACGTGGCGCGCCCCTGACTCATGGAGCGTAGGTTGTTGACGTAAGAAAACATGTTGGCGAGCGGCACCATCGCGGTGATGACATTGGCGTTGCCGCGCATGTCCTGGCCCTGAATCTGGCCACGCCGCGAATTCAGATCGCCGATGACGGAGCCGGTGTAATCCTCCGGCGTCACCACCTCGACCTTCATCACCGGCTCAAGCAGCACCGGGCCGCCTTTTTGCAACGCTTCGCGCAGCGCCGTGCGGGCGCAGATTTCGAACGCCATCGCCGACGAATCGACGTCGTGGTAGGCGCCGTCGATCAACGAGACTTTCAGATCGACGACCGGGAACCCGGCAAGCACGCCGGAGCCCATGACCCCCTCGAGGCCTTTTTCCACCGCAGGGATGAATTCCTTCGGAACCGAGCCGCCGACGATTTCGTCCTCAAACTCAAAGCCGGTGCCGGGCGCAGCCGGCTCGGCCTTGATCTTGACGCGGGCGTATTGCCCGTGACCGCCGGTTTGCTTTTTGTGGGTGTAATCGACCGTCGCCGGGCGGGTAATCTTCTCGCGATAGGCGACCTGCGGCGCGCCGATGTTGGCATCGACCTTGTATGTGCGCTTGAGGATGTCGACCTTGATGTCGAGGTGAAGTTCACCCATCCCCTTGATGATGGTCTGACCCGATTCCTGGTCGGTGGTGACACGGAACGACGGGTCCTCAGCCACCAGTTTCGCCAGCGCGACGCCAAGCTTTTCCTGATCGGCTTTCGACTTCGGTTCAATCGCGATTTCGATGACCGGATCGGGGAAATCCATCTTTTCAAGAATCACCGGCTTCTGCGAATCGCAGAGCGTGTCGCCGGTGCGTACATCCTTGAGGCCGGCCAGCGCGACAATGTCGCCAGCGAAGGCCTCTTTGATGTCCTCGCGGTTGTTGGCATGCATCAGCAGCATGCGGCCGACACGTTCCTTGCGCTCTTTGGTCGAGTTCATCACGCCAGTGCCGCTTTCCAGTTTGCCTGAATAGATGCGGCAGAAGGTGATGGTTCCGACGAACGGGTCGTCCATGATCTTGAACGCAAGCAGCGCCATCGGCTCGTTGTCCGACGCCGTGCGCTCGACTTCGTTGCCCTTGAGATCAATACCCTTTACCGCCGGCACGTCGGCCGGCGACGGCAGATAATCGACCACGGCGTCGAGTAGCGGCTGCACGCCTTTATTTTTGAACGCCGAGCCGCACAATACGGGGAAGAACGTGCTGGCAATGGTGGCTTTGCGGATCAGCCGCTTGAGCGTCGCGACGTCCGGTTCCTTGCCTTCGAGATACGCGGTCATCGCGTCGTCATCGAGCTCGACCGCGGCTTCGACCAGTTTCTCACGGTATTCCTTGGCCTGGTCCATCAGCTCGGGCGGAATTTCGATGTCGTGATATTTCGCGCCGAGCGTCTCGTCGTCCCACACCACGCCGACCATGCGGACGAGATCGATAATGCCTTTGAACCCGCTTTCGGCGCCGATCGGCAGCTGAATGGCGACCGGTCTGGCGCCCAGGCGATCGACGATATCTTTCAGGCACTGAAAATAGTCCGCGCCGATTTTGTCCATCTTGTTGGCGAATACGATGCGCGGAACATTGTAGCGGTCGCCCTGCCGCCACACCGTCTCGGTTTGCGGTTCGACACCCTGGTTGGAATCGAGCACGCACACCGCGCCGTCGAGCACGCGCAGGCTGCGCTCCACCTCGATGGTGAAATCGACGTGGCCGGGCGTGTCGATAATGTTGAGCCGCTTGTTGTCCCAGAATGCGGTGGTCGCGGCCGACGTAATGGTGATGCCGCGCTCCTGCTCCTGCTCCATGAAGTCCATGGTCGCGGCGCCATCGTGCACCTCGCCCATCTTGTGGCTTTTGCCGGTGTAATAGAGGACGCGCTCGGTCGTCGTGGTCTTGCCGGCATCGATGTGAGCCATGATGCCGAAGTTGCGGTAGTCTTCGATTGGGTGGACACGGGGCATGGGGATTCCTTCGCTATCGCTTTACCAGCGATAGTGCGAGAACGCCCGATTGGCCTCAGCCATCCGGTGCGTGTCCTCGCGCTTCTTCACGGCGTTCCCCCTGTTATTCGACGCATCCAGCAACTCCGCCGAGAGCCGCTCGGTCATGGTCTTTTCATTGCGTTCACGCGCCGCCGAGATGATCCAGCGGATACCCAGCGCCTGCCGGCGCGAGGTGCGCACTTCGACCGGCACCTGATAGGTGGCGCCGCCGACGCGCCGCGAACGGACTTCGATCGACGGCATCACATTATCGAGCGCCTGCTCGAACACGGTGATCGGATTCTGCCGCGTCTTGCCTTCGATTTGATCCAGCGCGCCGTAAACAATGCCCTCGGCCACCGATTTTTTGCCGGCATGCATCACCGAGTTCATGAACTTCGTGACCACGGCGTTCCCGAATTTCGGGTCCGGCAGGATCTCGCGTTTTTCTGCCTTGTGGCGGCGGGACATTTGTCTCTATTCCTCGTCTTCCGTTCCTTTGAACACAAAGAGGCCGACTATTTCGGCCTCTTTGCCCCGTATTTCGATCTTCGCTGCTTGCGGTTTTTCACGCCCTGGGTATCGAGCACGCCGCGCAGAATGTGGTAGCGCACGCCCGGCAGGTCTTTCACGCGGCCGCCGCGGATCATGACCACCGAGTGTTCCTGGAGGTTATGACCCTCGCCGGGGATGTAGCCGATGACTTCGAAGCCGTTGGTCAACCGCACCTTGGCGACTTTGCGCAAAGCCGAGTTCGGCTTCTTCGGCGTCGTCGTGTAAACGCGAGTGCAGACGCCCCGCTTCTGCGGGCTCTGCTGCAGCGCCGGCACTTTCTTCTTCGCGCGCTGCACCACCCGCGGCTTGCGAATGAGCTGATTAACTGTCGGCATCCGCCTCAACTCTCGGTTCTCTGCGCGAACCACTCGCGCAAACGAAAACGCGCCATCCGCTTCCGGTGCGGAAGGGCGCCCTAAATTCGCAGAGGACCACGGCGCGTTCGCCCGCGGTCATGCGCTTTGGTTAGTCTGACTTTCCGTTAGTCAGAGGCAGCGTTTGAGCCTGCTTATGTCGAGGCGCCGCGTCGAATCCCGCGCTCGAAATGAAGCCAAATAGGCTACGATTCCAACAGCTTAGAGACCGACAGGCCGTTCCGACGGGCGAAGCTCACCGCCTGCCGTAAAGTTCGCGGTATGTATCGGCGCTACCGTGCGAAGTCAAGCGTATATGGCCATAAACCGCGATGGCGCAAGCACATCTGCAATGCCGTGACATTTAAGAACTTGCCGGCTCCATGCCTTTGGCACGGATGATCCAGACCACCTCTGGCGACGCCAAAAACCGGACAAAGTCACGCGCCGCCGCGTCATCCGTAACCCCCGCGGCAAAACCGGCCGTATAGGCAACGAAGTTGCCGAGTTCCGGCGGTAACGGCCCGACCAGATGGGCCCCCCTCACCGGCTGGTTTTCGATGATCTGCTGCATACCGATTTCGGCTTCCCCGCCGGCAATCACCTCTCCGACCGGGCGGCCGATGGCGAGTACGGTTTTCCCCTTCATTTCGGCGGAAAGCCCGAGCCTCTCCAGCAACGCGCCGACATACTGTCCGCTTGGGCCCGTGCTGTAGGAGATCGACTTCGCCTGCCGCAACACGTCGATAAACTTGTCGACGGTGCCGATGTCCGGGTCCGGTGAGCCGGTGCGCACCATCAGACCGACGCGGGAGCGCACGACATCGATCGGGGTACCGGATGCGATCTTGCCAGACTGCGCCAGTGCATCGATCGCCGAACGCGGCAATAGCGCGACGTCGAAGCCGGCGCCGGCTTCGATTTCGGCCTTCATCTCGCGGGTCAAGGCATAGCGGATCGCTACTCGATACCCGCTCGCGCGCTCGAATAGCGGGATGGCTTCAGTCATGAAGCGGCGCATGGCGCCGCCGCTGAGCACAACGATCTCTCCGCTTGCACCCATCAAGTGTTCCTACGTTTCGCTGGGCCGGCGCAAAAGATAGGTATCCATGATCCAGCCCTTTTCAGCTCGTGCTTGCGCGCGTTTGACGTCGATCTCCCCGGCCACGTCGGCGAGCCGCCCCGAAACAAGAATTTCATCCGCGGTTCCGACATAGGCGCCCCAATATATCTCCACGTCGGCGTCCTCGACCTTTTTGAAAGATTGTTCGCCGTCGAGCATGACGACTACGGTTTCCGGGCCGATCGACGGCTTCTCCGCAAGCCTGCGCCCGGTGGTGATGTGAACGGATTCGCCGATGGCGTTGAGGGCGATGCGGTGTCGCGCCGCCAGCGCCTGGATGCTGCTGATGCCGGGTATCACTTCATAATCGAGCGCGACGACACCCCTCGCCCGGATCTTCTCGATAATCCGCAACACGCTGTCGTAAAGCGTCGGGTCGCCCCAAATCAGGAAACCGGCACATTCCCCCTCGCCGACTTCCCGGCCGAGTAATTGCTCATAGTCCTGCTCGATGCGGGAATGCCAGTCTTCGACGTTACGTTTGTAATCCGCAGGATCTTTCGACCGTGCCGGCATCTTGAATTCGACGAGACGATAGTTTTTGCGTTTGATGTAACGTTCGCAAATATCGAGGCGAAGCTTTTGCAGATCTGCCCTCTCCGCGCCCTTGTCCGGAACGAAAAACACATCCACCCGATTGAGCGCATCGATCGCCTGGACGGTCAGGTAATCGGGATTGCCGGGGCCGATGCCGATAATCAGAACCTTGCGCATGCTATGCTTCCGTATGGCCGGCGTTCAGCCGAACTGGACGGTGTCCAGCATAGCGGGCCCGGATGAAAGCTTGAAATATGGAAACGGCAGTCAGACGTTTGGCCTGCGGGCGCTGCGGCACGCAATTCAGTTGCGGGCGGCATAATCCGGCGGGCTGCTGGTGCGCCGCCGAATCCTACCGCCTGCCAATGCCGCCGCCGGCGGAAGCCGGCGGGTTCGAGGACTGTCTTTGCCCCTCCTGCCTGCGGTTGGTGGCGCAGATGCTGGTCAGGGCCGCGACATCATCCGTTTGACGCGGATGCCGGCGGTGAACCTTCGCCGATGATCGCTTGCAGCGCTTTTAGCCCGTCGGTAAGCGCTGCCGGACCGGGTTGAAGGATTAGCGACGACTTTATCTCGTGCAGCGCGCCACGCTGCACCGCCGGCAGGCGCTCGAAGCCCGGTCGAGCCGCGACCTTTTCCGGCCGAAATTTCTTGCCGCACCATGAGCCGATGATGATGTCCGGCGCACGGCCGATCACATCGTCCGCCACGACAATGCGCTCCTTGGCCGACTTGCATGACGCACGGTCGGCGAAAATATCGACACCGCCCGCAACCTCGACCAGTTCCGAAACCCAGCCAATGCCGGAGATCATCGGATCGTCCCATTCCTCGAAATAGACTTTCGGCCGGCGCAGCAAACGGGCGGCGCGTTCACGCGCAGTATCGACGGCGCCCGCCAGATCGCCGGCGAGCCGATTGGCCCGCTCACCGACGCCGATCAGGGCGCCGAGCGTACGGATCATATTGAGAATCTGCGCGATGCTGCGCTGATTGAAGGCATGTACATCGATGCCGGCGCGAATGAGCGTCGCGGCAATGTCAGCTTGCAGGTCGGAGAAGGTCAGCACGAGGTCCGGCTTGGGCGCGAGGATTTTCGGGATATCGGCGGAGGTGAACGCCGACACGCGCGGCTTCTCGCGCCGCGCTCGCGCCGGGCGCACCACATAGCCGGAAATGCCGACGATGCGATCCTCTTCCCCGAGGAGATAGAGCGTCTCGACGGTTTCTTCGGTCAGGCAAACAATGCGCTCGGGCGGGAACACGGACCTCTCCGGCCAATCGATAGCCGGATGTTACATCACGCGGCGCGCTTCGCGCTGTCTTTTAGAAGTCCAAGCCGGTCGAGGCTCACTCCGCTGGCGACGATCGCCTCCTCGGCCGAGCGCGGCGCCCAGTCCAACAGGCGCCGAGCCTTGTCGCTGGTCGCATTCCTGACCTTGTCGAGTTCGAAAACGATCTGCCGTACCGACGGATCGGCCATGGCGACCAAGCGCACCAGCCAGCTTGGCACGCTCCTGGTCGGGACGCGGCTTGCCACGGGACCCATACGGGACTTGAGCACGCGCGCGATCTCCGCCACCGACATGAAGTCGGCGGCGACGGCGAGGAACCGCTCGCCCTTGGCGGCAGGATTCGTCATCGCGCGGACATGCAGATCGGCGACGTCGCGGACATCGACGACACCGAACTGCAACCGGGGCAGTCCGGGCAGCGCGCCATCCAGCAGCCGCTGCGTCAAGATGATCGACGTGGAGAAATCGGGTCCGAGGACTGGCCCAAAAACGGCCACCGGGTTGATAACCGAGAGTTCGAGCCCGCCTTCGCGGGCGACGAAATCCCAGGCGGCGCGCTCGGCGATGGTCTTCGATTTCGGATAGGCGCCAACGTGGGGGCGGTCGAGATTGGTCCAATCCCTCTCATCGAATGGTGTCGTCCGCGGCGGATGCCCATAGCCAATGGCGGCGAATGAAGACGTCATCACCACCCGCTTGACGCCGCCGTCGCGAGCGGCGCGAAGCACGCGTAGCGCGCCCTCGCGGGCGGGCACGATCAGATCGTCCTCATGTCTGGGAACGCCGAGCGGAAACGGCGAAGCGACGTGTAGCACGAAGTCACAACCGGCGGCAGCCTCCCGCCAGCCGGCGTCGTTCTCCAGATCGGCGGCGATGAAGCTCAGTCGTTCGCCAGCATCGACGCCGCCCGCTTTGAGCATGGCGCGAACATCGGGTTCGCGCGTGAGACTGCGCACCGTCGTGCGCACGGTATGCCTGTCGGCCAACAACCGGATGATGCAGTAGCTGCCGATAAAGCCCGAACCGCCAGTTACCAGGACCGTGCTCACTGCCGCCTCCGCATGTTGTTGCGAGCGATATATGCCGCTGTGCCCAAACGAAAAGGCCGCCAAATGGCGGCCTTCGCGTCGTCTGTTCGCAGTATTGTTTCTATTCGACCGCCGGCAACGCCGCCGGTTCGGCCGCAGCCCTTGCAGCCGCCTCCTTCTCGCGTTCGGCGAGAATGAGCTGATCGCGTTTGACCGCGACCTCGCGGATCTTGTTCATCATGGCGCCGGTCCCGGCCGGGATCAACCGTCCGACGATGACGTTTTCCTTGAGACCGTCGAGCGTGTCGGCCTTGCCGCTGACCGCTGCTTCGGTGAGCACGCGCGTGGTCTCCTGGAACGACGCCGCCGAAATGAACGAACGCGTTTGCAGCGAGGCCTTGGTAATGCCAAGCAGCACGGGATGCGCGGTCGCCGGCTTTTTGCCTTCGGCCACAAAGCGGGCGTTGACTTCGTCGAACTCGACCTTGTCGGTCTGATCGCCCTTGATCAGGTCGGTCTCGCCCGAGTCGTCGATCTCCACCTTCTGCAACATCTGGCGCACAATCACTTCGATGTGCTTGTCGTTGATGGCGACGCCTTGCAGCCGATAGACGTCCTGGATCTCGTTGACCAGGTAACCGGCAAGCTCCTCGACGCCTTTGATGGCCAGGATGTCGTGCGGCGCCGGGTTGCCTTCGACAATGAAGTCGCCCTTCTCGATGACGTCGCCATCCTGCAAGTGGATGTGCTTGCCCTTGGCGACGAGATACTCCCGCGCCTCTTCGCTCTTGTCGTTCGGCTCGATGGTGATCCGCCGCTTGTTCTTATAGTCGCGACCGAAACGCACCGTGCCGGAGATTTCGGCGATGACCGCCGCCTCTTTCGGTCGCCGCGCTTCGAACAGCTCGGCAACGCGCGGCAGACCGCCGGTGATGTCGCGTGTCTTGGCGCTTTCGGTCGGGATGCGCGCGATGACGTCGCCCGCCTTCATTTTGGAGCCGGGATCGACCGAGATGACGGCGTCAACCGCCAGCAGGTAACGAGCATCACTGCCACGGCTCAATTTGAGGATCTTGCCATCCTTGCCCTTGACGACCAGCGCCGGACGCAAGTCCTGCTGGCCGCGGGCGGAGCCCGACCGCCAATCGATCACCACGCGCTTGGCAATACCGGTCGATTCGTCGAGGGTCTCGCTTATCGACTGACCTTCGACCAGATCCTCGAAGCCGATCGAGCCCTCAACTTCGGTCATGATCGGCCGCGTGTATGGATCCCACTCCGCGATCCGCTGGCCGCGCATGATGTGCTGGCCGTCCTCGACTTTCAGCCGCGCACCATACTGGATGCGGTGCACCGCCCGTTCGGTTCCATCCGGATCGGCGACCGCAACAATCAGGTTGCGGCTCATCACGATCTGATCGCCTTCCGAATTGCGGACGACGTTCTTATTCTTGATCTTGATGGCGCCCTCGAAGTTCGATTCGATGAACGATTGTTCCGAGATCTGGGCCGCACCGCCGATGTGGAACGTACGCATGGTCAGCTGCGTGCCCGGCTCGCCGATCGATTGAGCGGCAATAACGCCGACCGCCTCGCCCATGTTGACCGGTGTACCGCGGGCGAGATCTCGCCCGTAGCATTTGCCGCAGCAGCCGCTGATGGTCTCGCAGGTGAGGACCGAACGGAGTTTTATCTCCTGCACACCGGAATTGACGAGCTTCTCGACATGCGACTCTTCGAGCAGCGTGCCATTCGGCGCCAACACTTCGTTGCCGGCCGGATCGCGCACGTCCTCGGCCGTTGTGCGACCGAGGATACGGCTCGCCAACGAGGCGACGACCGTGCCGGCATCGATGATGGCGCGCACTTTGATGCCGCGCGAAGTTCCGCAATCATACTGGGTGATGATGCAGTCCTGTGCGACGTCGACCAGCCGCCGGGTCAGATAACCGGAGTTGGCCGTCTTGAGCGCGGTATCGGCAAGGCCTTTGCGAGCGCCGTGCGTCGAGTTGAAGTACTCGAGCACCGAGAGCCCCTCCTTGAAGTTGGAGATGATCGGGCTCTCGATGATCTCACCGGACGGCTTGGCCATCAGGCCGCGCATGCCGGCGAGCTGACGCATCTGTGCCGGCGAGCCGCGCGCACCGGAATGCGCCATCATGTAGATCGAATTGACTTGGGCTTCGGCGCCTTTCTCGGTCGCCGGCTGCATCGCCGAGATTTCCTTCATCATCGCGTCGGCGATCTTCTCGGTGCACTTCGACCAGACGTCGACGACCTTGTTGTACTTTTCACCTTGGGTGATCAGGCCGTCATTGTATTGCTGTTCGAAATCCTTGACTTGCCCGCGGGTGTCTTCGACGATTTTACCCTTGGTGCGCGGCACCACCATGTCGTCCTTGCCGAACGAGATGCCGGCCTTGAACGCGTGATGGAAGCCGAGCGCCATCACGCGGTCGCAAAAGATGACGGTCTCCTTTTGCCCGCAGTGGCGATAGACGGTGTCGATCATCGAGGAGATTTCGCGCTTCGTCATCAGCTTGTTGACGAGGTCGAACGGAACCTTGCCATGCTTCGGCAGCACTTCGCTGAGTATGGCGCGACCCGGCGTCGTTTCGAACCACTTGCGCAGCGGCTTGCCTTCCTCGTCGATGCCCTCCCAACGATATTTGATCTTGGAGTGCAGACCGACTGCCTTCTCATGCACCGCGTGCTCGATCTCGCTGATGTGGCGATAGAAGCCCTGCACGATGTTCTTCTTCTTGCGATCGCGCTCGATCTCTTTCTCCGAAAACAGTTCGAGCTTCCACTGGCCGGGCCCGCTGTCGGTCATCAGCGACAGGTAATAGAGGCCAAGCACGATATCCTGCGACGGCACGATGATCGGCGAACCGTTGGCCGGATGCAGGATGTTGTTGGTCGACATCATCAGGACGCGCGCTTCGAGCTGCGCCTCAAGCGATAGCGGCACGTGCACCGCCATCTGGTCACCGTCGAAGTCGGCGTTGAATGCCGCGCAGACCAGCGGATGAAGCTGGATTGCCTTGCCTTCGATCAAAACCGGTTCGAATGCCTGAATACCGAGGCGATGCAGCGTCGGTGCGCGGTTGAGCAACACCGGATGCTCGCGGATCACCTCGTCGAGGATGTCCCAAACTTCCGGCTTTTCCTTCTCGACCAGCTTCTTCGCCTGCTTCACCGTCGTGGACAGACCCTTGGCGTCGAGCCGCGAATAAATAAACGGCTTGAACAATTCGAGCGCCATTTTCTTCGGCAGCCCGCACTGATGCAGCTTTAGTTCGGGACCGACGACGATGACCGAACGGCCGGAATAATCGACCCGCTTGCCGAGCAGGTTCTGACGGAACCGGCCTTGCTTGCCCTTGAGCATGTCGGCAAGCGACTTCAACGGCCGCTTGTTGGCGCCGGTGATGACCCGGCCACGGCGGCCGTTGTCAAACAGCGCGTCGACTGCCTCCTGCAGCATCCGCTTCTCGTTGCGGATGATAATGTCGGGCGCCCGCAGCTCGATGAGCCGCTTCAACCGGTTGTTGCGGTTGATAACGCGCCGGTAAAGGTCGTTGAGGTCGGACGTGGCGAAGCGGCCGCCATCGAGCGGAACCAGCGGGCGCAAGTCCGGCGGAATCACCGGCACGTGCGTCAGGATCATCCACTCCGGTTTGTTGCCGGACTGAGTGAACGCCTCGATCAGTTTCAAACGCTTGGCGAGCTTCTTCGGCTTGAGCTCCGAGGTCGATTCCGCAATCTCCACGCGGAGGTCGGCGGCCATCTTCTCCAGATCGAGCGCTTTGAGCATCTCGCGGATCGCTTCCGCGCCGATCATGGCGGTGAAGCTGTCGGCGCCGAACTCGTCCTGCGACTTGACGTAGTCCTCCTCGGAGAGGAGCTGACGGTCCTTGAGCGGCGTCAATCCGGGCTCAAGCACGACGTAGTATTCGAAATAGAGAATGCGCTCGAGGTCCTTGAGCGTCATATCGAGCAAAAGCCCGATGCGTGACGGCAACGACTTGAGGAACCAGATATGCGCGACCGGCGCGGCGAGCTCGATATGGCCCATGCGCTCGCGCCGCACCCGCGACAAGGTCACTTCGACCGAGCACTTTTCGCAGATGATGCCCTTGTACTTCATGCGCTTGTACTTGCCGCACAAGCACTCGTAGTCCTTGATCGGCCCGAAGATGCGCGCGCAGAACAGGCCGTCGCGCTCGGGCTTGAAGGTACGGTAGTTGATGGTCTCCGGCTTTTTGATCTCGCCGTACGACCATGATTGAATCTTCTCAGGGCTCGCGATCGAAATCCGGATCTGGTCGAAGACCTGAGCCGGCGCCTGCGGGCTGAAAAGATTCATGATCTCTTGGTTCATCGTCTTCTCCGCTTGCCGACCGTGTCGGCCGCTGTCGCTTGATCTCTGGCGGGCGCGGGACCGGCCCGCGCCCGATTTCGCGTCCTACTCGGCTGCCTCGGCGGCAGAGCCGCCGTCACCGCCACGCTGTTGCTTGGAATTGTACAAGTCGACGTTGAGGCCGAGCGAGCGCATTTCCTTGACCAGCACGTTGAACGATTCCGGGATGCCGGCTTCGAAAGTGTCCTCGCCCCGCACGATCGCCTCGTACACCTTGGTGCGGCCGGCGACGTCGTCCGACTTCACCGTCAGCATCTCCTGCAGCGTGTAGGCGGCGCCATAGGCCTCGAGCGCCCACACCTCCATTTCGCCGAAGCGCTGGCCGCCGAACTGCGCCTTGCCGCCCAGCGGCTGCTGGGTAACGAGGCTGTACGGGCCGATCGACCGGGCGTGGATCTTGTCGTCCACCAGGTGATGCAGCTTCAGCATATAGATGTGGCCGACCGTGACTTTGCGGTCGAACGTATCGCCGGTGCGCCCGTCGTAGAGGCTCACCTGTCCGGAATGATCGAGGCCGGCGAGGTCGAGCATGTGCTCGATGTCCGCCTCTTTCGCGCCGTCGAACACCGGCGTCGAGATCGGCACGCCGTGACGCAGATTGGTGCCGAGTTCGATCAATCCCTTTTCATCGAGCGACTTGATGGTCTCCTCGTCGCCGTAGACCTTCTTCAGCAACTCCTTGAGCGGCTTGGAGTCCTTCTTGCTGTTGTAGAGGTCGACCGCGCTGCCGATCTTCAAGCCGAGGCCGGCGCAAGCCCAGCCAAGGTGGGTCTCTAGGATTTGTCCGACATTCATGCGGCTCGGCACGCCGAGTGGGTTGAGCACGATGTCAACCGCGGTACCGTCGGCGAGGAAAGGCATGTCCTCAAGTGGCACGATCTTCGACACCACGCCCTTGTTGCCGTGACGGCCGGCCATCTTGTCGCCGGGCTGGATTTTGCGCTTCACGGCGACGAAGACCTTGACCATCTTCATGACGCCGGGCGGCAATTCGTCACCGCGCTGCAGCTTCTCGACTTTGTCGAGGAAGCGCTGTTCCAGCCGCTTCTTCGATTCGTCGTACTGCTTACGGATGGCTTCGATTTCCGCCATGACTTTGTCGTTGGGCGAAGCGAACAGCCACCATTGCGAGCGCGGATACTCATCGAGCACCGAGCGCGTGATCTTGGTGTCCTTCTTGAAGCCCTTCGGCCCGGCAATGCCCTGACGGCCCTCCAGCAACTCGGCCAGACGACCGTATACGTTGCGGTCGAGGATCGCCTGCTCGTCGTCGCGGTCCTTGGCGAGCCGTTCGATCTCTTCACGCTCGATGGCGAGCGCGCGCTCGTCCTTGTCGACGCCGTGGCGGTTGAACACGCGCACTTCGACGACGGTGCCCTGCACGCCGGGTGGCACCCGCAACGAGGTGTCGCGCACGTCGGAGGCCTTCTCGCCGAAGATGGCGCGCAGGAGTTTCTCCTCCGGCGTCATCGGGCTTTCACCCTTCGGCGTGATCTTGCCGCACAGGATATCGCCGGCACGCACTTCCGCGCCGATATAAACGATACCGGCCTCGTCGAGATTCTTCAGCGTCTCTTCCGAGACGTTGGGAATATCGCGCGTGATTTCTTCCGGCCCGAGCTTGGTGTCGCGCGCCATCACTTCGAATTCTTCGATATGGATCGAAGTGAAGACGTCGTCCTTGACGATTCGCTCGGAGAGGAGGATCGAGTCTTCGAAGTTGTAGCCGTTCCACGGCATGAACGCGACCAGCACGTTCCTGCCGAGCGCGAGCTCGCCGAGATCGGTCGACGGACCGTCGGCGATAATGTCGCCCTTCTTCACCTGATCGCCGACCTTCACCAGCGGACGCTGATTGATGCAGGTGTTCTGGTTCGAGCGCTGGAACTTCATCAGCCGATAGATGTCGACGCCCGGCTTGGTCGGATCCGACTCGTCGGTGGCGCGGATGACGATACGGGTGGCGTCGACCTGATCGACGCTACCGGTACGGCGCGCGGCGATGGCCGCGCCCGAGTCACGCGCGACCACGCCCTCCATGCCGGTGCCGACGAACGGCGCTTCGGCATGAACGAGCGGTACCGCTTGCCGCTGCATGTTGGAGCCCATGAGCGCGCGGTTGGCGTCATCGTTCTCGAGGAACGGAATGAGCGCCGCCGCCACCGAAACCAGTTGTTTCGGCGACACGTCCATGAAGTCCACCTTGTCGGGCGGAATGAGCTGCACGTCGCCGGAGTGGCGCACGACCACGAGATCGTCGGTAAAGCGTCCGCGCCCGTCGATGACGGAGTTGGCCTGCGCGACCGTGTAGCGGCCTTCCTCCATTGCCGAGAGATAGATCACCTCGTCGGTAACGCGGCCGTCTTTCACCTTGCGATA
>DATKRE010000120.1:0-44172 GCA_035532335.1 Xanthobacteraceae bacterium | reverse complement strand
CGTTGACCTGCAACTCGCCATCAATCGATTCGTCGCCGATACAAATGCAGATCCCAAGCCCTTCGCATGGACCGCAGACCCAAAGCGCGTGCTCGCCGCTGTCAAACGCGGGAAGCAAACGTTAGAGTCAGTCCACTAGGTATAACCTGCTCGCGGCACTGAGGTGCCGCGCGCGATCGTAATCGCGATCGCGTAACTCAGAACATTCGAGGAGGGGGATTATGCGCGTGTTGAGCTACGTCACCATCGCGGCTGCGGTTGCCGCAATTGCTTCAGCGATCAATTTTCTGCCGAAGGCGCATGCCGAGACTCCGGTTGAACGCGGCCACTATCTGGTCGTGATCGCCGGCTGTAACGACTGCCACACGCCGGGCTTTTTCCTCGGCAAGCCGGACCCAAACAAGTATCTCGGCGGGTCGGACGTCGGCTTCGAAATCCCCGGCCTCGGCGTGTTCAACGGCCGAAACATCACACCGGACAAGGAAACCGGGATCGGCAGCTGGACCGACGAGCAAGTCGCCACCGCGATTACCACCGGCAAGCGTCCGGACGACAGGCAGCTTGCGCCGATCATGAACTACCAAGCCTTCGTCAACATGACGAAGGACGACGTCAAGGCAGTGGTCGCGTATCTGCGCACCATTCCGCCGGTGCATAACACGGTGCCCGGGCCGTATAAGCCGGGTGAGAAGGTTGCGATCTTCACCTTCCGCATCGAGCCGCCCGGCCAGACTGCGGCGGCAGCGCCGAAATAAAGTGCGTGGCGGGTTCGCCTCCAGGAGGCGGCCCGCACGATCTTATTGGGCAACGACGTCGGTCGGCGCGCTTTCCAGATTGAAAGCGGCGGCAAACAGCGCGCGCGTATAATCGCTCTGCGGATGCTTGAACAGATCGGCTGCGACGCCGGTTTCCACCACTTTGCCGTGCCGCATCACGATCAGGCGGCTGGCCAGTGCGGCAACCACACGCAAGTCATGTGAGATAAACAGGTAGGTCAGATTTCGCCGCTTCTGCAAGTCCCGCAGCAGATCGACCATTTGCGATTGAATGAGCATGTCGAGCGCGCTGGTCGGTTCGTCGAGGACGACGAAGGTCGGCTCCAGCACGATGGCGCGCGCCAGCGCGATGCGCTGTCGTTGGCCGCCGGAAAATTCGTGCGGAAAGCGAAAGCGCAGGGCCGGATCGAGGCCGACGTCGGCGAGCGCGCGGATCACGTGCTGGTCGCGCTCGTGCTGCGGCGTGGCCGGATCGTGGACCTGCAAGCCTTCGCTGATGATTTCGGCAACCGACAAGCGCGGCGACAAGGATCCGTACGGATCCTGGAACACGATCTGCATGTCGCGGCGGAACGGACGCATCTGCTTGAAGCGGAGGCCTTGCAGTGCGTTGCCCATGAATACGATGGGGCCCTCGGAGGAGATCAGCCGCAGCAAGGCAAGCCCGAGCGTCGTCTTGCCGGAGCCGGACTCGCCGACCACGCCGAGCGTCTCGCCCTTGCGCAAATCGATGCTCACGCCATCGACGGCTTTGATATGGCCGACAACTTTGCGTAATACGCCACGCTTGATCGGAAACCAGACTTTCAAATCCTTGGCTTCCAGGATCATCGGCGCGTCGGGCTGCGGCGGGGCCGGATCGGGTTTCGGCTCGGCGGTGAGCAGCGCGCGGGTATAGGCATGGGCGGGTGCGTCAAAGACGCGCTCGACGTCGCCCTGTTCGACGATCTTGCCTTGGTTCATCACGCAGACCTTTTGCGCGATTTTTCGCACAATGCCGAGATCGTGGGTGATGAACAAAAGCGACATGCCGAGCCGCTTCTGGAGTTCCCGCAATAATTCAATGATTTGCGCTTGCACGGTGACGTCGAGCGCGGTGGTCGGTTCATCGGCAATCAAGAGGTCGGGCTCGTTGGCAAGCGCCATGGCGATCATGACGCGCTGGCGCTGGCCGCCGGAAAGCTGGTGCGGATAGCTGCCGAGCCGGCTTTGCGGATCGGGAATGCCGACTTGCGTCAATACTTCGAGCGTTCGCGCCCGCGCCGCCTTACCGGTCAACCCGCGATGCAGCAGCAAAATTTCGCCGATCTGCTTTTCGATGGTGTGCAGCGGATTAAGCGATGTCATCGGCTCCTGGAAGACGATGGTGATGTCGTCGCCGCGGACGCGGCGCATCTCGCGTTCCGAAAGCGGCATCAGATCGCGGCCCTTGAACGAGATGCTGCCGGAAGGATGCCGCGCCGCCGGGTAGGGTAGGAGCTTGAGGATCGACAGCGCCGTCACCGATTTGCCGGAGCCGGATTCGCCGACCAGCGCCATGGTCTCGCCCTTGCCGACGTCGAAGGAGACGCGGTCGACCGCCAGCGTTTCATGGCCTCCGGCACGAAAGGCGACGGAGAGATCGCGGATGGAGAGGAGAGGTTCGGCGCTCATTGGAACGTCTTTCGTGGATCGAAGGCATCGCGCACCGCTTCGCCGACGAAGATGAGGAGCGAGAGCATCAGCGCGACGGTGAAAAAGCCGGCCAGGCCAAGCCATGGCGCTTGCACATTGGCTTTGCCTTGCGACAGCAGTTCGCCAAGCGACGGCGAGCCGGGCGGCAGCCCGAAGCCGAGAAAATCCAGCGCAGTCAGCGTCATCACCGACGACGACATGATGAACGGCAGGAACGTCAGCGTCGCGACCATCGCGTTCGGCAACAAGTGCCGGAACATGATCACCTTGTTCGATACGCCGAGCGCGCGCGCCGCCAGGATGTACTCGAAGTTACGGCCGCGCAGAAATTCGGCGCGCACGAGGCCGACCAGCCGCACCCACGAGAACAGCAGGAGAATGCCGAGCAGAATGAAGAAGCCTGGCACCAGCACCGAGGAAATAATGAGCAGGAGATAAAGCTCCGGCACCGAGGTCCAGATTTCAATGAAGCGCTGGAACAAAAGATCGACCCAGCCGCCGAAATAGCCTTGGACGGCTCCGGCCGCCACGCCGACGATCGATGAGACAATGGTCAGGATGAGGCCGAACAGAACTGAGACACGGAAACCGTAGATCAGGCGCGCCAGCACATCGCGGCCCTGATCGTCGGTGCCAAGCCAGTTATATTCGAGGTCGCCGCAGCTTTTGAGGTGTTTGCGCTCCAGCACCGGCGCGCATTCCTTCTCGGTGAGCAGCCAGGTTGGCTTGGACGGCGCCGGTGTCGGTAAATCGAGGTTGTGAGTGGTGTAGGAATATCGGATCGGCGGCCAGATCATGCTGCCGTTTTTGTCCGCAATCAGCTTTTGTACGAACGGGTCACGATAATCGGTGGCAGTTTCGAAATCGCCGCCGAACGTGGTTTCCGGGTAGGCGAAGAGAATCGGAAAATACGACTTGGCCTGGTAACTGATGTAGAGCGGCTTATCGTTGGCGATGACTTCGGCGAACAGCGAGATGACGAACAGGAATAGGAAAAGCCACAGCGAAAAATAGCCGCGCCGGTTGATCTTGAAATTGCGCCAGCGCCGCTGATTGATCGGGGACAAAGCGAGCCGCCGCGGCGAAGGCGAAAGTCCGACCGGCCCGGTCGGCTCGACATCCGGCGTCAGCCGCATCGGCGGTTCGATCTTTTCGTCGGCGCGAATCTCGACGTCCAACTCAGACCTCCCGCGTCTCGAAATCGATGCGAGGATCGATCCAGGTATAGGTGAGGTCGGAAATGAGGTTCACGACCAGCCCGACCAGCGCGAAGATGTAGAGGTTGGCGAACACGACCGGGTAGTCCCGGTTGAGCACGCTTTCGAAGCTGAGCAATCCGAGTCCGTCGAGCGAGAAGATGGTCTCGATCAAGAGCGCTCCGGCGAAGAAAGCGCTGACGAACGCGCCGGGAAAGCCGGCGACGACCAGCAGCATGGCGTTGCGAAAAATGTGGCCGTAGAGCACTTGGTGCTCCGAACATCCTTTGGCGCGCGCGGTGAGCACATATTGCTTGCGCAGTTCCTCAAGGAACGAATTTTTGGTGAGGAGCGTCATGGTGGCAAAAGCCGCCAGACCCATCGATATGATCGGCAACGTCAGGTGCCAGAAATAGTCGAGGATCTTTTGCCACCACGGAAACTGCGACCAGCCGTCGGAGGTCAGCCCGCGCAGCGGGAAGATGTCGTAAAAGGAACCGCCGGCAAACAGAATGATCAGTAGGATGGCGAACAAAAAGCCGGGGATGGCGTAGCCGACGATGATGACGCTGGACGTCCAAACATCGAACTGCGAGCCGTCACGCACGGCTTTGCGGATGCCGAGCGGAATCGAGATCAAGTAGCTCAAGAGCGTCATCCAGATGCCGAGCGAGATCGAAACCGGCAGTTTCTCCTTGATGAGGTGCAGGACAGTGACGTCGCGGAAATAGCTCTTGCCGAAATCGAAACGCAGGTAATTCCACATCATCAGGAAAAAGCGTTCGTAGGCGGGCTTATCGAAGCCGAACTGCTTTTCCAGGCTCTTGATGAATTCCGGGTCCAGTCCCTGCGCGCCGCGATACTTGGCGTTGATGTCCATCTGCGCGCCCGACTGGAGCGCGCCGCGCGCGCCGAAGTCGCCGCCCGCCGAGCCGGAGATGCGTGACGTGGCTCCGGTGTCGTTTCCGGAAAGCTGCGCGATGACGCGTTCGACCGGGCCGCCGGGAGCGAATTGCACCACGACGAACGACACCAGCATGATCCCGAAGATGGTCGGGATCATGAACAGGATGCGGCGGATGATGTAAGCAGTCATGTCCTTACTCTTTCCACTCCCCGACACGAGGAGGGATCGGATTAGGTCTACCCCGCCCGCCCGAGTTTCGCTGCTTTAACGCGATCGTACCACCAGGTTTCGGGAATGCCGCGGAAGTAACGCGGTTGCGCCGGCGGCCGGCCGAAAACGTCCCAATAGGCGATCCAGTGCGAAGCCTTATACCAATGCGGAATCCAGTAGCGGCCGGCGCGGAGCACGCGGTCTAGCGCGCGGCAGGCAGTGACCAGCGCCGGTCGGGTTGGCGCCGCGACAATAACGTCGATCAGGGCATCGACGGCCGGATCGGCGATCCCGGCCAGATTGTTCGAGCCCTTTAGCGCGGCCGCCTGCGAGGAGAAGAACGAGCGGAGCGAATCGCCCGGCGTCGACGAAAAGCCGAAGCGATCGACGGTGATATCGAAGTCGAAATCATCGCGCCGCGCTCGGTACTGCACCGGGTCGACGATGCGCAACGAGGCATCGATGCCAAGCGTACCGAGATTCTTGATGAACGGCATGTGATGCGGCTCGAAGGTCGGTTCGTCGATCAGGAATTCGATGCCGATCAGCTCGCCGTTCGGCAAAACCCGTTTGCCGTTCTTGATGACGCAGCCGGCATCCTTGAGCAGCTGCGAGGCTTTGCGCAGTAGCGTGCGGTCCTGCCCGGAGCCGTCAGAAACCGGCGGCACATAGGGCTCGCCGAATACTTCGTCGGGAACACGGCCGCGGAAGGGTTCAAGCAGCTTGAGTTCGTCGGCGCTCGGAACGCCATCGGCCATCATATCGGAGTTCTGGAACACCGAGACGGTGCGGTCGTACGACGAATACATGATGGTCTTATTGGTCCATTCAAAGTCGAAGGCGTCGCACAGCGCCTCGCGCAGCCGCAGATCGGCGAATTTCGCCCGCCGCGTATTGATGAACCAGCCTTGCGCACCGGACGGCGTGTCGTCGGGCAATACATCCTTCTTGACGCGTCCGTCCCTGATGGCCGGGAAATCGTAACGGGTCGCCCAGGTGCGCGACGTAAATTCCTCGCGGAACAGATAACTGCCGGCGGTGAAGCCTTCGAAGCCGACATCGCGGTCGCGGTAGTATTCAAAGCGCACGATGTCGAAATTGTTCTGGCCGCGCGACACCGGCAGCTCGGCTCCCCACCAATCCTTGACGCGCTCGAATTCGATGTAACGCCCGGCTTCGAAGCGGCCGACTTTGTAGGCGCCGGACCCGAGCGGGATTTCGAGCGTGGATTCGTCGAAGCGCTTCGTCGAATAATAGGCGCGCGAGAAGATCGGCAGGCCGGCGACCAGAAGCGGCACATCGCGCGCCCGGCTCGGCGTGAACGTGGCGACGACGCTGACATCGTCGTCCGCCTTGGCGCCGACAAAATCGCGCAGCGACTGGGTGATCAGGGGGTGGCCTTTTTCCTTGAGGATGTTCAGCGAGAATGCGACATCGTGCGCGGTGAGTCGCGTGCCGTCGTGGAACGTCGCCTCGGGCCGGATGTAGAAACGGTAGCTGACGCCATCGGTCGAACGCCGAACTTTCGCGGCGGCAAGGCCGTACATGGCGTCGGGCTCGTCGCCCGATCGGGCCATCAGCGTGGCGAAGGTGAGCTCCATGCCCTGCGCCGCGTCACCCCTGAGGATGTAGCTATTGAGCGAGTTGAAGGTCAGGAAGTTTTGATTGAATTGGCGGTTCGGCCCGATCTGGGAGAACACGCCGCCTTTCGGCGCCTGCGGGTTGACGTAGCGAAAGTGCGTGAAATCCGCCGGGTAGGCGAGGTCGCCGAATGCCGAAAGGCCGTGCGATTCGCTGTCGTCGGCGTGCGCAAGGCGCAAGCCTGAGCCGGCCGCTATTGTCGCGCCGGCGGCAAGCGCCAGTGCGTGCCGGCGCGTCACCGCCGCCGTGCGTGCAATACGGCGAGCGTCGTCGCCGGCCACTAGCGGCTTCCCGTTTTTGCCGCCTTATCGGCGTCCCACCACCACACCGTCGGAAACGACGAGGCGCCGTATTTCGGCAGCGGATCGGGACGGCCGAACCTGTCCCAGCGGGCGCTGCGCACTTTGCCGTAGGACCATTGCGGCACGACGTAATGGTTCCATAACAGCACGCGATCGAGCGCGTGGGTTGCCGCGACCAGATCGTCGCGGCTCTTGGCAAAAATGACCCGATCGATCATGGCGTCGACCGCAGGATTCTTGATGCCGATCAGGTTGAGCGATCCCGGCTGATCGGCGGCCTGCGAGCCCCAATAGCCGCGTTGCTCGTTGCCGGGGGAAAGCGATTCACCCCAAGACTGCGTGATGACGTCGAAATCCCAGCCGCGCAGCCGGTTTTCATATTGGGCGTCGTCTACCGTTCGTACCGTTACCGCGATGCCGAGCCGGTCAAGCGACGGCTTGTAGAATAAAAACACGCGTTCGAAGCTCGGATCCTCGGCCAAGAATTCGACGGTATAAGGCTCGCCGGTCTTGCTGTTGACCAGCCGTTCGTTGCGCACTTCATATCCGGCCTCGCGGAACAGCCGCACCGCTTCCCGTAAATTCCCGCGCACCGCTTGCGGGTTGCCACCGACCGGATTTGTGTAGGTGGCGGTGAACAGCTCGGGCGGTACTTTGTCCCGGACGGTCTCGAGGATTTCGAGCTCGCGGCCTGTCGGCAATCCGTTGCAAGCAAGTTCGGTGCCCTGGAAGTAGCTGGCAATGCGTTTGTACTGACCGAAGAAAATCTGTTTGTTCATCTCCTCGAAGTCGAACGCGAAGTTAAACGCCTGGCGCACGCGCGGATCCTGGAACTTGGCGCGGCGAATGTTGAAGGCGAAAGCCTGCATCACGCCGACGTTGTTGATGGGGAATTCTTCGCGGATCACCCGTTTGTCGTTGACCGCGGGAAAGTCGTAGGCGGTTGCCCAGTTCTTGGCGCTATTCTCGGTCCGCCAATCGACGGTGTCGGCCTTGAACGCCTCCAGTGCAACGGTCGTGTCGCGAAAATATTCGAAACGCAATTGGTCGAAATTATCGCGGCCGATGTTGATGTTGAGCTTTTCACCCCAATAGTCGGTCACGCGCTGATAGACGATGTTGCGCCCCGGCGAAAAGTCCTTGACCCGGTAGGGGCCCGAGCCCAGCGGCGGTTCGAGCGTCGTGGCGCCGATATCGCGCTTGCTGCCGTTGTCGGCGGTGGCCTCCCACCAGTGCTTGGGCAAAACCAGAATCTGGCCGACGATCTGCGGCAACTCGCGGTTGCCCGGTGAATCGAACGTGAAGACGACGTCGCGCTCACCGGCTTTTTCCGCCTTGACGACGTGACGATAATAGGCGGCGAGCTGCGGACTGTATTTCTTGAATGCTTGAAGCGAGAAGATCACGTCTTCCGGCGTCACCGGCTTGCCGTCGTGCCATTTCGCTTCGGCGCGCAGCCGGTAGGTAACTGAGGAGAAGTCGTCCGGATAGCGGACGGCCTCGGCGAGGAGGCCGTACTCGCTGGACACTTCGTCGAGCGCCGAAACCAGCAACGTGTCGTATATAAAGTCGATCCCGGTCGCCAGCGCGCCTTTGACGCCGGCGACCGCGATGTTGAAATTATCGTAGGTGCCGACTGCGATCTGCCGCGCGACGCCGCCCTTCGGCGCTTGGGGATTGACGTAGTCGAATTGCTTAAAGCCTGGCGGATATTTCAGATCGCCGAACAACGAGACGCCGTGGCGCCATGCCGGTCCCGATGCCGCTTCCTCGGCGGCCCGCGCGGCGGGCGCCCAATCCGGCAACGGCAGCCGTCCGGCGCCGAACGCGAAGAGGGCGGTGGTGAGCAAGGTTCGGCGGTTCACGGAACAGGCGCTCCCATGGATTTTCGCGCATCACATGCCGCGAATGACTGTCGCCGGGGCCCGGCACATTTGCCGACGTGCGACGCTATCCAAGCCGCTGACGATCAATTGCGGTGAAGGTGACTAGTGGTCCGATTCTAACATTCGCATCCGTGTTCGGCAGCTTCTCATGCAAATGTTAGAATCAAAAGGACCACTAGCAAATATGAGTCTTAGTGGAGTTTTGGATTTGACAGTCGCTTTCACGAGCGAATGTAAAATCCGCTCCACTAGTGCTTTCCAATTGTGGCGCCAGCTTGCTAGCGCGCGCCGCGACAAAATAGAACTTCACATCCCCGGGCACGAGGATCAAAAAAGCCGTCAACCGTTATTCCTTCGCGGCCGGCACCGGCGCGGCGGCCTTGGGTTCCGCAGGTGCCGCGGCGGGTGGTTTGGTCGAGGCGGCAGCAGGCGCGTTTGCTGCCGCTGGCGCGGATGCAGCCGCCGGCGCAGCAGAAGCCTTCGGCAGCGGGACCGGAGTTTTCGACAATGAATCGAGATAGGCGATAACGTCAGCGCGCTGCTTCTCGCTCGACAGTCCGGCAAACGTCATGGCGGTGCCGGGAACCATGGCGCGCGGGTCGGTAATCCATTTGTTCAACTGGTCAAACGTCCAGGTGCCGCCTAATGCCTTCAACCCTGCCGTATAATTGAAGCCGGGCGCGGTGGCGATCTTCCGACCGACAACGCCATACAAATCCGGGCCGATCTTCGGGCCTTGGCCTTCCTGAAAGTTGTGGCAGATCGCGCATTGTTTGGCGATTTGCGCGCCGTGTTCGGCTGAGGCACTGGCCAATAGCGTCTCGATCGGCTCCGCGATCGATTTCGACGCGGCCTTTGCCCCCCCCGGCGCCTCCTCTTTGACGGCGATCTCATAGCCGGGCTTCGCTGCGACCCGCGGCGCAAAGATCGCGCCAGCCGCCATATGCACCACCAGCAGAACGAGACAGGTTCCCAGGAGTGCCCCAAGAATCTTGTTGATTTGGAATGAATTCACCGCTGAATAGCTCCGCGACGATAGGGTCAAAGGACAACGCGTAAATAGCCGGTTTGTCTCGCCTGTTGCAACCCGTATAAGCGACGCCAACTGCGGCGGATTTGCCCAATCGATGACTGACGTTCTCATCCTTATTCCGGCCCGCATGGCGGCGACCCGGCTGCCCGGCAAGCCGCTCGCCGACATTGCCGGCAAGCCGATGATCGAGCATGTGCTGCGCCGTGCCGAAGCGGCGGCTGTCGGTCCGGTTGTGGTCGCGACCGATTCGATCGAGATCGAAGCCGCGGTGGCGAAGGCCGGCGGCCGTTCCGTCATGACCCGTGCCGACCACGCCTCCGGGTCGGATCGGGTCTTCGAGGCGCTGGGCAAACTCGATCCGGGTGGGCGGATAGAAATCGTCGTCAACGTTCAGGGCGATCTGCCGACGTTGGCTCCCACCGCGATTACCGATGCGGTGGCGTTGCTCGCGGATCAGGCAGTCGACATCGCGACCCCGGCAGCGGAGATCAGGACCGCTGAGGAGCGCGACAGCGCCGGCGTGGTCAAGGTGATTGGCAGCCCGGTCGGTCCGGCGCGGTTGCGCGCGCTCTATTTTACTCGTGCCACGGCCCCGTACGGTGAAGGACCGCTCTACCATCACATCGGCCTTTACGCGTTCCGGCGCGCGGCGCTTGAGCGGTTCGTGAAACTCCCGCAGTCGCCGCTGGAAAAGCGTGAAAAGCTCGAACAGTTGCGCGCGCTTGAGGCCGGTATGCGGATCGACGTGGCTATCGTCGATGCGGCTCCGCTGGGCGTCGATACGCCGGAGGATTTGGCGCGCGCGCGGGCCATGCTATCGGGACGGTCATGAGCACACGCAAACGAATCGCTTTCCAGGGCGAGGCCGGTGCCAATTCGCACATCGCCTGCCGCGAGGCCTACCGCAGCTTTCTGCCGATGCCATGTCCGACTTTCGAGGATGCCTTCGCGGCGGTGCGCAGCGGCCGCGCCCAGCTCGGCATGATCCCGATCGACAACTCGGTCGCCGGCCGGGTGGCGGATATTCATCACCTGATGCCGCGGTCGGGGCTGCACATCGTCGGCGAGTGGTTTCTGCCAGTGCAGCACCAGCTGATGGCGCCGGAAGGCGCTACACTGCGCACCATCAAGACCGTCGAAAGCCACGTGCATGCGCTCGGTCAGTGCCGCAACATCATTCGCAAGCTCCGCATCGCGGCCGTGGTCGCCGCCGATACGGCGGGCGCCGCCCGGGAAGTATCGGAAGCGGACGATGTCTCACGCGCCGCATTGGCGACGAAACTCGCTGCAAGAATCTACGGACTGCGAATCCTCAAGAAAGATGTCGCCGACGACAAACACAACACCACGCGCTTTGTCGTTCTGGCCCGCAAACCGCGATGGGCGAGCCGCAAGGAGAAGCGGGTCGTCACCACTTTTGTATTCCAGGTGCGCAATATCCCGGCGGCGCTTTACAAGGCGCTCGGCGGTTTCGCCACCAACGGCGTCAATATGACCAAGCTCGAAAGCTACATGGTCGAAGGCAGCTTTGCGGCCACGCAATTCTATGCCGACGTTCAAGGCCACCCAAAGGATCGGGCATTGCAACTGGCGCTCGAAGAGTTGGAGTTCGTGTCGCAGCCGCGTACGTTGAAAATACTCGGTGTCTACCCGGGGCACGCGTTGCGCGAGACATTCAAGTAAAATAGGCAGCGGCAATCGCGGAGCGACGCGGTACCGTAGTTGTTTTTAGGGGTGCACCGATGGCAAACGACGAACCAAAAGTAAAGCGCACGCTGCACTTGCGGTTCACCATGTCGGGCGCCGATCCGGAACAGCTCTCGGCGATGATGCGGGCCTCGGCGCCGTTCTATCAGGCGTTCGGCAACGCCAGCCTCACCCTTTTGCGCAATGCCGACGATCCCGCAAAATTCGTTCAGGTTATCGAATACGAGGCGCCGGAAAGCTTCGAGTTGAACCGGCAATCGATTGCAAGCGACATGCGGTTCCAGACCTATCTGACCGCCTGGCGCGCCATGTTGCCCGGCGTGCTGGAGGTTGACGTCTATGTGGAAGTCGTTTGATTCTCTCCCGCCATTGCGGGGAACCCGACCCTGAAGCTCAGGCATCAGCCACCGTATGTACGCTTGACGTAAAGCGTCAATTGCGCTAGCTTTAGTGCGGCATGATCCTGAGCTATCGGGACTCGCGCACCCAGGCCTTTGCTGACGGGCACTTCGTACGCGAATTTCAGGGGTTTGCCCGACAAGCCTATCGCCGCCTCGAAATACTCGACGCTGCGACCGGTTTGGATGAACTACGGGCATTACGAAGCAATCGTCTCGAAGCCCTAAACGGTGATCGCGCCGGCCAGTTCAGCATACGGATCAACGCGCAATGGCGTGTCTGCTTCGTATGGCCACGTGGCGCGCGCGGGCCTTCGAATGTCGAAATTGCTGATTATCACTGAGGGAATCATGGTCAGACCCGCCATTCATCCGGGGGAAATCCTCGCCGAGGAACTTGCAGAGATTGCGGTCACGCCGACCGAGCTTGCGCGACAATTGCGCGTGCCGGCAAACCGCATCACCCAGATCATGCACGGCAACCGCGCGATCACCGGCGACACGGCGCTGCGGTTCGGCCATTGGTTCGGCACCAGCGCGCAGTTTTGGCTCAATCTACAAAGCGCCTATGACATTCGCGTCGCGGAAAGAACGGCAGGCGCGCAAATCAGGCGGTTGCCGAAACGGGCATAGTGCGGCGCGCCATGTTGCCCGGCGTGCTGGAGGTTGACGTCTATGTGGAGGTTTGATTTTCGCTGTGAAGCCGCGCGACCGGCGCGGCGGACGCTTCAAATTTTCTGATTGTATTCGCCGACTTCCTTATGCGTACGCAGCACTGCGTCGATTGCGGCGAACATCTCGCGCATGCGTGCCTCGGACACCGGACTTTCGACCACGACCACCAGCTCCGGTTTGTTGGATGAGGCGCGAACCAGCCCCCAGGTGCCGTCCTCGACCGTCACGCGCACGCCGTTGACGGTTACCAGGTCGCGGATCGGCTGGCCGGCGACCTTGTCGCCCTTTTTTTGCTCCGATTGAAAGTGCTTCACCACCGCGTCCGCCACGCCGTATTTCTGCTCGTCGGCGCAGTGTGGCGACATCGTCGGCGACGACCAGGTCTTCGGCAAAGCATTCTTTAGATCGGCCATGCTCTTGCCGGGATTGCGGTCGAGCATGTCGCAGACTGCAAGCGCGAAAATCAGCCCGTCGTCATAGCCGCGGCCCATCGGTTTGTTGAAAAAGAAGTGGCCGGATTTTTCGAAGCCGGCGATGGCGCCGATCTCGTTGACCCGCCGCTTCATGTAGGAATGTCCGGTCTTCCAATAGTCGGTCTTGGCTCCGTTTTTGATCAGCACCGGATCGGTCATGAACAGGCCGGTCGATTTCACGTCGGCGACGAACAGCGCACTCTTGTGTTGCGCGGAGATGTCGCGCGCCAGTATGACCCCTACCTTGTCGGCGAAAATCTCCTCGCCCTCGTTATCGACGACGCCGCAACGGTCGCCGTCGCCATCGAAGCCCAGCGCCAGATCGGCCTTGCTCGCCAGCACCGCGTCGCGCATGGCGTGCAGCATCTTCATGTCTTCGGTATTCGGGTTGTAATGCGGAAACGTGTAGTCGAGTTCGCAATCGAGCGGCACCACCTCGCAGCCGACCGCTTCCAGCACTTGCGGCGCGAATGCGCCGGCGGTGCCGTTACCGCAGGCGCAGACGACTTTGAGACGGCGCTTGAGCTTCGGGCGATGGGTGAGGTCGGCGATATAGCGTGCCGGAAAATTCTCGACGAAGGCGTAGGCGCCGCCGTCCTTGAGCTTGAAGCTGCCGTTGAGGACGATGTCCTTTAGGCGCGTCATCTCGTCCGGACCGAAGGTGAGCGGACGATTGGCTCCCATTTTCACGCCGGTCCAGCCGTTGTCATTGTGTGAGGCCGTCACCATGGCGACGCAGGGAATGTCGAGGTCGAACTGGGCGAAGTAGGTCATCGGCGTCACTGCAAGCCCAATGTCATGCACCTTGCAGCCGGCGGCCATCAGCCCGTTGGTCAGCGCCATCTTGATCGAGGCCGAATAGGAGCGGAAATCGTGCCCGGTGACGATCTGCGGCTTCACGCCAAGTTCGTGAATAAGCGTGCCGAGCCCCAGACCCAGCGCCTCCACGCCCATCAGATTAATCTCGCTGCCGAACAGCCAGCGGGCGTCGTATTCGCGAAAGCCGGTGGCCTTCACCATCGGCTCGGATTCATAGGCGTAGGTGTTCGGTGTAAGCTGAGGCTTTGGCTTCGGAAACATTCATCTCTCGAAAGGAATCGGCACTGCGCAGCAATAGCCTAAACAACGCGCGTTCGGAATGGTTGCACTACTTGCATGGTTGAACTACTTGCGCTTGTTCGCCCGGCGCGTCGGCAACGCGGTCGTCGGATCGTCCGGCCAGGGATGCTTTGGATAGCGCCCGCGCATCTCGGCGCGCACCGCCGCGTAGCTGCCGCGCCAAAAACCGGGCAAATCGCGGGTCATCTGTACCGGACGGTGCGCCGGCGACAGAAGCTCCACCAGCAGCGCGATTTTTCCACCGGCGATTGCGGGATGGTGGCCAAGGCCGAAAAGCTCTTGGACGCGGATCGATATTTTCGGGCCGCCGTCGGCTTCATAGTCGATCGGCACTTGCGACCCGGTTGGCGCGGTGAAATGGGTCGGCGCCTCGGCCTCGAGCCGGCGCCGCAATGGAAACGGCAGGCGCGATGTCAGGGTGCCCGCGAGTTCGTCGGCCGAAAGCGCGGCAAGCGATGTCTTGCCGGCAAACAAGCCAGCCAGCCAATCTGTGTCGACGGCGAGTGCTGGATCGGACAAATCGGGCCAGGTGTCGCCTTCGGCCCGGCGTAAAAACATGACCCGGTCGCGCCATTGCCGCAGCGCCTTGGTCCAGGGAAGCCGCTCGACGCCAAGCCGAGCGATGCCTTCGGCGAGTATGCGCGCGGCAGCGTCGGTCGGTTCGACCGACATCGGCTGTTCGGTAAGCGTAATTGCGCCAAGCCGTCTTAGTCCACGCAAGCGCAAGCTCGCGCTAGCCGGATCGAAATTGATCTCTTCGCGCGTCTCGATGCGATCGGCGAAGCGCGCCTCGATTTCACCAAGCGCAATCGGCGCCGCGAGCAGGATGCGGCCGGCGGCGGCGCTGCCGGCAAGTTCGGCCACGCCAAGATAAGGCTCGCGCGCCAGCGCGGAAGCGGGATCGATCTGGGCGCCGCGGCCATTTGCCAGGACAAACGCTCCGGCGGCGCCGCTGCGATTCTTGGCAATGCGCTCGGGATAGGCCAGCGCGAGCAAGGCGCCGGTACTAACGTCGCCGCTGTGGTGCGCGGCATTTTCGGGGTCGGCGATCTCCGCCCACCGCGCCGCCATGGCGCGGGCGTCGCGCGCGCGGGTGGAGCGATCGCGCCGCAGCGCGTCGAGGCGTGCGGTCACGTCCACATTGTCGCCGCCAAGGCCGCGCTCGCCGATCAGGACGGCAATCTCGGCGGCGGCGAGCGAGGCATTCTCCGCCGCCGCATCGACCACCATGCGCGCCAAGCGCGGCGGCAGCGGCAAGCGACGCAGCTTGCGGCCCTCATCGGTGATGCGGCCATCGCTATCGAGGGCGCCAAGCTCGCGCAGCAAGGCATTTGCCTCTTTGAGCGCCGGAGTGGGCGGCGGATCGAGAAAGGAAAGCTGCTCGGGCCTGCTTCCCCAGGCCGCCAGGTCCAGCGCGAAAGACGACAAATCGGCCGACAAAATTTCCGGGCGCGTGTACGGTTCGAGCGCCGCGGTCTGCGGCTCGTCCCACAGCCGATAGCAGATACCGGCTTCCAGACGCCCGGCGCGGCCGCGCCGCTGATCGGCTGCCGCGCGCGATACGCGCACGGTCTCGAGCCGCGTCACGCCGACGTCGGGCTCGTAGCGCGGCACGCGGGCAAGCCCGCTGTCGACCACCATGCGCACGCCCTCAATGGTGATCGACGTCTCCGCAATCGAGGTCGCGAGTACGATCTTGCGCCGGCCGGGCTGTGCGGGTGCAATGGCGCGATCCTGCTCTTCGCCGGCGAGCGCGCCGTAAAGCGTAACGAGGTCGGTTGCCGGATCGAGCCCGCCGTCGAGGAGGGCCGCGGTGCGGCGGATTTCCGCCGCGCCGGGAAGAAAAGCCAGCAGCGAACCGGCATTGGCGCGTGTGGCCCGCCGGATCGCGTCGGCGAGTTGCGGCTCGATCGGCCGCGCGTCGCGCCCGAGGTATTTGGTTTCGACCGGAAACGAGCGGCCTTGCGCCGCGATCACCGGCGCGTCGTCGAGAAGCTTGGCCACCCGCGCGCCGTCGATCGTCGCCGACATGACGAGAAGCCGCAAATCTTCGCGTAGGCCTTTTTGCACGTCGCGCGCCAAAGCAAGCCCGAGATCGGCGTCGAGCGAGCGTTCGTGGAACTCGTCGAACAGAACCGCGGCAACGTCCTCGAGCATCGGATCGTCGAGGATCAGCCGGGTGAAAATGCCTTCGGTAACGATCTCGATTCGGGTTCGCTGCGAGGTCTTCGAGCCAAAGCGTATCCGCAGGCCGACGGTCTCGCCGACATTCTCGCCCAAGGTCCTGGCCATCCGCGTCGCGGCGGCGCGGGCGGCGATCCTGCGCGGCTCCAACACCAGAATGCGCCGGTCGGCCACCCACGGCTCGCCGCCGAGCGCCAATGGCACCCGGGTGGTCTTGCCCGCGCCCGGCGGAGCGACCAAAACCGCCACATTGCGCCAGCGCAACGCCGCGGTGAGCTCCGGCAGCGCCGCGTCGATCGGCAATTGCGGGGAATAGTCCATGGCTCTCAACCCGTCATTCCGGGGCGCGCCCAGCGGGTCCGGCCCGAAGTGGCCGGCCCGATGACAAGCTCCGGCGCGAACCCGGAATCCATAGCCACTATCGCCGAGGATGACCCGCAGCGCGAGTTATGCACCGCAGGCGATTATGGATTCCAGACAGCTGCTTCGCAGCTTCCGGAATGACGGCAAACTCATATATTAGCGGTCATCATGCCCACTGCACAAAAATCCAGGCCCGGCGCGGTTGCTGGCACGGTTGCCGCCAAACCCGCCGCCAAGCCGGTCAAGAAAGGCGATCACGTCTTTCTGGTCGACGGCTCGGGCTATGTCTTTCGCGCCTATCACGCGCTGCCGCCGATCACCCGCAAATCGGACGGGCTTCAGCTCAACGCCGTATTCGGCTTCTGCAACATGCTGTGGAAGCTTTTGCGCGACATGAAGGCGGATGAACAGCCGACCCATCTCGCCGTCGTGCTCGACAAATCGGAAAAGACCTTCCGCACCGAAATGTATGCCGACTACAAGGCGCACCGTCCCGATCCGCCCGACGACCTCAAGCCGCAATTCAAATTCATCCGTGAAGCCGTGCGGGCCTTCGATCTGCCTTGCCTGGAGCAGAACGGTTTCGAGGCCGACGACCTGATCGCGACCTATGTGCGCGAAGCCGATGCGGCGGGCGCCACCGCCACCATCGTGTCGTCCGACAAAGATCTGATGCAGCTCGTCAACGACCGCGTGATCATGTTCGACGCGATGAAGGACAAGAAGATCGGCCGCGCCGAGGTGATCGAAAAATTTGGTGTGCCGCCGGAGAAAGTCATCGAGGTCCAGGCGCTGATCGGCGATTCGACCGACAACGTGCCGGGCGTGCCCGGCATTGGCGTCAAGACCGCGGCGCAACTGATCGGTGAGTATGGCGATCTCGAAACGCTGCTCGGGCGCACCAACGAAATCAAGCAGGAAAAACGCCGGCAGGCGTTGATCGAGCACGCCGAGGCGGCGCGGCTTTCGAAAAAGCTCGTCACGCTCGACGCCAACGTCGCGCTCGATGTGGCGATCGGCGATCTCGCGGTCCACGAGCCCGATTACAAGCGGCTGATCGCTTTCCTCAAGGCGATGGAATTTAACGGACTGATGCGGCGGGTGGCGGAATTCGCCAGCGTCGAGGCGAGCGAGATCGAGGCCGAGGCGCGATTAGCCGGCTTTCCCTCCCCCCGCGAAGCGGCGGGGAGCGTCGCCGCGAATGACATGAGCGGCGGGGTGGGGGGCGGCAGCGAAGGGCCCCCCACCCCTGACCCCTCCCCACCACGCGCTGCGCGCGCGGGAGGAGGGGAAGCGGTCGGTGCGGCCAGGCTTCCACTCACGGGGGGAGGAATGACGCCGCGCGAACAAGGCGGTGACCGCGCGGCAAACTTTGCAGATACGCCGCAAGCGCTCGCTGCCGCGCGGATCGCGGCGGCACGCAATGCCAAATTCGACCGCTCGAAGTATCGGACCTTGCGCAGCATCGACGAGCTCAATGCCGTGCTGGCGCGGGCGCGCGAAGTGGGCCTGGTCGCGATCGACACGCTGACCGCCAATTCCGATCCGATGCAGGCGGAATTATGCGGCTTTTCGCTCGCGGTCGCGCCCAATGAGGCCTGCTATGTGCCGTTGGCGCACCGGCAAGGTGCCGAAGGCGGCGCGGAAGGCCTGTTTTCCGGCGATCTCGCGCCCGAGCAGATGAGCGAACGCGCCGCGCTCGATGCGTTGAAGTCGGTGCTCACCGACTCCGGCACGCTCAAGATCAGCCATGATTTGAAATTCGCCTGGCAGATTTTTGCGCAACGCGGCATCGAGATCGCGCCCGGTGATGACGTTATGCTGATGTCGTACGCGCTCGATGCAGGGCGGCAAAATCACGCGCTCGACAAACTCGCCGAAGCCGTGTTCACCTACTCAGCCATCGAGATCGATAAGCTGCTCAAGCCGGGCAAAGCCAAAATTACCTTCGACTTCCTTGGTATCGACAAGGCGACCGAATACGCCGCCGAGCGCGCCGACATTATGCTGCGGCTGTGGCACGTGCTTAAACCGCGCCTGCCGGCCGGGCATGTGCTGACCGTCTACGAAACGCTGGAACGTCCGCTGCTGTCGGTGTTGGCGCGGATGGAGCGGCGCGGCATTTCTGTTGATCGGCAAATATTGTCGCGGCTTTCGGGCGAGTTCGCCCAGGAAGCCGCGGCGCTTGAAGCCGAGATCAACGCGATTGCCGGCGAGACCGTCAATCCCGGCAGCCCCAAGCAGCTCGGCGATATTTTGTTTGGCAAGCTCAAGCTTGAAGGTGGAACCAAAACCAAGACCGGCCAGTGGGCGACCGGCGCCCGGGCGCTCGAGGAGCTGGCGGAGCAGGGCCACAAGCTGCCGCAGAAGATTCTCGACTGGCGGCAAGTCTCGAAGCTGAAATCGACCTACACCGATGCGCTGCCGGGCTTCGTCAATCCGACGACGCATCGCGTGCACACCAATTACGCGCTTGCGTCCACCACCACCGGCCGGTTGTCGTCGTCGGATCCGAATTTGCAAAACATCCCGGTGCGAACCGAGGATGGCCGCAAAATCCGCCGCGCCTTCGTTGCCGGGCCCGGCACCAAGCTCGTTTCCGCCGATTACTCGCAGATTGAGCTGCGGCTCCTCGCTGAGATCGCCGGCATCGAGCCGTTGCAAAAGGCCTTTCGCGACGGCCTCGACATTCACGCCATGACCGCGTCGGAAATGTTCGGTGTGCCGGTGAAAGGGATGCCGCCGGAAATCCGCCGCCGCGCCAAGGCGATCAATTTCGGTATTGTCTACGGCATTTCCGCCTTTGGCCTTGCCAACCAGCTCGGCATTCCGCGCGATGAAGCGGCCGCGTATATCAAAAAATATTTCGAGCGCTTCCCCGGCATCCGCGACTATATCGAGACGACCAAGGAATTCGCCAAGCGGAACGGCTATGTGGAGACGTTGTTCGGCCGAAAGTGCCATTACCCGGAGATCAAGGCGTCCAATGCTTCAATTCGCTCGTTCAACGAGCGCGCCGCGATCAACGCCCGGCTGCAAGGCAGCGCGGCCGATATCATCCGCCGCGCCATGATCCGCATCGAGGGCGAACTCGCCAGGCATAAGCTCGCGGCGCAGATGCTGCTGCAGGTGCATGACGAGTTGGTGTTCGAGGTGCCGGAAGCCGAAGTGGAAAAATCGCTGCCGGTGATCAAGAAAGTGATGGAAGACGCGCCGCTGCCGGCGGTATCACTCTCGGTGCCGTTGCAGGTCGAGGCGCATGCCGCCGACAATTGGGATGCCGCGCACTGAATTTCCCCATCCGTCCGGGTGAGGGTGTTTGAATACGGATGCGAATGTTGGAATCGGAAGCATGCAGACGCTACTGACGGTGATCGGAATTGTTTTGTTGCTCGCCGGCCTGATTTTCGTCGGCCAGGGCTCGGGCTATTTCCCGTATCCGGCCGAGAGCTTCATGGTCGGCGCGAGCCGGTGGATTTATTATGGCGGCGCGATAGCCGTCGCCGGCCTGGTGCTGATTTTTCTAGCGCGCCGATAAATCAGACTCTGTGCGCCAGGCACTGCTGCGCCCGGCGCTCGTCGGCTGCAGTCATGCCGGCGGCGGCGGCCATCGCTTTGGCTTGTTCGAGGCCGACCTGCGCCACGTAGCTTCGCACCATTGCGCAGGTGATGTGCGAATGGCTTTCGTTCGGCGAACGACCTTCGTTGCGCGCGGCGTGCGGATGGCTGCGATGAAGAAGATGACTGCGATGCTGATGCGCCAGTGCCGGATACGCCACAGTTACAAAAACGAACACCAGCACCGCAGTCCGCTTCATCCCCAGCGCCTCCCCAACCACGCTCATTGGCGGGCGTATCGTACACGGTGCCACGGCGCTTCCGGCGAAACGCCATATTTCGTCCCCAACTCCGGTTTTTGCGCGTGAATTGCGCGTGCGTCGCGATTGGCGCCGCAAGCCGACGGGGACGGATCAAACCGTCAAGTCATCGATGATCTGCTCGGCAAGCGAGAGTGAAGCGGTCAGTCCCGGAGATTCAATGCCGAACAGGCAAACCAGCCGCGGCAGGCCGTGCTCACGTTCGCCGACGATCATAAAATCGGATTGCGGCTGGCCGGGTCCGCTGAGCTTGGGACGAATGCCGCAATAATCGGGGACCAGCGAGCCCGCCGGAATGCGCGGCCAGTAGGCGCGGATGCGTTCATAAAATCCATGCGCGCGATGCGGATCGACGGTGTAGCTTTCGTGATCGATCCACTCGACATCGGGGCCAAAGCGCATTCGTCCAGCGAGGTCGAGGGTGACGTGCACGCCAAGGCCGCCGTTGACCGGCGTTGGATAAATGAGGCGTGAAAACGCCGGCTTGCCGGTAAAGCCGAAATAATTGCCCTTGGCGAGAATGAGGGGAGGGACTTTTGCCGGCGGAAATCCTTCGATGCGGCGCGCGAGTTTTTGCGCACCGAGGCCGGCGGCGTTGATCACCGCATCGAACATGGCGGTGCCGGCGTCGTTGCCGCCGAATTGAACATGCCAATGCGGTTGGGCGAGCGTCACGCGCTCGACCGGCGTCTCGAAGGCAATGCTGCCGCCGCGATCTTCCAGGTCGCCCCATAGCGCCCGCATGTAGCCGTGGCTGTCGACGATCCCGGATTCGGGCGACGATAGCGCGCCGATGCAGGATAGCTCCTGCTCGAGGGCGCGCGCGGCGTTGCCGCCGATCAACTCAAGTCCTTCGACGCCATTCTTGAGCCCCTGCGCCAGCAGCGTCTCGACTTTCGCCTGCTCGGCCGCGTCGGTCGCGACAATGAGCTTGCCGCATTTGTTATGAGCGACGTTGTGCGAAGCGCAGAAGTCGTAGAGCATGCGGCGTCCGCGGGTCGAATGGCGCGCGCGCAGCGATCCGGTCGGATAATAAATGCCGGCGTGAATGACTTCGCTGTTGCGCGACGACACGCCGTTGCCGATGCCGCCGGTTGCTTCGGCAACAATGACGTCGTGGCCGCGGCGCGCCGCCGCCCGCGCCACCGCGAGCCCGATTACGCCGGCGCCGATCACGAGAACTTGCATGCTTCCTTCCGATCGCATTTCGTATTGTAAGCGAGAATCGTGAGGGGGGTATCAACGATGGTGGATAGTATCGACAGCGTTGTGCGCGTCTGCGCGAAGTCCGACGTGGCGCAGGATACGGTCAAGCAATTCCCGGCCGGCGCCAAGACGCTGGCGGTCTACAATATCGGCGGAACCTACTACGCCACCGACGACGAATGCACGCATGCGGCGGCAAGCCTGGCCGACGGCATCCTCGAGGGCGACGTGATCGAGTGCTGCATGCATATGGGGTCGTTCCGCGTGCCCACCGGGGAGGTGGTCGATCCGCCATGTGAGGTGCCGCTGCGTACCTACCGGGTGATCCTCAAAGGCGACGATGTCTTCGTCGACCTCAACCTTACGGCCGCCGGCAAACCGGCGTGACCGGCGCGGCGCCGAACAAAATCGCCATTGTCGGCGCCGGCATCGGCGGTCTTGCGGCGGCGCTGGCGCTTCTTCGGCGCGGCATCGACGTGGAAGTTTACGAACAGGCGCCGGAACTGCGCGAGCTCGGCGCCGGTGTGCAGATCAGCCCCAATGGCACCCGCGTCCTGCATGCGCTTGGGCTGAAAGCGGCGCTGGAAAAGGTTCAGGTGCTTCCGGCCGGCAAGGCGATCAGGCTTTGGAACACCGGGCAGAGCTGGAAGCTGTTCGATCTCGGCGTCGCGTCCGAGGCTCGCTACGGCTTTCCTTACATAACCATCCATCGCGGTGACCTGCACAACGTCATTGCGCACGCGCTGATGCGCGAAAGGCCCGACGTTGTACATCTCGGCCGCAAATGTCTCGGTGTGCGGCAAACGTCCGATTGCGTTGAACTCGCGTTCGAGAATGCGGAACCGGTGCAGGCAAAACTCGTCATCGGCGCAGATGGACTACACTCGGCCGTGCGTGCAAGTCTGTTCGGAGCGTCGAAGCCGCAATTTTGCGGCATCACGGCGTGGCGCGGCGTCGTCCCGATTGAAAAATTGCCGCCAACGGTGTCCCGCGTCACCGGCACCAACTGGGTCGGACCCGGCGGCCATGTGGTGCACTATCCGCTGCGCGCCGGAACTCTGCTCAACTTTGTCGGCATCCGCGAGCGCAGCGATTGGCAGGTCGAAGGCTGGAACGTTCGCGGCACCGCCGAGGAATTGCTGGAAGACTTTCACGGCTGGCACGAAGACGTGCATGGCATTATCCGCAACATCGATGTTCCATTTAAATGGGCGCTGGCGCTACGGCCGACCATGCAGCATTGGAGCAACGGCCGTTGCACGCTCCTTGGCGACGCCTGTCATCCGATGGTGCCATTTCTGGCGCAGGGGGCAGTCATGGCGATCGAGGACGGCCTGGTGCTCGCGCGCTGCCTCGAAAAATACCCAAACGGCCATGAAACGGCATTTGCGCGCTACGAAACCGCACGCCGCCCGCGCGCCGACAAAGCGGTGGCCGGCTCGGCCGAAATGATTCCGCGCTTTCACAGCCGTGCGTTGGCGGACGCGGAAGCCGCGCAAGCCCATGTCGCGCACGAGTGGCAGGAGCAGCGCGTTACGGAGCGATACGATTGGCTTTTTAGCTACGACGCAACGTCGGTTCCGGTATGAGCGCGGCGATCAGCGCTTGCGGATGCGGAACGTGATGACGTTGCCGTCGTGCCGCGTCTGTTCCAGCGTGTCGCCGGTTTCGCGCAGCAGGGTCGGAATATCAATGGCGGCGAGCGGGTCGGTGCACGCCACGCTGAGGACATCGCCCGAATTCATGCCGGCAAGCGCCTTGCGTGCGCGCAATACCGGAAGCGGGCATTTGAGGCCGCGCAAATCGAAGGTTTGTTCGGCCATTGCCAAGGGTCGCCAAGCTTCATCAAGGGTCGCAAAGAGTCGCAAATTCACCAGGGCGTCTCTATCATAAGGTCATGAGCGGGCCCATGCGCGTCATCGGTCTTGCCGGCTGGAGCGGGTCGGGAAAGACCACGCTGATCACCAAGGTGATCCCGGTGTTGGTCGGACGCGGATTGAAAGTCGCGACCGTCAAGCACGCGCATCATGAATTCGATCTCGACAAGCCGGGTAAGGATTCCTGGCTGCATCGTGAGGCCGGCGCCAGCGAGGTCGCGATCGCTTCGAGCCGGCGCTGGGCGCTTATTCACGAATTGCGCGGCGAGCCGGAGCCGTCGCTTGTCGAAATCCTGAACAAACTCGGCCCGGCGGACCTGGTGATTGTCGAAGGGTTCAAGCGCCACGCGCACCCGAAGCTCGAAGTGTATCGGCCGTCGGTCGGCAAGCCGCTGCTGCATCCCGAGGACGATTGCATTGTTGCGATTGCCACTGGCCAGCCGATGCCGCAGGCGCCGCTGCCGGTGCTGATGCTCGACGACATCGAGGCTATCGCCAACGTCTTGCAAGCCGAGGCGCTGCCGCGTGACCGGATCGGCGTTCAAGCGTCGGGATAGCTTGCCGCAAGGCGCGCGGCCTCGGCGGCCTGTTCCGGCGTATTGACGTTGAAGAAGGGATCGACCGGCACGGCCGGCCATTCGGCGATGCCAACGGTGTAACGCGCGGTCCATTCCATGACTTTGCGTACGTTTTCGGCGAGCCCGCGACGCAGGTCATCGCGCAGGTTTACCGGCCAGAGCGCGACGACTGGATGCCGGCGGTCTGCCGACCGCGCGCAGCCGAGCGTTGCATCGGCATTGGTGCGCGCCTGATGCAGCCGCGCAACGAGATCATGCGGCAGGAACGGGCAATCGCTTGGCGTGCTGATCACCCAGGCGATTTCGGCTGCGTGCGCTGCCGTCCAATCGAGCCCGGCGAGAATGCCGGCCAGCGGGCCGGAGTGGTCCGGTACGCTGTCGGCGACCACCGGCAGTCCGGTGTCGGCGAAGCGAGCCGGATCGGGGGCGTTGATAATGAGTCGGTCGCATTGCGGGCGTAGCCGCGCCAGCGCGCGGTCGAGAATGGTTGCGCCGCCGATGTCGATGCGCCCCTTGTCGCCACCGCCCATGCGGCGTGCGCGCCCGCCGGCGAGCACGACGCAGAGCGTTGCCGGATACTCGCGCGCGAGGCCGCCCATCTACTCCGCCCCCGTCTCCAGCGTCTCGTCGGGAACCGCCAGCGTTTTGATGAAGATGGCAGTCGCGACATAGTGGCCGACCAGCATGGTCAGTTCGACAATCTCGCGCGGTGAAAAATTTCGCTGCAAGAGCGCAAATGTTGCGTCATCGACCGGAGTGCCTTGCGCTGCCTTCTCGGCAAATCCAAGCACGGCCTTCTGCGCGGGCGAAAAGGCGGCGCTTTCGCGCCAACGCTGGATCTCGCCGACCTGTTGTTCGGTGACGCCGGCGGCTCGCGCCAACGACACATGGCGCCGAAACACATAGGCGCAGTCGGCGATCTGTGCCGTCCGCAGAACGACGATCTCGGCTACGTCGCTTCCGAGCTCGGCGGCTTGGCGGAAGGCGGTGGCCATGCCGCCGGATGCTTTCATCAGCGGCGGCGCGTGCGCCATCATCCGATGCAGGTTGAGGATGCCGCGTCCGCTCGCGAGCTTGTCGAACTCCTCGCGCGCTAACGGGTCGTCCGGTGCGTCGATCAACGGTAAACGCGGCGGCGATTTTGCGGTCATGGAATTACCAGGAGCTTGCCGGTCGTGGCGCGCGACTCGATTGCCCGATGCGCGTCGGCGGCTTCCTCCAGCCGATAAGTCCGGAAAATTGTCTGTTTCAGCCGCCCGGTTGCGACCCAGCCGAAAATTTCATCGGTCCGCGAGAGTAGCTCGGCGCGGTCGGCAATATAATGATCGAGGCCGGTGCGGGTGAGATACAACGATTTGCGCGATAGCAAGTCACGCGGATCGATCGGCGGAACCAGCCCGCTCGCCTCGCCGTATAGAGCCAGCGTTCCGCGCGGCCGCAGCGCATCCATGCTGCGGATATAAGTCTCAAGCCCGACCGCATCATAGACCACGTCGACCCCGCGCTCCTTGGTAACGCGCCGGGCCGCGGCCGCGAAGTCCTCGTCCGCGTAAACGACGACGTGATCGGCGCCGACGGCGCGTGCGATCTCGGCCTTTGCCGACGTCGACACCGCGCCGATCACCTCGGCGCCGCGGATTTTCGCAATCTGACAGAGCAGAATGCCAACGCCGCCGGCGGCGGAGTGAACCACGCAGCTCGATCTGGGCTTAAGGGGAAAGGTCGAAGTCGCCAGATAGTGCGCGGTCAACCCCTGGAACAGGATCGCGGCGGCCTCCTCGAAGCTGATGGCGTCGGGAAGCGGTACGACGCGGGAGGTCGGCGCAAGCACGTGCGTCGCATACGTGCCGGGTGCAAAGATGAAAGCGACACGATCGCCGGCGTTCATGCCGGCCGCATCGGAGCCGGGTGCGCTGACAATTCCGGCGCCTTCAAGCCCGAGCGTGAGCGGTAGTTCGCGCTTGTAAAGCCCGCTGCGCAGTTGCGTATCGAACAAGTTGACGCCGGCGGCTTTGACTTCGACCAAGACCTGGCCGGGGCCGGGTGATGGCAGCGGCATATCCTCAAGCCGCATCGTTTCCGGGCCGCCGTGAGCGTGGACGCGGATCGCCCTCACAATTGCTGCTCCAGGCGCGTCAACGTCCCCGGCCGCACAAAACGAAGTCGACGGCCTGCGGAACGGTCTTGAAATAGGCTTCCCGGAAAGCGGCCGGTTCGGCGAACATCGTTTGGTCGAGTTCGCGCCGGACCAGTTGTACGCGCAACGGATTGACGTCGAATGGAAACGGATCGATTTCAATCCGGTTAGCCTCGATGGTTTTCAAGGCGAGTTTCACCGGCTGCGAGCGGTCGTCATACGACGTCGGAACCGGATCGATATAGTCGTCGACCACGTCTTTGTTACAGAGAAACAGCGAAATCAGATCGAAGGCCTGGAGCAGCTGGTAATTGATCCAGAACTCGCCTTCGTCATAGTTGCGCAGGGTGGCCGCCTGCGCCGCCTCGTTGCGCGCCAGAAAGTCCTCGTTGTCCTCGGGCAGGTTCTGCGCGTTGAAGAATTTCGGGTGCGCGACCTTGTCGTAGCGGCCGCGTTGCAGTCCGGTCCGGTGCTTGCCGATAAGCAGTCCCGAATACGGATCGATCCGGCTCATCCAGTCGATCGCCCATTCGAATGCGCGCCGCTGCGGTTGGCCCCACGCGACTTGCATGAAATTGAGCGGCTTTCCGGTGTCGGGTGCGACCGTCGGGCTGGCTTCGTAGTCGTACCAGCCGCTGTCGTGAAACGTCGCGGCGCGCACCACCGCCTCATAAGGCTGTGGGCGCGCGAAATCCTTGTTGCCCCAATGCGCCGCGCACTGCCCCGACAGTTTGGCGTGATCGGTCTGGCAAATCAGAATCAACGCGCCGTCGGCTCGTTCGCGTACGATCATTTTTCCCACCCGGTGGACAACGAAAATCGGCACTCATTATTGCGAAAGTGACGGTAGCAGATGCTTCGCGAAGCGTGCAAACGCGCCGCACGGCGTGGGTTGTGCCGCCGGGCCGGCTCGTTATATTGCGCCGTTCGCGCGCCGGAGGGATGGCCGAGTGGCTGAAGGCGCTCGCTTGGAAAGCGTGTATACGGGAAACCGTATCGTGGGTTCGAATCCCACTCCCTCCGCCAGTCCGATATTTGAACCCGTTCTCTACGTAGGTATGCCGTCCCGCGAGCCCTGTCTTTTTGCTTTGTCGGCGCCCACCTCTGGACTCTGCGTGCGTGTCGGCGGGCTACGCTGCCCTGCGTTCACATTTTGTGTCAGGATAGCTCAATGGAATCGGGACGGATCAGGATGTTGTATCGGCTGACTGTCGTTGCGGCGATCGTCCTTTCCAGCATCGTGACTGGTTTAGCCGCGGCCCAGGAAGCGATCGGAACGGTCACTCGCATGCAGGGACAGGCAAGCGCAACGCGCGAGAGCGCAACGCGTCCCCTTGACCTTAACGCATCGGTCTTTCTCAACGAGGTCGTCTCCACCGGCGAAGCGGCGCGGTTGCAACTTACGTTCGCTGACAACACCTTGATGACGCTTGGCGAGAATACAAGGTTGACGCTCGATAGATACGTGTTCAACCCCGGCGCGGGGCGTGGAATCATTAGGTTTAGAGTAGACGGCGCCTTCCGGTTTCTCTCCGGGCAGGTGTCAAAGCTTGCGCGCGCTAGCGTTATCGTGACGACGCGCGTCGCGAACATCGGTGTCCGCGGCACCGAGTTTTGGGCTGGGCCGATCGATAATCTGGCACTCGGTGTGTTGCTTATTGAAGGTGTCGTGCGCGTGTCTAACGCAGCGGGAGAGCGGGTCCTGACACAACCTGGCCAGGGCACCAACATCGCCACAGCCGGTGCGGCTCCCGGACCGGTCACCGTCTGGCCGCAGGATAAGGCGAACCGCGCCCTCGCGGGTGTGACGTTTCAATAGGTAGACATTTGACCGTGGGTGAACAGCAACTGCCGCCGGCAATTCCTGCGGAGTGATTTGTCATGCGCTACCAAGCTCATTGGAGCACCAGCCGCTGGCCGATGCATATAAAGCTTTTCGGCCTAAGAATTCGCAATTTCGTTGCGACCATGAGCCCCAGCGCGACAATGGCTTCGATCGTTACGATCAAGTGTCAGGTTCTTTAGGTAATCTGGTCAACGTACCAGCATTTAAATCCGATGAAGCCCGCCAAGAAATCCTCCACCGCGTCCGAACATTGCCAACAATGACTATCAAGGCGACGGAAAAGTTGAATGGCTGGCCTTCGATAGCGTTAGACGAACTTCTGAAGGATGACGTTTGGTCAGCGTTTATGTCTATCGCTTTTGATATTAAGACCAAAATTTGCGATCTGCCGTGAAAACAAACTAGGCCGTGAACCCATAAATCTGTCGGCGGACGGCTTGTCAGAGTCCGCTATGCACCCAATAGCGACCGAATTGCTGGACGCCGCGAAATGACGCGATGTGCCAAGAACGGAAATGCGCTTCGTTGGTCATTCCGGCAGCCCCGCCTTGCGCATGCCTTCTTCCATCCTGGCCCGATAGCTAGGCTGATAGGTTGTGGGGAGTCGTTCCCAATAGTTTCCCATACGCAAGCCGGGATCGACTTCGCGCAATTGAGCAAGATATTTTTCGGCTTCGTTCTGACGTCTCAAAAGCGCATTGCTGGCAATTATGGTGCGCAATGCGGGGAGAAAACTTGGCTGCGCCGACATTGCTTTGGTCGCCCATAAAATCGCTTCAGCGTATTCGCCTAGTTGGAATTGTGCCGTCGCCATTCCCGTCTGCGTTGTGTAATTCAATGGGTCGAGAGGACTGAGCCGCATTGCCCGTTTGAAATGCTCGATGGCTTGGTCCGTTTCGCCCATGTAGTTGCAGACCCAACCGCTCAATTGCCAAGCGGTAGCTAGGTTCGGATTGATCAGCCGTGCTCGATTTAAGGGGTCCATACTGGCAGCAAGGTCGCCACCAAGGTAGGCGAGCACCCAACCTGCCGTAGAAAGCGCGATTGCGTCGTCTCGGGCCAACTCGGCTGCCCGTCTGCCAAGCCGAATGGCCTCTGCCGTCTCGCTCACTCTATCGTCGGTCCAGCCGTTCGCTCTGCGAAAGCCAAAACACCACGCCGCCATCCCATGGGGGCTGGCAAAATCGCGATCGGCTGCGATGGCTTGGTTGAAATGCCGAAGCGCTTCGTTGAGCGATGTTTTGGTCTGCCGGTGAAAGCACGCCATTCCACGCAAAAAATGATCGTATGCATCGAGACTTTCGGTCGGCTTGTACTTGGCGCGCTCGATCTCCGCCTGCTCCAACTTTGGGGTGATCGATCCGACCACGCTCGCAGTCACTTGATCTTGCAAATCGAAAATGTCTGAAATCGATCCGTCAAAGCGTTCCGCCCACAGATGCGCACCGTTCGCGGCATCAATGAGCTGGGCGGTAATGCGCATTTGCTGTCCGGCCTTGCGGACGCTGCCTTCCAGCACGTAGCGGACGCCGAGTTCGCGGCCGACTTGTTTTACGTCGATCGCGCGGCCCTTGTAGGTGAACGAGGAATTGCGCGCGATGACGAACATGTTTTTAAAGCGCGACAGCGCAGTGATGATGTCTTCAACGACGCCATCGGCAAAGTATTCCTGTTCGGGATCGCCGCTCATATTTTGGAATGCCAACACCGCAATGGAAGGCTTGTCGGGCAACGCAAGGCCTATCGAAGAATTTTCCGGCACCGCCGGCTCACCTCGCGTTTCGGGCTTCGTCTGGACGACGCCGCTAACTTCGAGGGAATAAACGCGGATCGGTTCGGGTATATTCTTCAGTTGGGTCGCACCGAGGTCGCTAACAGCAAGGTTGAGTCGCGCCTTCACCTGTCGGTATGCGTCTTAGGAAAGGCAGATTGCGCCGGGTTTCGCAATACCTTCCAATCGTGCGGCGATGTTGACGCCATCGCCCATCAAATCTCCGTCGCTCTCTTCGACGATGTCGCCGAGATGAACGCCGATCCGAAAGTCGATGCGCCGCTCAGGCGGCAGGCCCGCATTGCGCTCGGCCATGCCGTTCTGCACCTCGATGGCGCAGCGCACAGCGTCGACTACACTGCGATACTCGACAAGGACTCCGTCGCCGGTGCGCTTCACTACCCGGCCGTGATGCACCGCGATTGTCGGATCGATCAGGTCGCTTCGAAGCGCCCGAAGTCGTGCCAAGGTACGATCTTCGTCCACGCTGGTGAGCCGGCTAAATCCGACCACGTCGGCCGCTAGAATCGCGGCGATTTTCCGTACCTCGATCATCAGGCCGCTCTTATCGGACAGTCGATAAGTAGAAGTTTATGGCTCAACTGGGCAGGGTGTCTATTGCGGCCAATGACCGCTTAGGGTCATTCGCGACCGGGTCGGACCGGCAGCAAGTCCGGCCATGTCCGTTATTGCGCCGAAAGCGGAAGTCAATTCAGGGCGTTGGCGACGTTGCGGTGGGCCATTGCGGGTTGATGGCGTGGACCGAGACGCGATTCAAGCTCCGAAACCGGAGCCTCGAACTATGCGCTACGAACTCAGCGATTATGAATGGACCACCATCAAATCTATGCTGCCGAACAAGCCGCGTGGCGTTCGGCGTGTAAATGACCGTCGCGCCCTCAATGGCATCTTTTGGGTCCTCCGTTCAGGTGCGCCGTGGCGCGACCTGCCAGAGATGTATGGCCCCCGCACCACTTGTTACAATCGCTTCGTTCGGTGGCGGCGGGCTGGCGTCTGGGACCGGATCATGGATGCGCTGGCCGCAGGTCATGACGCAGCGGTGCAGATGATCGATACCTCCGTCGTGCGCGTGCACCAGCACGGAGCCCGTATCGCGGACAGCAATCACCAAGATATGGGTCGCTCACGAGGCGGCCTGACCAGCAAGATTCACGCGGTGGTGGACACCAATGGCCTGCCGGTCCATCTCGCCGTCACGCGAGGTGAGGCGCACGACAATCGACTATGTGTTCGGCTCTTCTCAGCGCCTTGCTTCCGCAAACGATGCTGCTCGCGGATCGTGGATACGACGCGGATTGGATCAGGGAGCTTGTCCGCCAGCAGGGAGCATGGGCAAACATTCCGCCGAAACGAAATCGCAAAGACTCGATCTGCTTTAGCCCGTATCTGTACCGCGCGCGCAACTTGATTGAACGGTTCTTCAACAAGATCAAGCAATGTCGTCGTGTGGCGACCCGATACGACAAACTCGCGGCCAACTATCTGGCCTTCATCAAACTCGCATCATCCGAATTTGGTTGCGTGCCAATGAGTCCGCGCCCTAGTTTTCGCTGGGCGACCTCTATGGCGAACCAAAATGGCTTGGCGATGCAAACAAAAATTTGGGCGCGACAATTGCGGTGCTTATCGATATCGCCGTTCCGGCGTCAGCGTCGCGGCCAGTGTGATGGGATAAGGGCACCGACCTGAGGGCGGTCCATGAGATGACGCGAATCCATCACCGCTTGTCGGTGGCACCCGCGCAGCGTGGCGGATCGCAGCACACGTGCAGCAGGGTTTAGGCCTACGCAAGATTAGCTGACTGCTGCGAGTCGTGAAAAATCAACGAATTCTGCCCATGCAATAGCGACTCATTTGCTGCAGTGCATCTGGTCGTTAATGGCGGGACTTAGCGGACACCGAAGGCAAATGCCGTTGCGGAAGCTGACGCGAAAACTCTGCATCAGGTCACGGTCAAAGGCACCTGAAGTGCCTGAAAGAGGTCGAGCGACTATTGTGAGTTAGAATCCCGTCGTGGGAATCGAACTGGATGTTCATACGGAGAAGGGAAGTGCAAGGGCCGCGGAGGATATTCTGTTGCAACTACAGTAACTAAGACGCTTACTACGTCTGCTCCGAACTGGAGAGAGTTGTTTTGCAGTATCACTCCCTCCGCCAGTACCCATTTTGTCCGGCCCGGAGACATGGGTAACGGAACGTACCTAAGCCGCGGGGGACAACCTCAGGCCGAGTTCGCGGAACGTGCAGCAATGGAATGCCCGTGCCGATGACAAAGAGGGAGCAAGTGACGTTCATCGAAAGGCACTGCCTTTGGAGCGAAGAGCAGAGGCGGCTGGCCGCCGATGTCATGCGCCGGGTCGAAGCCGAAAAGCTGCGGTTTGTCCGGCTGGCCTGGGGCGATACCCACGGCTATTCGCGAGCAAAAACGCTGACCATTCCGGCTTTCGTTTCGGCGATGATCAACGGTTACAATATCGGCGTCGCGACCACGACGCTCGATTCCGCCGGCGCCCGCGTCTTCGCTTCATTCAAGCGCGGCGACGACGGTCAGGCTGCAAGCCTGGTTTCTTTGCTGCCGATGACCGGCAGACACAGGTTCTTCAGGAGCTGATACAGGGTGTCAATTTCTTGCTGCTTCGGCCTCGGCATCGGCGCGCGCATGAACGGATTGGGGATCAGCCCGCGCAGCCAGGTCGCTGTCTTGTAGCGGATGTGCAGTCGGCCCATGTCCGCGACGTATTCATGTAGCTGCACGAGCCCGCCGTCCCAGATCGCGCGCGCCTTGTCGATGTCCTTCGTGTCCCAGGCTTCGAGATGATCGAGCATGGGTTCGAGCGCGAAATTCCAGAAACCGGACAACGTACCGTCGAAAAGGCCGGTTGCCTTGTATTCGTGGAAACGTGATGCAAGCGCACCCATGATGGCGACATGATGGTTGAGCCCTCGGAGGTTGTTGGCGATCAGCCGGAAGCCATCGTACATGTACGTCATCTTCCAGCCGACGACGTTGGGCACCTCGCGGCAGATGCGCAGCGTGGCGTCGAGCGGCAGGCCGGGATAAAACGGCGGTTTCGCACCACCGACAGGATGGGTAACGATTGGCAGATCGACGGCGCGGTCCTGTGCGACGATCTGATCGAGCCAGATTTCTGGATAACCGTCGGCGTCCCAGCAGGAGGTGACGTCCTGCGCGCCACCCGGCGGCGTGACGAAAATCCCGTCCACGCCGAGTGCCTTGCAGTCGCGCGCCGTTTCGACTGTCTCATCCGTGGTAATCGCCCAGGTACCCGCAAGGATGGGCACCTTCCCGTGCGCCTCCTCCATGGCGATCTCCAGGACCCGCCGCTTTTCCTGGCGAGTAAGATAAAAAATCTCACCTGCTTCGGGGTTGATGCAAAGGCCGCCGCCCATGCGGACGAACTTCTCGTTTTTCAGGAAATGCTGTAGGAAGCTACGATAAGCCGCTTCATCGACTTTCATCTGCCGATCGAACGGCAACAGCGCGGCCACGTAGAGATGGTCGCCGACTCCTCTGGTATGCGGGTTCATTGAGCACTCTCCAAGTTTCGTTCCATTCGCTTCTGTGGATTTAGGCCAGCCCCTTGGCATCGATCAGTACGAAAGCGACAACGCACGGCGCCCTTGAGCGGTTCGCCCAGGCATGATTTGTTCCTCGTTGGATCATCACGTCGCCGGCCACCATCTTGGTTTCGCCTTCGTCCATCACCGCCCAGATTTCCCCCGACAGCACGACGGCGTAGTCAATCGAGCGCGTCCGGTGCATGTGCGCGTGCCGGACCGGGCCGCCTGTGTAGGCGGCCTTGGCGGTCTCGTCGATCGCGACCGAGCCGCCCATTGCCGCAGCTTTAGCCGCCCAATCCACGTCGGGCGGAAACTGCACAACGCGGAACACGCTGCCATTCTGCGGGGGGGCGACTTGAATCGGCAGCCGGCAAGGATCGTCCGCGGTTGCAGTGCCGTTGTCGGCCGGTGTCGAACTCGTCTTCCAGAAGTCGATGACCGCGAAATTCGGCTGATCCATAATCGGCATCACATGAGGCGAGGTCTCGTCCGATAGGATGACTGAACGGCCCTGCGCATCATGGCCGGTGACGATGCGCCGAATGCGCTTGATCTCCGGTGCGGGCTGGGTCGCCGGCGCTTTGGCGGATTCGCTCATACATCTACTCCAATTCTATTGCGGGATGATGGGCAGCAGCAGGTGCGAAGGCCGCCATGCGTCGTGATAAATCTTGTGCAAGGTCGTCCTGCTGCTGCAGATGTGGTTAGGCACATATTCGGCGTTCGTCGCGCCACCCACGCCGGTCGGCATATCGGCGCTCATGATCTCGATGCAGATGCGGTGACCACGGCGAAACAGGTTGGCGCTCGCCATAATCTCGATCGCGTATTCCTCGATTGCGCCGGGTTTGACCTTCTTTTGCGCTGCGCGAGTCAATGGATGCCATGGCTTCCACGGCTTCGAGCGATGCGGATCGACGGCGCGATGCAAGGCCTTGAGCCAGCCGCGCGTCACCTCGCGTTCGGGCAGGTCGTGCGGGATTTCACGCTCGCCTTCGCGTACCGTCCGGACTGAGCCATCGGGCCCGACATCTTTCAGACTGACGATCCAGTTGGTGTCGTCCTGATTGATCTCGGCAAACAAGTTGAGTACCGCCGGCCCGGCAATCAAAAGATCCTGTGGCAGCGGATCGGTCAAATAGCGCAGCTTCTGGATCGTGTTCGTCTGCGTCGGTGGCATCTGCACGAATGCATCCGGCGGCAGTTCGTCGTCGGCGCTCGACGGAATGAACGGCGCGGTCTGCAGACGCTCCCAGCTATTAAGATAGAACTTGGTCCATCGCGTTTCCGGCAAGGGCCAGTCGCTGCCAGTACGCCATTCATTGGCGCCCATGACCCAGTAACGCACCGGCGGTTCATCCATGATGCCGGTATCGATGTTCTTGAGCCAGCGGTCGTGCCAGCGCAGGATCTCGCCATGCAGCGAATGGAACGGGCGCTCTAAGTGCGCCGGTCCAACGAACGTCAGTTTCTTTGGTCCACGCAGGCGCTCGAAATAGTTCTGGGCGCCGTTGAGATGTGTTTTGTAGGTGTATGCGTACCAGCCTGTGCCGGTATAACTTGGCACCTTGATTTGTTCGAGCGATTTTTCGGCCGCCTCGAACACTTCCTCCTTGTCGTATGGATCGAGCAGCAGATCAAAATACGGCGGCATGTGCTGGCCCTTCTGAGTCAGCACGTTGAAGACGTGCGGATACATCCGGTAATCCGGGTTCTGCATGGCTTCGCGCCAAAGCGTTTCGCGCTCGTTCGGCAATTCACCCGGCTTGCCCTTGTTCTGATGCAAAGCCGCGAAGTGCATGATCAGGTAGCGGAAGAAATGGAGCACGCCGCCAGGATATTCCTCGCGGAAGCTGCCCAGCGTGCCGAGGGCGCCGCGCGGATCGAAGGGGAAAATCGCCTTCAGATGCGGCGGGTTTTGCTTCGCGGCGTGGAATTGCTCAGCGCCGAAGCCGGAAATACCAACCATGCCGACATTGCCGTCACACCACGGCTGCACCGCAATCCATTCGATCAGGTCGTAGCTGTCCCATTGACGGTTTCCGCCGCCGTCGGATTTAAAAATTCCGCGCGGCGACCCGATCACATGGACGTAGCCGCGCGAAACGAAGAACTTGGTATCGCCCGCCTCCAAAAGTCCGGCCCAAAGCGAGGACCAAGCGGGCTGCGGGGGCAACGAGGCGGCGACCTCTGGCCCCTGCAGATCCTTGTTGTAGATCGAGAACGCCAATAACGCGGGAAACTTCTCGGTTGAGTCTGGACGATAGATATCGACCATAAGGTTGACGCCGTCGCGCATCCGCACGGCGACGTCCTTCTGTGTAATCATTCGCTCATAAGTAGGCGCACGATCATAGCCTACGGGAATGAGGTCACCCGCAGCAGGCAGCTTCACCTGTATCTCGTCGGACATGACTAGATCGCCTTCTCGAATCCGAATGTTACGGCAGCACGATCTTTTTCGGATCGAGCTGAGTGCGGTACAGCTTCAATTCCTTCCCGACATTCAGAAAGAAAGTGAGGTCTTCCGGCCGCGCTTTGTTGTTGAAAGTCGGAAAGTTCGGGGAATTGTAACCAATATAGTTTTTCTCGATGACTTTGGCTTCTTCCGGGTTCTTCCGGATGAACTCCAAACCCTCGTCGATCGATATGCGGAAGCCGTTCACCGCCTCGGGATTCTTCTTCGCCCAATCACCACTCGCCAGCCAGCCGCTGACCAGCACATCGGGGTTGACCTCGGCGAAATACTCGGCCGCGATATATCCGATCTTGGTCGCGACGATGCGTGTGCGCAGCGGATCGACGATGGCGACGTATTCGACGCTTCCGCTCTTCAGCATGTCGGGCAGTTGTGGCAGAGGGCCCTCGACTACCTTCACCTTTTCAAGCGGCACGTGATTGTTGAGCAGCCATTTGCGGAACATCACGTCGATAACGCTGTTGATGCCGGGCACGCCCACGGTCTTGCCGATCAGATCGTCGGGCTTGGTATATTTGACGTCGCTGCGAGCCAGCAGACTGATGAACGGATGCTTCTTCGTATGCCGGGCGGCACCTGCGACCAGCACGAGATCGAGGCCGCCATCGTCCGCCTGTAGCAGGGTCGGAATTGTGGTCATGCCGATCTGAATGCTGCCTGAGACGACTGCCGATGGAATATTGGAGACGACAGGAATCTTCACCAGAGTTGCGTCGATATTGTGCTTGGCGAAGATGCCTTGATCCTTCGCGACGTAAGCAGCGAGAAAGTCGGTTGCCGGCGGATAGCCGATGGAGACTTTGGTCGGCTCCGCGACGGCCGCGGCCGGCAGACCGAGGATCAGCAAGGATGCGAACGTCAAAACAGTTCGAAGCGCCCTCATTTGGCCTCCCATTTTTATGTAAGCAGATTGCGCCAGCGCAGCACGCGCCATTCCAAGAGCATAATCAGATGATTGGCGAGAAAACCAAGCAAGGCGAGCATGATCAGACCGGCATAAAGATCGGCGCTTCGATAAGTGCGCTGCGCGGAGAAAATCTCCCAGCCGAGGCCTGGCAGCGACGACTGCATCTCCGTCACCACGGCAAGAATGAGCGCCACCGCGAGGCTTACGCGCAGGCCAGCGACGATGTCGGGCAGTGCGGAGGGAAACGCGATCTTGCGTAGGAAGTCGCGGCGGCCGAAGCCGAGCGCCTGCGACACGTTGGTCAACTCTGATGGGACCGTGGCGAAACCGTGCACGCTGGCGAGTAGGACAGGCCAGATCGCCCCAAAGGCGATGACGGTAACCGACATCGCGTTGGATAGCCCAAGAAATAGAATGGCGACCGGGATGACTGCGGACGCGGGCAGCGGACGAATGAATTCGAGCGTCGGATCGAGGAGGTCGCGTGCAAACCGTGACGAGCCGATGGCAGCGCCGAGCACGATGCCGACTACCGAGGCAAGCAGCCATCCAACGACCATGCGCAGACTGGTCGCCGCGAGCGGCAACCAGAGCGAGCCGTCAGCGAGGCGCCGCTGCAGTACAACCAGAGCGCGGAGTGGCGACGGGAAGAAGATGGGGGAGATCAGATGCGCGTCAGCCAGCAGTTGCCATATGACGAGCAGTGACAGCGCGGAGCCGAGTGCCGCGAGGTTGATGGGATCGAAGAGCCGCCTCATACCGGCTTCCAGACTGCCGCCGGGCCGCGACCGAGGTGACTCAGCACCAAGTTCAACACGTAACCCAAGAGACAGAGCCAGACGATCTGCGCCCACATCAAACCGATCTGCAGTGACTGTTCGGCCAGGATAAGATGGTAGCCGAGGCCGCGCGGGTTGAGCACGATTTCGACGGTGACCGCAACCACCAGCGAGATGGCGGCGGCAATGCGCAGCCCGACATTGATACGCGCGAATGCCGCAGGCAGCAGAATCTTTGTCATTCGCTTCCAGAGCGGTAGTTCCAGCATGGCTGCAACTTCAAACAGCCGCGTCTCGACCGCACGGACCGCTGCGATGGTGACAATGAGGATCGGCCAGACGCAGGCGTAAGCGACGATGCTCGCTTCCAGTCCGACGCCGAATCCGAACATCATCAGTGCGAGCGGCATGAAGGCGATGGCAGGGATCGGCCGCAGAGCCTCAACTGTCGGTCCGGCGACGCGCTCTGCTGTCGGCAGGAGGCCGAGGATGGTGCCGGCTGTAATCCCGATAACGGCGGCAATAGCAAGCCCAAGCAGCGCCGTCTCGCAAGTTTGCAAAGTAGCGAGCAGCAGGGAGCCGTCGCGCAGGGCGCCGTACCCGGCCACAACAAAATCCGAGGGCCGCGACAGCGATTCGAGCGTCAACAGCCCGGTCCGGCTTGAGGCTTCCCAGATGATGAGAAAAGAAGCCGGAATGATCGCTCCGAGCAAAAGGCGACGCATCAGCCCTGGCCTTTACGCTGAGGAGCTTGCGGAGGACGTTCATGCGCCAGCATTTCGAACAGTCGACGCCGGTAAGCGAGAAAGCGGCCGTCCTCTCGTGTCGTGAGCTGATTGCGCGGTCGCGGGAGATCGATTTCCAAGCTCTCTATGACGCCAGCCGGTGAACCACCGAGCACGACGACGCGGTCGCCGAGATAAATCGCTTCTTCGAGGTCATGTGTGATAAACACAGTTGCGACATGCTTGTCGGCCACTAACTGCAGGATCTCGTTCTGCAAAGTTTGCCGAGTCATCGCGTCGAGCGCGCCGAAAGGCTCGTCCATCAGCAGCAGCTTCGGGTCTTGCGCCAGGCAGCGTGCGATCTGCACGCGCTGTTGCATGCCGCCGGAGAGCTGGCCCGGAAACTGTTCTTTTGCCCTGCTCAAGCCCATTCTGCCGAGTAGTTCGTCGATAATGGCGTCCTGCTCGGAGGCAGGGACATTCCGCGCTTCCAGGCTAAGCGCCACGTTGCCGCGCACTGTGCGCCAGGGCAGCAGCGCTTTCGAATAATCCTGAAAGATGAAGGCGCGATCGCGGGACGGTCCGGAAATCTCGGCGCCTGAAAATAGAACTTTGCCCGCGGCGGGATCCGCGAGCCCAGCAAGAACACGCAGCAGCGTTGTTTTGCCAGACCCCGAGGAGCCTACGATGCAGAGAAACTCCTCTTCGCGTACATCGAGGTTGATTGCGTCCAGAATCGTTCGCGCGCCAAAACGCACCATGAGATTAGAAATGGACAATGCCGGCACCTCGGCCCCAACCGGCCGCGCAGCGACAACGTCTTTGCGCAATGCCTGCAACTTGGCCTCCCGGCAGTTCGGCTTCTCAGGGTAAAACTGAGAGCTTTCTTTTTTGTCAGACTACGTTCATAATTGAACAAGTTCATTATTCTGTCAAGCTGTCGGCCAGTAAAAGCTGCCTCAGTGGATTGGAGAAAGACCAAATGGCCGACGCGACGCTCACTCCCACCGACGGCCTGCGCGCGCGCAACAAGCTGGACAAGCTGCGACGCATCAAAGAGGTCGCCCAAAGTCTGTTCGTCGCCAAAGGTTTCGATGACACAACGATGCGCGAGATTGCCGTGCGCGCAGGCGTCGGCCTCGGCACTATTTTCCTCTACGCGAAGGACAAGCGTGATCTACTATTCCTTACCATCAACGAGCCGCTGGACCATATTACCGAGCAAGCTGAGAATTTGGTCGATCCGAAAGCGCCGCTGATCGAAAACCTGCTCGCGGTCGCGAAATTGCATTATCACTTTTTCGGGCAGCAGCCTGCTCTGGCCCGGTTGGCCCTGCGTGAAATGATTTTTTACGACTCCGGCGAGCAAGCCGCCTCGTTTCAGAAGATACGCGAGCGGCTGATCCGGCTATTCGGCCGTGCCATCGAACTCGCGATCACCAATGCGGAGATCGCGCCACGCGAACCATCGCTGTTCGCGGGATGGACATTGTTTTGCATCTTTCAGGTTGAGTTGCGTCGCTGGCTCGCGAGCGATGTTACGCATCTCCGCGCCGGCTTGCGCGAACTTGAGCGCGCCTTCCGATTGCTGATTGTCGGTTTCGGGATCCCCCTGGACAGCCCGTGTAAACGCCCACTAACGGTCGGCAACAGCGCGAGAAAGTCACCCGGTCGAAGATGACTGGAGCCCGAGGACCGAGTTAAGGTCGGTGTGGTTTAGCGGCGCAAGCCGGAGCACTCCTTCGCGGATTTAAGGTGGTGAAGGAGCTTGATCGCCTCAAGGCTGATGGATTTGCGGCTATCACCGCGCTCATTGCTCGGCAGGATACTCCCACGAACGACGAGCGCGCTGCGGGCCTAGTGCGGGGATTTGAATTTGCCGCCCGGCTTGCGGATACACTTCACGACGAATTGCTGGATACGGACGGTCAAACCAAGGTTTGGCATCTTATGGATGCAATCATCAAACGCCTGGATGACCTCGGATCCGGCCGCGTCGCGCTGGCCGTCCTTTTCAAGCATCCAAACGCCGGCGTACGTGCATCGGCAGGAGCCTACCTGATAGATTTGATGCCCGAACAAGTCATCGACATGCTTGTTGCGATTGAAAAGAGTGAGCACGCAAATTGTGCGCATTTCAAAGCACATTGGACACTTCTCGCCTGGGAACGGGAGCGCAAGTCGAGATTCAATTCGTTGAACTGAGGCGCTGTCGCAGCACCTGCATATTGAAATGGCCGGGAGTTTCGGCGGGTCTTAATGATTTTGATGAGCCGCCGCGTAGCCGAGCGAAATCCTGCGGGGGAATGTTAGTTTCCAGTTACTCTCCCTCCGCCAGCGCTCAGACTGCCCAGCCCGGAGACATGGGTAACGGAACGTACCTAAGACTCGGGGGACAACCTCCGGCCGAGTTCGTAGAACGTGCAGTAAATGGATTGCCGTGCCGATGACAAAGAGTGAGCGAGCGACGTTCATCGAGAGACACGGCCTTTGGAGCGAAGAGCAGAGGCGGCTGGCCGCCGATGTCATGCGCCGGGTCGAAGTAGAGAAACTGCGCTTTGTCCGGTTGGCCTGGGGCGACACCCACGGCTATTCGCGAGCAAAAACGCTGACCATTCCGACTTTCGTTTCGGCACTGACCAACGGCTACAATATCGGCGTCGCCACCACGACGCTCGATTCCGCCGGCGCCCGCGTCTTCGCCTCGTTCACGCGCGGCGGCGGCATGGGCCTGGCCGAAATGACCGGCTCGCCCAATTTGACCATCGTTGCCGACCCGGCGACCTTCCGCGTTCTGCCGTGGGCCGACGGCGTTGGCTGGATCCTCGCCGACGAATATTTCGATGACGGGCGTCCGTTCCATTTCTCGCCGCGCCAGCTCCTGCGCAAGACGGCGCAGCGGCTTGCCGAGCGCGGCTACAACAGCGTCATTGGCCCGGAGATCGAATGGTATCTGCTGCGCGTCGTCGATGCGCAGCTGAGCGAGGACGATGTCGGCGCGCCCGGGGTTCGCGGTCGCCCGATCAAGACCGCGCCGGTTGAGCCTGGCTATCACTACCATTCCGAATCGAACATGGATTTGATGCACGAGGTCTTCGACGCTCTCGGTCACGCCTTCGAGACGTTGGGCCTGGGCCTGCGCTCGATCGAAAACGAATGGGGTCCGGGACAGGTCGAGTGCACGTTCGTGCCGCGCGCCGCGCTCGAAGCCGCCGACAATGTGCTGCTGTTTCGCACGGCGACACGGCAAATCTGCCGGCGGCTCGGCTATTTCGCTACCTTCATGTGCCGGCCGGCGCTGAAGGGCTTTTATTCCAGCGGTTGGCATCTGCACCAATCGCTGACCGACGCAGCGACCGGCGACAATTTGTTCGTGCCGCGCGAGACCGGCGACGTTCTTTCGCCGCTCGGCCAGTCGTATCTGGCTGGCCTGTTGCAATACGCGGTGCCGGCCACCGTGTTCGCCACACCGACGGTCAACGGCTATCGCCGTCTCCGCCCGAATTCGCTCGCACCCGATCGCGCGACCTGGGCGCACGATCATCGCGGCGCCATGATCCGGGTGCTCGGCGGCGTTGACGATCCGGCGACGCGGCTGGAGAATCGCGTCGGCGAGCCCGCAGCCAATCCCTATCTTTATATTATGTCGCAGATTGCGACCGGACTTGCCGGCATCGAGACCAACGCGGTGTTGCCGCCGCCGAGCGACGAGCCTTACGCAGCCGAACGTCCGCTGTTGCCAAAGAGCCTGCCTGAGGCGCTCGATGCGCTCGATTCCGAGCCGTTGTTCCGCCGCCTGCTCGGCGATACCTTTATTGACTATTTCGTGAAGCTAAAGCGAACCGAGGCGGGACGGTATCAGAATTCCCTGCAGGGAACGCCGCCGGGCGACGAAGCGAGTGAGTGGGAACAGAATGAGTATTTCGATTTCTTCTGAGCGCGCTGTCGCAGCAGCGCCGCAGACTGCAAAACCGCGGAGTAACGCATGACCGCGCTAGAGAAAATCGGCGCGCCGCCGACCCGTCTCGGCGGCACGGCGCTCTATGACTGGGATCATCTCGTCCAGGAGGATCGCACGCATCGTTTAGTCTATACCGATCCGGCAATTTTCGAAGCGGAGATGACCCAGGTTTTCGGCGGGACGTGGACCTATCTCGCCCACGAAAGCGAAATCCCGAACGCGAATGATTTTATCACCAGACGTTTGGGACTTCGTCCGCTCATCATCGTGCGGGACGCCGAAGGACAAATCCGGGCGCTCTACAACCGCTGCACCCATCGCGGCACCACGCTTTGCCGTTTTGACAAGGGCAACAGCAAGTCGTTCCAGTGCCCCTATCACGGCTGGAACTTCCTCAATACCGGCCGGTTGCGCGGCGTCCCCTGGCCGGAAGGCTATGCGGTTGACCTGCGCGATCCGAAATACAATCTGGCCCAGGTTGCGCGCGTCGAATCTTATCGGGGCTTCATCTTCGGCACGCTCAATCTCGACTCGCTGCCGCTCACCGAGCATCTCGGGCCGATCGCAACCGTCATCGACGAATGGCTCGACCGCAATCCCGGCGGCAAGGTCGTGGTGTGCGAGGCGAACCGGTTCCGTTTCAAGGCCAACTGGAAGCTCGCCTACGACAATTCCTGCGACGGCTACCACGTCGCCTATTCGCATCGCTCGCTGCTGGAGACCGAGAACCGCTTCGCCGGCGAGAACGCCAAGGGCATGGCCTATTATCGCAACTCGCCGGACACTCAGGCGATGTATATGCGCTATACCGGCCACGGCAATCACTACAAGGACAAGCGGCCGAACCTCGAAAAACGGCCCGGCGAGTTGTGGGCGCTGGAAAGCGCGCACCCCGGCATGGAGCATTACGAAGCCGAGTTTATCAAACGCTACGGCGAGCGCGCCTTTTCGCTCCTCGACCTCGCCGGTTCGGAGCCGGTGAACATCAACGTCTTTCCCAACCTCTCGCTCCTTGGCAATCACATCCAGGTCTTCGAGCCTGTCAGCGTGGATGAGACCAATGCGGTCTGGTATGGCACCATGATCGTTGACGATGGCAGCATTGGCGCGGACGGCGTTCGCGATATCAACGCGCTGCGCATGCGCACCCAGGAAGGCTTCCCCAATTTCGGCGAAGTCGACGACATCGCCAACTTCGAGCAGATCCAGCGCGGTCTGATGGCCGTCGAGGACGAATGGGTCTACATGAACCGTGGCCTCGGCATCCCCGATCGGGTCAAGACCAACGCCGATGGCACCATCACTGCGCCGGCAACCGACGAAGCCTTCATGCGCGAGCATTTCAAGGAATGGAAACGGCTGATGCAGGCGCGCGCCAACCTCGCTATCCGACGGGAGCCGTAAGGTGAACGCGCCCAAGCCGCCGCAGCCGCCCGATCCGTCGCGTAGCTCGTACTACATCAGCGACGCGCTGTACGGCGAACTGATCGCCGACTTCACCGATTGGCAGGACGACACGCGGGCGGTCACCGACGCCGCCGCTCGTGACGAATTTCGCCGCCTTGTCGAGCGCGAGGCGCGGCTCCTCGACCAGCTCCGCTACGACGATTGGCTCGCCATGTACGCGCCGGAGTGCGTTTATTGGGCGCCATCGACGCCGAATGCCGGCGATCCGCGGCGCGAGATCGCGGTGATGTTCGACGATCGTCGCCGTCTGGAAGACCGCATCTATCGGATCCGCACCGGCTTCGCTTGGTCGCAGGCGCCGCAGTCGCGGACCGTGCGGCTTGTCACCAATGTCGAGGTGTTTGCCACGGCGAGCGACGATGCGCGCATGCTGCGGTCGAATTTTCTCATCAGCGAATTCTGGGACAAGGAAAC
>DATKRE010000119.1:0-4342 GCA_035532335.1 Xanthobacteraceae bacterium | reverse complement strand
TTCTTCGGCAAGCTCTATGTCTTCATGGCGGCGATCGACGCCGGCCTGCCGGTGCTGGCGGTGATCGGCGTTTTGACCAGCGTGGTGGGCGCCTATTATTATCTGCGCATCGTCAAGGTGATGTATTTCGACGAAGCGCAGGGCGCCTTCGACCGGCCGATCGGCGGCGAGGTCGCGGCGGTGCTGGTGGTTTGCGCCGTGGCGATCCTGTTCTTCATCATCTGGCCGGGACCGCTGCTCAACGGCGCCGACGCGGTCGCCGCCACGCTCTTCCCGGGATGACCGACGCGCTGCCGCCGTTCATCCGGCTCGCCGCGTTCGACACGCTTGCCAGTACCAGTGACGAAGCGACGCGGCGCGCGCGCGCGGGCGCGCCCGAAGGCACCCTGGTCACGGCCCGGACGCAGACCGCCGGCCGCGGCCGCCAGGGCCGGCACTGGGTATCGGAGCCCGGCAATCTCTATGCGTCGCTGGTGCTGCGGCCCGACGCGCATGTCGCGCGCGCGGCGCAGCTCGGATTCGCCGCGTCGCTCGCGATCGCCGACGCCATCCGCGGCTTTGCACCCAAAGTTCCGGTCACGCTCAAGTGGCCGAACGACGTGCTCTTGGGCGGGCGCAAGGTTGCGGGCATCCTGCTCGAAAGCGAGGGCGATACGGTTGGCCGGGTTCGCTTCGTCGTGATCGGCATCGGCGTGAACCTCGCTTCGCATCCGGCCGACAGAGAATTTCCTGCCACCTCGCTCGCGGCGACGGGCGCGGTCGCGGTGACGCCGGAGGCATTTCTCGCCGCGCTCGCATCGGCACTCCTGCTTTGGTATGAGCGGTGGCGCGGCGACGGCTTTGCCGCCCTGCGGCAGGCGTGGCTCGCGCGCGCCGCCGGCATCGGCCAGGCGCTGCGCGCGCGGCTGCCGGGCGAAACGGTCGAAGGCCGCTTCGCCGGTCTCGACGACGACGGCATGCTGCTGCTCGATCTGCCGCAGGGACGCCGCCGCATCGCCGCCGGTGACGTGTTTCCGGTGGCCGAAAGCCTTTAACTAAACGACGAGTACTCGATACCCGACACCTCGAATTAAGTCTCGCAATTCACAGGCAATGCGGGCTGCTTCCAAGAATCCGGTCTTACAGTTCCGAATCCGGTCCGCTTCGGCTCTCGGTGTTCGAGCAGGATGGCTCGCTATATTTCGGTACTGCCGAATGAAGTTTCGCGCGCCACCTAAGGCTGCACGGTAGTTATGACAAAGCCCGGTCGGGTAAAGGTCGTCGATTATAAGAGCAGCATCCTTCCCTGATGTACCAGGAGGGACAACGCCGGCACGCTCCGCTTGGCCAGCAATACAGACGACCATCGATTCGACAATCTGCGCCGCCGCTTGGAGTCCTTGGCCGACGTTTGCGCAGTAGGTCGCATACGCGGCACGGAACCTAACCTTGAGAGTGGGTGTGGGCGTCAATGGCTTTAGCACGTCATCGAGCCTCTTCTGCGATAGGTGCTGCGCGAGGGGCTCAGCGCGAGTTTGAATAACCGCTCGTCCCGAACCGTCGACAGTTATAATTCCGAAACCGTGGTCGCGAAGAGCGTCGACGCGGTCGTGATGAGGATCATGCTGATAAATATCAAATGCGCATGCCTGATAAACCGAGATCGGAAAGTCATAATGTTCAATGTCGTGGGCGGCACCCCGTAGACTGTCCGGAAACAAACGATCGCCGACTTCGACGGCAACCATTAAGACACGGTTTGGCTTCATGTAGAAAGTTGGTTGCCATCCAATCTTGGGTGCAATCGGTATCTCTATACCAAGTCCATTTCGCCCCCATTCTTGTTTACACAACGCAAGGCTTTCGTCTGCGACGAGCTTTAGCCTTTCGCTGAAAGTGTCGAAGGGCATTAGGACTTCAAGAACCGCTCGATTAGGCGGTGCAGCCGCGAGAGACTTTTTCTTAGTTGATCACTAGCCTTCGTCGTTGAGTTGTCGCTGAGGGAATGTTCCAAAAAATCGTAGATTGAGTCGGCTGAATGAATGACCTTTCTCTCGTCGAATTTCATTTCAAACTGCTCGGCAAAAACTTGTTCGATGCCGATTTTACTGTGCGGGTCGAATATACTCTTTAATGCTTCACGAGCTTTTGTTTCTCGTACGCCAAGCCTTTTTACGGACGTAGCGATCTTTGACAGCATCCGGAAATCCGTGATGTTCCCAATCGTGTCGTTCCGAAATTTTGCAATTAGCGCATCGCGCGCCGAGTTGAGATTTTTAATCGCAGTCGGAACACGATGCTGAACCGTCTTCAGAGCGCGTTCCATTTCAATAAAAAAATCCTCCGATAGCTTTTGAAATTGCTTCGGAAGCGCCAGCTCCTCTTCTAGGATTTCTCGGTATTTTGTGGGCAGATCTAACAGAAATCCGCAGCGGCGGATTTGCCCGCGCGTCAGGCCGGTCAGCTCGCTGAGCTCTGCTTCTGTAGGCTCTCGGCCAGAATTGTCTTTTTGGAATAATTCAATTACGTCCGGAAGCTTATGAGCGATCGTCAAATAATCCCATTGCTCACGTAGTGCGTGAATGTTGAACATGAGCAATATGTTTTTAAGCCGCGATGGCTTGTCGCGGACCAAGGCAGGCATGCTTTTCAGATTTAACTTGCGCGCGCACCTCCAGCGGCGCTCGCCATCGATTAGGATAAAATGAGACCCTTCGGAATAAACCGTGATTGGGACTTGAATGCCGTATCTGCGGATTGAAGCCGTGAGCGTGTCCATCTCCTCGTCCCGGAAGAAAATCCGAGGGTTATCCGGATTGCGCTCAATCTTGGATGGTGCGATCTCTTTTAGGACATCACTCATGGTATTCCTCACGCGGAGCGCGCTAAGTAGATCAGCTCGGTAGTGGCAGCGTGCGCGGCACCTTTTGATGCTCCGAAAGTCGAGTGCGTGTGAGCAACAGACTCACAAATCTCGACACGCTTGAAGCTTTTCCGAAGCATAGAACATATGTTGATGCCAGCGCGGCAAACCAACCCGTTTGTCGGATAGCTCAAAACGAGATCAGCGCCGGTTCGAGACGCAGAGGCGATCAGCTTTTGAAATGCGGCCGGAGCTTCCGACTTGAGTGAGAACGGCGTTTGGAATCGATCTGGGCGGTAAAGGCCAGCACCCGTCACGTTCGGGTAATCGTACAAGCAAAGGGTTTCTAGCAGATGGTAGAACCTCGAGTATTGGTCGTCCGTGTAGGGCGGGTCGGCATAAATTACGCCGATATCATTTCGTGCAAGCCTCTGAATTAATTCGAGGCAATCCCGATTGAAAACTTTGTTTTTCTTTCTCCACTGTGGAGCGCCGATCGGAGACATTAACGCCACAGAGGACAGCCACTCTGCCCACACTGATCGTCGGCGCAGAGCGAGATAGCGGCGATAATTGTTGGCTTTCGGTTTCAGAAATTGCGCGAAATGGCCCGGGGAATTCGCAATCTTCAACAGGGCACGCCCTAGAGCAACAACGCACCATCTGTGCTCGTCAGAGCTGCTGACTTCATCTTTTCTCGCCACTCGAATCGCGGCAACAACCGAGTCTGCCTCGATTGCTTGTCTAATTCCAAAAAACGTTCCCGCGTAAGTTCGCGTGAATAGATGCGGCGAGCGTAACTGACACTTGGCGATCTCCTTTGCAAGAGCATGTCGTAACGTCGCCGTCTTCGCGTTGAAGCGCGAGAACGACGTGGCCTCGAGCAAATCTGATTCGGCGGCAAGGGAGCTCGGGAAAAATTGCGTTAGACGTTCGCACTGCGCACGAAAGGTAGCAAAATGAACATCGGCGCACGCGACCGGCGAGAGCGGAAGATCGCGGGACTTAAACAGGGACCTTGCGACTTGCGCGGCAAATATCTGAACGTCGTTGTTCCAGATCTGGCGGCGCTCGCCGACGGCTCCACCTACCGCGCACATTCCGGAGAATGCATCGAGCAGCACGCCTGGTTGAGCTTGCCCGATGACTTCGCTGACGGCCGGCGCTAGGGCACGTTTTGTGCCCATATACGTTATACTTACTCCCCCCATCGTTGTTTTATAGATTAATCTCAAATGTGCGTATAGCTGCCTGATGGCGCCATTTTTGAGACATCGCGCGTTGGGCGCGGTCATCGCGTACCGAGGAATTCTTATGCTGCTCGCCATCAACGCCAACAACACCAACACAGTGTTCGCTGTGTGGGACGGCGCCAAGCTCAAAGGCACCTGGCGCATCGCGACCAATCCGCACCGGACATCCGACGAATACGTCGTCTGGCTCGACCATCTGCTCGCGCTGGAGAAGCTGTCACGCGCGCGGCTCGACCGCGCCATCATC
>DATKRE010000118.1:0-17699 GCA_035532335.1 Xanthobacteraceae bacterium | reverse complement strand
TGCAGGCGGTTACCGCCGTGATCGAGGGCTGGGTGCGCGAGCACCCGGAACAGTGGCTTTGGCTGCATCGTCGGTGGCGTTGAGCCGCACAATCCGCCCGCGCCGTTCTTCCATGACTGGAGCGCGCGAATCGTTACGGAGGGCGAATGTCAAATCCGCTCCACTGGCGCCTGCGGACGGCATCCATTCGAGGTAAAATTTAATGAAATGAACCGAACCGGGCAGCCCGAGTTGGTGCTTTGGCGCCATCTTTTTGACTATCATTGCCGCCACTATCGGTGCCTAGTGCTACGATGGACCGGTTCAAAGGTCGCGACATACGAGAGGAACGAGCCATGCCGGGCGTAAAGAAATCTTCGAAGCGAAAGCAGGGTAAAACTGTACCAGTGCTTGGGGCGGCAGGTTTGTCACTATCGATGGTCGGCAGCGCAGCGGCGCATGTCGGAGCGGGAACGGCGGACCTTCCAGCGCAAAAGATCGCGCCGAATCATGAAATTACGCTCGGCGAAGAGGAAATATCCGACGTCAGCCTGGCAACCTTCTACGTGTTCGACAAGGAGAGCCTGCAAGGCTCCCGGGGTGTCCAGTTAGCGCGAGGCTGCGGACGCTGCGGCGGATGCGGCGGGAGGGGTTGCGGCAGAGGTTGCGGCCGAGGATGCGGCGCCGGCGGGTGCCGAGGCTGCGGCTGCGGTGGTTGCGGTTGTGGCGGCGGCTGGTGGGGTAATGGCGGCTGTTGCCTGTCTTGGGGAGGTTGCCGTTATTGCTAGATCGGGTATTTGCTCGGTCGCGTTGACAGATGTTTCCTGCTATGGCCGGGCTTAGGTGTTGCCCGGCCAAATCTCACCTCGACGACGAATTTGCCTGATGCGAAGTTTGCGCCGAAATCCGCACCGGCACTGGTTGCGTGCGCCCAAAACATGAAAGCCGACCGCAAACCGAACGTCGTAGGGCACGATCGCAAAGACGTGCCCTGCTTTGCTCCAAACTTCTCGATTTATCTGCTGCCGTCCGACGTCGTTTGCCTTTACTCGGAAGACCGCAAATTTTTCCTGCACGGTGCGTTATATTGCGCGCTCGTCAACGAAATCGGCCGGGGAAAAAAGAATTTCGGCACGCTCGTGCGTGAATTGGGACGGACTTTTCCATCCGACAAAGTCCTGGAAGCCCTCAATCGGCTCATCGAACGCGGCTTCGTTGTCACAAAAGCATCTGCCTTCGCCGGCCCGGTTGCCGGCTACTGGATGAGTCTGGGTCTGCCGCTTGAAACCGCGACGAAAAATTTTCACGACTGTCCGGTCGGCATTCAATCGCTTGATGGGCGGAGCGAAAAGGAACTTGCCGCCGCCTTAAGCAATTTCGGCGCGCGAATTGCGAAGCGCTCGCCGCGTCTGACAATTGCATCGGTAGGCGATTATCTCGATGCCCGCCTGATCGAATTGAATCGCCGATTCTTATCCGATCAGACGCCCTGGCTGCTCGTCCAGACCAACGGCAATTTTCCGCTGGTCGGTCCGCTGTTCCGGCCCGGCGAAGGCCCCTGCTGGGCATGCCTCGCCGAGAGGATGCAACGAAACCGTGAGGTTAAGGCTTTTCTGGACCGCGGGCCGGCGCATTGCGTAACGGCTTCGCCGCTCGCGCGCGAAGCCGTCGGTCAGACCGGTATGCAGCTTGCGGCGGTCGAGATCGCCAAAGCCGTCGCCACCGGCTTTCGCACCGATTTGAACGATCACATTCTCAGCCTCGATCTTCTTGGCTCGACAATCGCCAGGCACTACGTAGCAAAGCGTCCGCAATGTCCCGCCTGTGGCAGCAAGAAGCTGCGCGGTCTTGGTCGCCCGGCGGTTCCGATCGAGCTTGGCCCCGGCGAAAAGTTGGTCATGACCAGCGGCGGTTATCGGACCGTCACGTCGCGATCCACCGTCGAGCGTTTCCGCAAACATGTGAGCGCGCTTACCGGCGTCATTTCACGGCTCGAACGCATCAACACCGATTTGCCGCTGAACACCAATTACCTTGCGGTTCATAATTTTTCCGCTCCGGCGGAGACGGTCGATCAACTTCGGGCCGGACTTGGCGGCGGCAGCTTCGGCAAAGGCAGTACCGCCGAGCAAGGCGAAGCCAGCGCCTTGATGGAAGCGATCGAGCGGTATTCCGGGATTTTTCAAGCCGACGACATCAGGATGCCGCGGCGTTTCGCCAATTTTCCCGCCGGCGAGGCAATCGCTCCAAACGACGTCCTTTTGTTCAGCGACGCGCAATCGCGGCAAGCCGATGGCCGGCAGCCGCAGCCGGGTGGTCCGCAGATTGCTCCCAGGTTCGATCCATCCGCGAAAATCGAATGGTCGCCGGTTTGGTCGCTGCGCGACCAGCGCAACGTGTATCTGCCAACCACGATATTATATTTTTTCTATAGCGGGCCCGGCGCTTACCTGGCGGATTCCAACGGCTGTGCAGCCGGCAATACGCTCGCGGAAGCGATCGTTCAAGGATTTCTTGAACTGGTCGAACGAGATGCCTACGCGATCTGGTGGTACAATCGGTTACGGCGGCCGCAAGTGGCCCTCGATTTATTCGACGATCCCTACGTCCGCGACCTGCGTAATCAGCTTGCCTCGACCGGACGCAACCTTTGGGTGCTCGATGTCACCAACGACCTTAACGTCCCGACTTTTGTCGCAATAACGAGCTGGATGGACGCAGGACGGGAAAACGTCGAATTCGGCTCCGGCGCGCATTTCGATCCTCGTATCGCTTTGCTGCGCGCGATGACCGAATTGAGCCAATTCCTGTCGATCGGGCGCATGGGCTGCGCGCGCGGAGATAACTCGAGCCTTGACGGCACCACTCCACTGCGCCTTCACGATCATCCGTATCTTTTGCCGCATGGCGACTCGCAGATTGGCGTGAACTCAGATTTCGGCGGCCTGACCACCCGTGAGCAAACGCTCGCCTGTGTGAACCTTTGCCGGCAAAACGGCCTCGATTTTCTAGTCCTCGATCAAACGCGCCCTGATATCGGCGTGCCGGTGGTTCGCGTGATCGTTCCGGGGCTGCGCCATTTCTATCGGCGCTTTGCTCCGGGCCGGCTCTACGATGTTCCCGTCAAGCTCGGCTGGCAAGACCAACCGCTTGCGGAACATGACCTGAATCCGATTCATCCGCATACCTAAGAGCAACGCCACGTGCGCGCTCCCGGAACTGACAAAGATCGGCGGATGTCGCCGCTAAGTGTTTGTGTCCGGCTTTGCGAACACGTCTCGCTCAATGTGGACGCCGGCGGCAAGCTTAACGCCGCATTCGACGGCGTTGCCATCACCTTGGGCAAGTTCGGCACCGATTCTGCAAACCACGCGCAGAAGCTGCGCAACGGGATACCTTTGGGTTCGCTCGCATCGGGCAACCGAAAGACCGGCCGCGATGCCGGCCTCCTCGTCCGGCGATTGGCCGGTCACGGTCTCGTCGAGTATTGCCTTCGCGGCAAGCAGGCAGGCGGCGATCTCGTGGTTATCGAGCCGCAACGCGCCGATTATTGGCCGCAAACGCCACGGCTCCTCGATAGCGATAATCTCGTCCTGTCTCGCTTTGCGTATCTGCGCCGCCGCGGCAACGACCTGGTGCTGGAATCGCCGCTTGCCGGCGCTCTGTTCAGGGTATGTGACCCCCAAATCGCTGCCTTGGTGGCCTCCACGTCCACACCGCAGCCGATCAAACGGCTTCGCCGGCAGGAGCAATTTCCCGGGATCGAGTTCCTCGCCTTACTCGTCGATAGCAAAATCCTGTTCCGCGTTGCGGCCGGCAAGGATGGGCTGCGCCGGCACGAAGGTGACGAGAGCCTGGTGCTTTGGGATTTTCACGACCTGCTTTTCCATACGCGCAGCACCGAAGGCCGGCACGCCAATCCGCTTGGCGGGGTCTATCCCTATGCCGACACCGTTGCCCCCCTGTCGGCGATACGGCCGCGCTGGCCCGGAAAACAAATCGACTTGCGTAACCTTCGCGGTGCGGCCGTAACAGCACCATCCCCGGCAGCAAAGCTGCTGCGCCGACGGCATTCTACCCGCGACTTCGATGCGCGACGGCCGATCACGCTCGCCGAACTTGCGCGGTTCCTCGACGGCGCGGCGCGTATCCTCAAGAAAATTCCGGCGGATCATCGTGAGACTGCCGGCGAGGACGGTCACACAACGCGTCCCTACCCATCGGCCGGCGGCAACTACGAATTGGAAATCTATCTGTCGATCGAAACCTGCCAAGGACTTGTGCGCGGATTCTATCATTACGATGCCGACGCGCATGCGTTGACGCCGATTAACGTCCGGGCGCAAGATCTGCGGGCGATGTTGCTTGCAGGCCAATATGCGATGGGGGCGGAAACGCCGCCCCAGATTCTCATCACAGTCGCCGCGCGATTCGGCCGAATGTCGTGGAAATATAGCGCGCTTGCCTACTCGTTGATCTTGAAAGATGTCGGGGTTCTGACCCAAACACTTTATTTGATGGCAACCGACCTGCGGCTTGGCGGATGCGCAATTGGTCCGGTCAATATCGATCTATTTGCGAAAATGACCGGCATCGAATTTCATGTTGAAGGTCCGGTCGGTCAATTCGCACTCGGTCACGGCATAACCCGGCCCATGAACCCAACCGCGCCGTAACTTCGCTTGCCGGCCAGTGCGAACATGGCGTTTTGCGGATCCGTGCATTGGATAATCCAACTGCCGTCCGGCACCTCATTTGGTCCGTTGAGTACAGCGCCGCCGCCTTCTTTGACCCGCACCGCCGCCGCGTCGATATCGCCGACATTGAAATAATAAAGCCATAAAGACATCGGCAGTGCCGCTTGCCTCGTAGCGATCCCGCCAGCGGTTTCTTCCGTTGCGGAGAAAAGCTGATACGCACCGAGCGGACCTACCTCGGCAATACCTTTCCGCCAGCCAAAAAGCTCGCGATAAAAGGCAAATGCCGTCTCGCAGTCGGCGGCGAGGAGTTCGTGCCAGCCGATCCGTCCGCGTGCGCGCAGCGCGTCGCCTTCCGTTTGCGCGGATTGAACTCCCTTGACCAGCGCGAGCGTTGCCATTTCGGGATCGGCGATGATCGAAAATCGGCTGATGCCGGGAACATCGGTCGGCGGAACGCGAACAATACCGCCGAGACTTTCGACCCGCCCGGCCGCCGCATCGACATCGTCAACGGCGACATAACCGATCCAGCGCGACGTTTCGCCGTCGTTCGTCGCCTCGTCCGACAGCTCGGTAAGCCCGCATACGGGAACCTCACCGACGGTGAAAAACGCATAGGCCGGACCCGGGGTCACCGCATCCCGCGTCCCCCAACCCACAACCTTCGCGTAAAAAGCTTTGGCCGATTCCGCGTTGGTCGTGCTGAGCTCGTACCACACGAACCGGCCATGAGTGGTGATCATATTCAGGGGCCTATCGTGCTACGCTGCACCGCAATGGATCGCGCAGCTGTGATCCCGTCAACGATATTCATTGCTAGAATGATAAAATGCGGCGATTGGCGCCGAAGGATTTATTCAATGTCACAGACAAAGCAAACCTCGAAACGCAAACGGCGGAGAAAAGCAGTTCCCCTGTTGGGGGCTGCTGGATTGTCGCTGTCGTTGGCTAGTGGCGTTTCCGCCGCCGCCGCTCATCAAGCGGCGGAACCGTCCGCCGGCAGCGTCAATACGCTTCACGAAACATGTATCTCCGAGGAAGAAATTGCAGACGTCAGCCTCGCTACCTTTTACGTGGCCGACCGGGAGAACACGGTATCGGCGAGGAGACGGACCCAACTGGCGTATGGCGGCGCATGCGGTTGCGGATGCGGCGGGTGCTGGACCGGCACCTACTACACCCAGTCGGTTTTCGGCGGCAATCCGCCCCCTGATGCGGTCAGGCCGGCACGTCCGCATAATTCAAAAGGTGCAAAAGGCCATCGGGGCAATTAACTCGGCCTTTTGATACGGCGAACACGCGGTGGCTCGGGGGAGCGGCAATGGCGGATAAGGCAGTGCGCGGGGCCCCCGACGGTTCCGAGCGGAGCGACGGCGCTTTATTCGGGCTTGCGACTGCATTCACGGCCTAGGCCGAACGTTGGTTTCCCGACGCCTTCATTTTCGTTGCGATCGCCGTCGTCGTGGTTGCGGCGGGCGCCATGATCAACGGCGCCTCGCCAATCGCCATCAGTCAGGCGTTCGGCAACGGATTTTGGAGCCTGATTACCTTCACCATGCAAATGGCGTTCATCGTCATCGGCGGTTACGTCGTCGCGACCTCAGCACCGGCACAGCGGCTGATCCGCGCGCTGGCGCAAATGCCGAAGACCGGCACCGGCGCTGTCGGCATGGTCGCCGCTGTCAGCATGATCGCTTCACTGCTGAATTGGGGCTTCAGCCTTATTGTTGGCGGGCTTCTGGTGCGCGCGCTCGCGGAGCGGCGCGAGCTAAACATGGACTACCGTGCGGCCGGTGCCGCCGCCTACCTCGGACTCGGCGCAACCTGGGCTATGGGCCTCTCGTCGTCTGCGGCGCAGCTCCAGGCCAATCCCGCGAGCATACCGAAGCCGCTGCTCGCCATCACCGGCGTCATCCCGTTCACCGAAACGATCTTCATGTGGCAATCCTTCGTGATCACCGCTGTATTGCTCTTGGTCTCGATCACTATTGCGATCTGGTCAGCGCCGGGACCGAAAGCGGCGATAACGGCACAAGCCATGGGGATCGAAATCGCGCACGACGATGCGATCACCGAAGGGCCGCCGCAAAAACCCGGCGATTGGCTCGAATACTCGCCGCTATTGACGATTCTGCTCGTGCTGCTCGCCGCCGGCTGGCTGATCTACGAATTCTCCCGCCAGAGCGCGATCGTCGCCATCTCTACCTTAACACCTATAATTTCATGTTCGTGATGGCGGGGCTGTTGCTGCATTGGAGGCCCAAACGTTTCCTGGCAGCCGTCACAAAGGCGGTCCCGGCCACTGCCGGTGTCTTGATCCAGTTTCCGCTCTACGGCGCAATCGCCACGATCCTGACGCAAGCCAAGAACGGCGCCGGCGTGACGTTGTCCGACCAGATCAGCCATGCCTTCGTCAGCATTTCAACCCAGCATACCTACCCGCTGGTGATCGGCGTCTATTCGGCAATCCTGGGCTTCTTTGTTCCGTCCGGCGGCGGCAAGTGGCTCCTGGAAGCGCCTTACGTGATGCAAGCGGCCAACGATCTCAAAGTACATCTCGGCTGGGCGGTGCAAATCTACAACGCCGCGGAGGCGCTGCCGAATTTGATCAATCCGTTCTGGATGCTGCCGCTGCTCGGCGTGCTGGGTTTGCGCGCACGCGACCTCGTCGGCTTTACCTTCCTGCAACTCATCGTGCATCTGCCGCTGGCGCTTTTCTTGCTCTGGGCACTGGCGTTCACGCTGCACTATCACCCCCCAGTCGTTCCGGGATAAGCGGGCAGCGGCGGTTGCCTAGGCCGATGCCTCGACCGAAAGGCGTGCAGCCGGCAGAGGCTCATCAGCCTGCGGCGACCGGCGTAGCGCGCCGCGCGTTGCCTGAAGAACGAATTTGCTGCGGCGGCGCAGAGCGCCGGCGAATGTGGCGTCAAGGCTCGTTGCCTTGAGCCGAAACGCCTTGTCGGCGGAAAACGCATCGCAGGCCCGCTTGACCGGATCGTCGTAGAAAGCCGCGATCTTGGCCTCACCCATACCGGGCGTGGCGAGCCACCGCGGGATGTGCTCGTTACACAGCCGCTCAACGTCGGTAAGCACCTTGCGCGCGCCTGTGCCCGCCGCCGGGCACGACGTCGCGAACGCGTCGCCAACCAGCACCACCCCGGCCTGCCGATGGCCATGCGTCACGTAGAGATCGATCGGCCTGATCTGAACCTTATCCTCCACCGCGAAGTCGCCAACGATGGGGCGCAGATTTGGCATCAGTTCGAACAGCACGGCCTGTGGTTCTTTCCGCATCCGGCGCAGCAAGGGATCGTCGAATTCGCGATACGCGAACAGATTGGCGCGCATACCTGCGCCGATCGGGAAGAACGTGACGAACGCGGCTCGGTCGGCTGGCCGTTCGGCGTAATACGTCAACGCCGGAAAGGCGAACGCCCGCTGCCCGTGCGGCTTGATGGTGAAGCCGACCGTAACCGAATGGCAGCGACTGACAACCTCGCGCGTAAGCGCAAGCGAGTCGCGCAACGAAACGCTAAGGCCGTTGGACAGCACGACCAGGCGCGCGTTGATTTGCCCGCCGCCGGCAAGTTCCACCGTTTGGCGCTCCGCGCCGGTGGCGATTGATTGGGCTTTGGCGCGAATGAAGGGCACGTGGCGCGGAATTTCGCCGCGGATCGTGTTGACCAGCGGACCGTAGGAAATGCCGAGCTGGTCGCCCGGCCGTTTCTCCACGACGCGCCCCAGGCGTGCCACCCAGCAGGTCCGATCGGGAGTAGCCGCCTGCCCTACCGCTTCGGCAAGTCCGGTCTTTCGCAGGATCGCCAGCTGCGGACCGTCAAGCTTCTCGCACCGAAAATCGTCGGGATAGGTTTCGTGCGGATCGATCAGCACACAATCGGCGCCCGCGCGCCCGACCATGGCTGCGGCCAACGAGCCGGCAAGCCCACCGCCGATAATCGCGATGTCCGTTTGCCGCGCGCTCATGTTTTGCATACTCGCGCCATGGAATCATTTGCCGGTGCCGGCTTGCCGGCGCGCTTGAGCATGCTTGACCAGGATGCGGCGGTCGTCTGCACCCGCGCCTTGATTTCAGCAACGCCCAGATAAGCCCGTTTGGCAGTTTCGCGCAGCGGCAGATAGGTCTGCTGCATGCGTGCGAGGGCCGAAAATTTGGCAGAAGCGCCACCGCGCGCATCGAACCAGAGATCGATCACGAGATTTCGTTCCCGCCACGCCGCCATGTAGCTGGTTTCGTCGTAAGCGCAAGAATCGGTGAAAGCGATTTCCGGATCGGCAAGAAACGCTCTGCTGTAGTCTTCGAACAGCAGCATACCGGGCGAGAAAATGCTGAGCGTTTCATCGTAAGCGGTTTTCCAGGTATAGGCGGCGGATCCGGCTCGTAGCACCACCTGCATACTCACCGGCCGTCCATCGAGTTGAAGCACATGAATCGATGCGTCGCCGGCTTGCGCTAGCGTTGCGATAAGCCCACGCGCGAAGGCGGCATCGTCCGGGCAACACAGGATCGCTGTGCCGCGACGGCCTTTCCACCCGTTTGCCTCAAGCTTCAAAAAAGCCTCGAAGGTGCGCTGGACATCAGCCAGCGTCCGAATAACGACGGTTTCCAGCCGACCCTTCTCGCCAAGCCGGCGCCGATGCTGACGCAATTTCTTGCGGCTGGAAGCGGACAACGCCTTTTCCAGATAGCCTTCCGGTTCGGCGCCTGGGACAAGCATCGGGCGTTTCTTGGCATCAAGCCGGCAGAATCGGCTTCGACGCTCCTGCAGCACGCGGATCAGCGCCTCGTAGGTCCGCCCCTCGCCGCTCATACTTTCGAGCGCCACGAATTTCGGCAAACCCGGCGCCTCGGCAATGGCATCGAGCATCGTGCGCAAGGTGGGTTCGAGACAGTCGCGATCGATAACCGGCGCCGACAGGTAAGCATGATCGGTCGCCGGCGCGCACAAAGCGCTGATCGGGAGCATCGACAGATGCGGTTTGCCGGTCGCGAAAGCCCACAACCCGACGAGACGCTTTCCACCCGGCGCCTTTTCCCAGGCAAGCAAAGCCGTCAACCGCCGCGCGGGCTCAGCAGCATTGAGAACGCCCGGGTGCATAAATACGTTCGGCACGTCGGCACGGGAAAGCAGATTATTCCAGTGCCGGTCGAATGCCGCTGAAAATTGACCTTGGAAAATCTCTACCTGCACGCCCGGCGCGGTGGCGCCGTCTTTGCCGGCGCTCAACCAATCCACGCCAAATCGCCGGCCGGGCTGATCGCCGACGGGATCCGGCATGACAAAGGCATCAGGCCCCGGTGAGTTGAGCGCTTGTTCCACGCGTGTATCTCAGCATCTCGGAAAAGATTGCGAATCTTCCCGATTCCCCAGTGAACGCCGGGTGATACTAGCGGCCGGACGTGGCTGATCTTTTTCCGATTTCAATAGAATTTTAGTGAGCCCCGAAAGCCGGCACATTGCGGCCCCGTGCCCGACAATAAAAAGGCCGCCCACCGGGCGGCCAGTTCTCGTTCGCAACAGCTATTTTACCATTCCATCCAGCGGTTGCCATGCCAATAGCCGCGGCCTTCATGCTCGCGCCAGGAATAGTGTTCGCCGGGACCCCAGCGCCAGCTATCCGGGTGGACCATCACTCCCGCCGTCGGCGGATAGTCATAGCGAGCGTGGGCATGCCAGCAAGCGCCGCCGGTGCAGACGATTTCCGCCGACGCATTGAGGGTTAAAGAGGCCAGCATTCCTGCTCCGGCTGCCGCGGCGAGAAGGGTTTTGCTCAGTACATTCATTTTCGATGCTCCCGTTACGGTTTTGACCGCACCTCAACCGGGCAGCGGCGCGCTTGTTCCACCGCCGCCGCATGGAACCCGGCACGTTCGCAGGCGTTTGTGTTGCGATGAAAATAAACCTTCAGGAACTTTCCGAGCGCGAGCGAGCCCAGGCGGCGGAGGCGCTTATGATACCGACCGCCGAGTTCGTGGCATTGTTTGCGGGCGCCGTCCTTCTTCTCGGCATTGTGTTCGGAATTGTGAATCCGGTACTTCCGATTCTCTGATCGCATCGGAAAATGAAAAAAGCGCCGGCGGTGAGACGCCGGCGCCTTCGGTTCGTAACGTCGCGAGATGAGGCGGGCCTCGTTCGTTAAGCCGCCGCGCGGCCCTTGAACAACTGCTTGCTGGCCAGCGCAGCGCCTTCCGAAAGCGCCTTGAGCTTCGCCCACGCGATCTGCGGGTGCACGCGCCCCCCCAGCCCGCAATCGGTCGACGCGATCACGTTTTCCGCACCGACCGCTTCGGCAAAGCGGGTGATCCGGTCGGCGACGACTTCGGGATGCTCGATCAGGTTGGTCGAATGGGTGACGACTCCGGGCAGAATCTTCTTGCCTGCCGGCAGCTTGATGTCTTTCCAGATCTTCCACTCGTGTTCGTGGCGCGCGTTGGCAGCCTCGAATGAATAATAGTCGCAATTGACCGCCAGCATCAGGTCGACCAAGTGTTTCATCGGGATGTCAGTGGTGTGCGGGCCGTGCCAGCTTCCCCAGCACAGATGGAAGCGGACCTTGTTCGACGGCAGCCCCTTGATCGCGTGGTTGATCGCGTCGATCTGCATTTTGGTGTAGCGGCGATAACCCTCGACGCTTGGCTCGTGTTTCTGCTGGTCCCAGTTCTCGCCGATCGCCGGATCGTCGAGCTGCACGGTAAAGCCGGCATCGACGATCGCCTTGTACTCCTCGCGGCACGCATCAGCGCAGGCGTACAACAGCTCTTCCTCGCTCTTGTAATATTCGTTGGGCATGCGTGCGCAGCTTGCCGGCGCGATCGAGTTCATCCAGGCACCCTCTGTGCTGGCGCCGGCCGCTTTCAACGCCGCCTTGAGGTTCTCGATATCGCGCTTGATCAAAGCTTGGCCCTTGTACTTGACCGGGCCGTTGACCACCGGACTGTGGTTGGTCATGAACTGCTCGGGCAGGCCGCAGCCCGATTGCGGGTCGAGATAGGCTTCCTGGAACTTGGCCATGTCGCGGCGCTCGCCCCAATCGCCGACGACGAAGTCCTTAGGCGCCATCGGTGTCTGCGTATGCGCGGACAGTTTCGTGAACCAGAGGCCGGTATTGGTAACCTCGACGCCGGCCAATCGCGGAATGATGTATGACCACCAGGAGCCGTAATCGTACGCCCACCCCATGGTGTGTCCGAGTTCCCCGTCGTTGACCAGATCGACACCCACTTCTCTCTGCTTGGCGACGACTTCAACGACGCCTTCTTTCAAGCCTTTCTCGTAACCCGCTTCGTCGAATTTCTGGTTGTCCCAGCGCTTTTGCGCGACTTCGAGAAACTTCGCCGGGCGCGGCAAACTGCCGACATGCGATGTCAGGATGCGATTAGCCATTTTACTCCTCCCAATTTTCGAACGTTGGAACTATGCACACCTTGGAATTAGGCGCTTTCGCGCCCGAAACGCGCTAGCGCGCGCATCGTCGATGTTTCGACGTTATCAAAAACTGCGCGCCATCGACAAGAAGGCGCCGCGCTTGATCGTAGTCATGTCGATGGGCAACCGCCCCTCGGGCACGCATCGCGGCACGTCAGAAGCTTACGCAGGTCGCGGCCGATGACGCCCCGCCGAGCACAATCGCGACGTTGCCGTCCAGCGGCGCCCATTGATCTTCCGGATCGAGGGATTTATCGGCCGGTTTTGATCCGGGTCCATAGCCGGTTGATCAGCCGCTGCGTCTTCTGATCGTGGGCGATGACGACGTAAAGCTTAGCCATCGTCGCAGCATCGGGATAGATCGTGCGATCGTCGAGGATCGATTTGTCGATGAATTTCTGGCTGGCCAGATTACCGTTGGCGTAGGAAATAAAATTTGTGTTCTTGGCCGCGACTTCCGGGTCGAGCAGGTAATCGATAAGCGCGTGCGCCTCGGCCACATCGGGCGCGTCCTTCGGGATCGCCAAATTGTCGAACCATAGTTGCGCACCTTCCTTGGGGAGGGCGTAGCCAATCGCGACACCGGCCTTGCCTTCGGCGGCGCGCTTTTGCGCCTGCTTGATGTCGCCTGAAAACCCGACAACCAGGCAGATTTCGCCATTCGCCAAGGCGTTGAGATATTCGGACGAGTGGAATTTACGTACATACGGCCTGATCCGGCCGAGCAGATCCGTGGCTTTTTGCAAATCAGACGGATCGCTCGAATTCGGATCGAGATGCAGATAGTGCAGCGCCGCCGGCATGATATCGTCGGAAGAATCAAGGAAGTGGATGCCACAATCCTTGAAGCGTGCGATCCGCTCCGTCTCGAATATGTCGGCCCATGAATCGATGACCGCGCCGGCGCCAAGAATATCGTGCACCGCTTTGACGTTGTAACCGATCCCGGTCGTCCCCCACATGTAATTGACGTTGTATTGATTGCCGGGATCGTAGATTGAAAGCCGCTCGGCGATTTCGGGCCAGACATTCACCAGATTTGGAAGCTTCGACTTGTCGAACTTCTGGAAAATCCCGGCAGCAATCTGTTGCGCGACAAAGAAACCGGTCGGAACTACGACGTCATAACCGGACTTACCGGCGAACAGCTTGGCTTCGAGCGTATCGTTGGAATCAAAGGTGTCGTAACGGACGTTGATGCCGGTCGATTTTGTGAACGCGCCCAGCACGGTCGGATCGATATAATCCGACCAGTTGTAGAAATTGACGACTCGCTCCGGCCGAGCCCCTACCTGTACGACCGCCGCCGCGATCAAGAGCGCAATGGCAATCGCGGCCTTCGGCGCGAAGGCGAATACCCGGCGCCGAATTTCTAACGGCGCTGCAATCGTCCGTCGCCCGTTCACGGCTCTCGCGCGCAATCGCGCTAGGTCTCCGTCGGCAACCCTGCCGCCTTCCAGGCCAGAATTCCACCGGCGAGATGCGCAGCATAGTCAAAACCCTGCTCCTGTGCCGCGATCGAGGCTGTCACCGAGCGGCGGCCGGAGCGGCAGGCAAACACGACTTCGCTCCCCGGCGGCGCCGGGATCGTCGCCGGATCGAAAGCGGAAAGCGGCACCAGTACCGCGCCGGGAAAGCGTTCGACCGCCGTTTCGTTCGGCTCGCGCACATCGACCAGCACAATGCGTCCTTCCCTCACGCCGTCGGCCACTTCCTGCGGCGTCAGATTGCGCACGGCGGATTCGCTTCCGGGTTGATCGGCCATTGTGCTCTCCTCAATCCCTCGCAAGGCAGTCGCGACACTTGGCGTGACGTCCCGCCGGCGCCTGGACCGGCGGGAAAGTGAAGCAGACCCCGCGCATCGTCAAGCAACAGCGGGCGCTCCGCAATTGGCTTCCGATCAGATGTTGACCTGCGTACCCACCTCGACCACCCGATCGGTCGGTATCTGGAAATAGTCCGTCGCGTCATTGGCCGAGCGGGCAAGCGAGATAAACAGCTTATCTTGCCAGCGCGGCATTCCCGAGTGCGGCGCACGCCGTAGCGTGCGGCGCGAGAGAAAAAACGACGTGGACATGATGTCGAATTGCAATCCCAGCTTGCGCGCCAAGCCGAGCGCCTTGGGTATGTTCGGCGCCTCCATATAGCCGAAGCGCAGGGCCACCCGCTGGAAGGTCGCGCCGACCGGCTCAATGCGGACCCGCTTGTCGTGGGCGGCACGCGGCGTGTGCGTGATCTCAACCGACACGATGATGTTTTTCTCGTGCAGGACTTTGTAGTGCTTGAGGCTATGCATCAGCGCCGTCGGCGCGCTTTTCGGATCGCTGGTAAGGAATACCGCGGTGCCCGGCACACGTTGCGGCGGTTTTCTCTCCAGCATGTTGACCAATTCGTCGAGCGGCGTCTCCAAGCGGCGCGTTTTATCGAACAAAAGCCGCGAGCCGCGCCGCCACGTATACATCACCAGCATAACCACCCCGCCGAGCGCCAACGGCACCCAGCCGCCCTCGATAACCTTGAGCATGTTGGCCGACAGAAAAGTCGTGTCGATAAGGATGAACGGGAGTATTAGCGCCGCTGCGGCGAATGGCGACCAGCGCCACATTCGCCAAATCACAATAAACGCCATCATGCCGGTGACCACCATGGTGCCGGAAACGGCAATGCCGTAGGCGGAAGCGAGCGCGCTCGATGACCGGAATAATCCGACCAGCAAAAGCACCCCGATGAGAAGCAGCACGGTGACGCGCGGCATGTAGATCTGGCCGGCCTGCTCGGCCGACGTGTGTTTGATCTCAAAGCGAGGCAACAGGCCAAGCTGGATCGCCTGACTGGTGAGCGAATAGGCGCCGGTGATCACCGCTTGACTGGCGATGACGGTTGCCGCCGTGGCCAGGAAAACCATCGGAATGCGAGCCCATTGGGGATACAGGAGAAAGAAGGGATTAGCGACCGTCTCTGGATGCGCGTAAACCAGCGCGCCCTGCCCGAGGTAATTGAGCGCCAGCGAAGGCAGCACGAGACCGAGCCAGGCGAGCTGGATCGGCGCACGGCCGAAATGGCCGAGGTCGGCGTAAAGCGCCTCGGCGCCAGTCACGGCGAGAAAAACGGCGCCGAGCGTATAGAATCCGATGATGCCGTGATGCAGAAGAAACGCGATGCCATGGACCGGATTGAGCGCCCAGAGCACGCCGGGGTCTCGCACTATTGCCTCGAAACCGGGAATCGCAATCGCGACAAACCAGATCGCCGTGACCGGCCCGAACAACGCCGCCACTTTGGCGGTGCCGCGCGACTGGATCGCAAACAGCAGCACCAGCACGATGACGGTCACCGGCACGACGAAGTCGTGGAACGCCGGGATGGCGACGTCGAGACCTTCGACGGCGGACAAAACCGACAGCGCCGGCGTGATCACCGCATCGCCGTAAAACAAAGCGGCGCTGATGATGCCAAGAAACGCTACTGCGGTTGCCGCTTTGCCAACCCGACCGACCGCGCGCGAAGCAAGCGCCATCAGTGTCAGCGTGCCGCCTTCGCCGTTGTTGTCGGCACGCAGAAGAATCAGCACGTATTTGAGCGTGACCACGACGATGAGCGCCCACAGGATTAGCGACACGACGCCGATCACGGCCTCGCGCGTGAGTTCGTTATGCTGCGGGCCGGACGCCGCCACCACCGCCTCACGCAGCGCGTAGAGGGGGCTGGTGCCGATGTCGCCATAGACAACACCGATGCTGCCGAGCGCGAGGCCCCACAGGCCAGCGGGTGAGCGCGCGGGCGCACCGCCGTTGATCGGCACGTCGCTCCCGATGGGAGCGCTGACGCGGTCGGTCATGGAATGTGAAACGGGCTCTCGCCCTGCTCCCGATGCTGGGTCGAGGAAGGAGGCAGGGTCGCGCCTATACACCGTTCGGAGCGCGGAGTCATGGTCGGGTTTAGGGCGGATGCGGCGAGGCCCGGCATAAGCCGAAAACGCCAATCCGGGCAATCCGTTGCCACAACCGACAGGCCCTCCCGATCAAGCCCTGCCGCCCCGGCAGCACTTCTCAGGGGTGAAATGCGTAGTTGACACCACAGACCGGAAGTACTAGTGTTATGGGCATAAGGAGACTTTCCTATGTCCCGCAACCAGTTCGCCGAATCCCATTTTCACGATGAAGCCGCCGCTCGGGCTTGGTTTGAAGCCACCCGCTGGCCGCAGGGACCGATCTGCCCGAAGTGCAAGGGCGCCAAGCACTACGCCACCAAGAAGCCCGGTGTGTACCGTTGCGCCGCTCCTACGTGCCGCAAGGACTTCACCGTCATGACCGGCACGGTGATGGAGCGGTCACACGCAAAGCTTACCCAGTGGGCTGCGGCGTTCCATTTGTACGCCTCCAGCAAAAAGGGCTTCTCCGCGCTCCAGCTAAAGCGCGAGTTGGGTTGCCAGTACAACACCGCTTGGTTTTTGCATCACCGCGTGATGGAAGCCGCGAGGCGTGGCGGCCTCGATCTGCCGCCGCTTGGTGGTCAAGGCAAAGTTGTCGAGGCGGACGAGACCTATTTCGGCGATACGCCGGAACGGAAGGCTCGCATTAAGAAACAGGGTATCGGTGGCAAGCGTGCGATCATCGGCCTAGTGGAGCGTGGCGGCGAAGTCCGCACGTTCCATGTCCCGGCCGCGCATTTGCACTTTGTGGTCAATATCGTCGGCAGGAACATCGCCAAAGAGTCACGGCTGCACACCGACGAAAGCAAGCTTTATCACTGGGCCGGGAAACATTTCGCCCAGCACGAAACGGTCAACCATTCGATCAAGGAATATGCGCGCGGCGACGTGACGACGAACACGATTGAAAGCTACTTTGCGATCTTCAAGCGCGGTATGCGCGGCGTGTACCAGCACTGTCAGGAGAAACACGTTCACCGCTATCTGGCAGAATTCGACTTCCGATATAATTACCGTGTCTCGCTTGGCTACAACGACACGGATCGGACGATTGCCTTGGTGCGAGGTGGTGAGGGCAAGCGCCTCACCTATCATCAACCTCACTAAGGCTGATTTCAGCTATCAGGCCGCGCGTTTCTTGCGCTGGCGGCGCAAGCGCCGTTGAGGCTTTTTGTGCCGTAATTTGCGGGACTCGCCAGACCGCGTTGGGATATCTTTCAGCGGCGTAGGAGGGCCATTAAAGGCACCACGTAGGATTTTCTGCAAACGTTGATGTGATTGCTCGTCACTCATAAACGGAGCTTACTGTGGCGTTGCCGGACAGTCCACTAGAGGTGCTGCGATGGAGCACAGATATCGCTCCTATCCTCTTACATGAGATCGGACAGCTAGCCGTCATTACCGCTGAAATTGAAGAACGGCTTCACAAAATTTATTGGAAGCATGCCGGTTTAAATGATCGCAGCGGTCCAATTGTCACGGACAACCTGAATCCAAAACGCCTATCGGAGCAGATACTAAAGTTGGTTGCCTTGGACCATAGTACTCGACGCGGTTGGATAAGGCGTTGAGTTGATTCATAAAAGCGATTCTTTGCCTGGCAGCGAAGGATCGCGCTCATGCAATCGATATTCTCGATCGCCT
>DATKRE010000117.1:0-14315 GCA_035532335.1 Xanthobacteraceae bacterium | reverse complement strand
GCAGTCTTATGCGTGAATTCACGACTTTGCCGGGCTTCCCCACGGTCTACGTAGGCGGTCGGCGTTGCGATAGGCAGATATTTGAGCGCCAAAGTTTTCGGTTAAGTCGACGTCGTCCCAGCCGTTGAGGAGTTGATTGCGACTGACCGGATCGATTGAGAAGCTATAGGTTCGGTTGCCACATTGAATTGTTGTTTTCTCGAGATCGATCGTGACGTCGCGCCCGGGATCAGCCGTGACCGCGGCGGTTAGTTCTGCGGCGTCGGCTTCCGAAACGACCGCTGTGAGCAATCCGTTCTTGATTGCGTTCTGCGCGAATATGTCGCCGAAGGACGGCGCGATCACGCAACGAAAGCCGTGATCGAAGATTGCATAAACGGCAGCTTCACGCGACGAGCCGCCGCCGAAATTGCGCCCGGCGACGAGAATTTTGGCGCCACGCCAAGTCGACTGATTCAAAGGAAAATCCATGCGCTCGTTGCCGGCAGGATCGAGCCGCAAGTCAGCGAACAGCACTGTTCCGAGACCTTTTGAACGCGGCCATTTTAGGAAGCGTGCCGGTAGAATCTGGTCGGTGTTCAGATTGGCCTGCGGCAACGGGCAGGCGGTGGCGGTGAGAGCAACGAATTTTTCCACGCGGCGCTCCTAGACCTTTCGCCCGGCCAGCAGCGGCCGCACGTCGGCAAGATGTCCGGTGATCGCCGCGGCGGCGACCATGGCCGGCGACATGAGATGCGTACGCGCGCCGCGCCCCTGGCGGCCGCGGAAATTGCGATTGGTGGTGGAAGCGCAGCGCTCGCCGGCCGATACGGTATCGCCGTTGATGCCGACACACATCGAGCAGCCGGAGGCCGCCCATTCAAGGCCAGCGTCGCGGAAAATGCGATCGAGCCCTTCTTCTTCGGCCTTTCGCTTCACCTGCATCGAGCCCGGCGAAACCAATCCCGGGACCTTGCTGCTGCGGCCGGCAAGAACGGCGGCCGCGGCACGCAAGTCCTCGATGCGCGCATTGGTGCAGGAGCCGATGAAAACGCGATCGATCGCGATATCGGTCAACTTGGTACCGGGTGCGATGCCCATGTAAGTGAGCGCATCCGCGATATATGTCTTGCGCCGCTCGTCTAACTCGCGGGCCGGATCGGGAACGCGCGCGTCGATCGGCAAGCCGTCGTCCGGGGAGGTGCCCCAGGTGACGATCGGCGCGACCTTGGCGGCGTCGAACGTCACGTCGAGATCGAAAGCGGCATCCGCGTCGGACCTGAGCAACGACCAAGCCTCGATTGCGGCCTCGAAATCTGCGTCTTTCGGCGCATAGGGCCGCCCGTTGAGATAAGCGAATGTTGTGGAGTCGGGTGCGATCATGCCGCAGCGGCCGCCGGCTTCGATCGACATGTTGCACAACGTCATGCGGCCTTCCATCGACAGAGCGCGGATGGCGCTGCCGGCAAACTCAATGGCGTGGCCTTGGGCGCCGTCGGCGCCGACGTGGGCAATAATCGCGAGCGCGATGTCCTTGGCGGCGACACCAGGTGTCACGGCGCCTTCGACGGAAACGCGCATGCGTTTGGGCTTCTTCTGCCACAGCGTCTGCGTCATCAGCACATGCGCGACTTCGGAGGCACCGATGCCGAAGGCATAGGCGCCGAAAGCGCCGTGCGTGGATGTATGACTGTCGCCGCAGACGATCAGCAACCCCGGGAGGGTCAGTCCTTGTTCGGGGCCGACCACATGCACGATGCCCTGACGCGGATCGCGCAATCCAAACAACGTGACGTGGTTCTCGGCCGCATTGCTTTCGAGAGTGCGCACCATGTTTGCGATTTCGGGATCGGCAATTTCGTTGGCGCGGTTGCCGCGGGTCGGCACGTAATGGTCGGCGAAGCCAAAGGTCAGGGCCGGCTCGGCGACGGTACGGCCGCGCGCTTTCATCTGGCTGAAGGCGTGGAACGAACCTTCGTGGATGTAGTGGCGATCGACCCAGAGCAATATGGCGCCAGCCTCCTGGCGCGCAATCTCGTGCGCCGCCCACAGGCGGTCGACCAACGTTTGAGGCTCATTCATAAAATCGGGTTTGTCTTGCTTCAGCGGGCTTGTCGAGCCTCGACAATATTGTATGCTAAAGAATACCAAGTAAAGCGGCTCTTGCCGAGGCCGGGCGGGGGCGGGGAGTGTGTCTTTGCGTGATTGGCTTGGGGAAGCAAAAGCAAAGCAGGTCTATCTGGTCCTGCGTGACCGCATCTTAAGCGGCGCGATCGCGCTTGGCGCGAAGTTACCGACGGAGCACGAACTTGCGGCGGTCCACGGCGTGTCGCGGGTCACCGTGCGCCGCGCGCTTGGCGAACTGGCGCGCGAGCGGCTGATCGAGCGACGACGAAGCGCTGGCACCCGGGTGATCTATCGGCCGGTACTGGCGCCGATGGTCGCGGACATTTCCGGCATGCTGGCGAGCCTCGCCGACATGGGCCGCCGCACCGCTGTCAAACTTTTGTCCTTCGATTATGTCCGCGCCGAAGGTGGGGTGGCGCAGGCGCTCGGCGTTGCGTCCGACCAGATGCTGCAGCGGTCGGTGCGTGTACGTTCAGTTGATGGTGAGCCCTTCTCATATCTCACCACGTTTGTGCCGGAGAGTATTTCGCTCACTTTCACCCGCCAAGATCTCGCGTCGCGGCCATTGCTGGATCTGCTCGAACGCGCCGGCGTCAAGGTCGAGCGTGCGCGCCAGCGCATTAGCGCCGCCTTGGCGACGCCGGATGTCGCCACGGCCCTCGACGTGCGTACCGGCACGCCGCTGATCGAACTGACCCGGGTCGTCTACGATCGTTCCGGCCGCGGTGTCGAACATCTGTACGCACTCTATCGGCCGGATCGCTACGCGTTCGAGACCGATCTCGTGCGCTCGGGGACCCGGAATAGAGTATGGTCGCCCATCCTCCGCCGGTCCGACAAGGTCAGAGATAAAGCTGCAAGACGCCTCACGATCAGAAGCAAACCGGCGGACGCGAGACCGCCACGATAACAGACAGGGAGTGTCATCATGTCGGAGCATAAAATTTCGTTGAGCCGTCGCCGGTTTCTGGCCAGCGCAGCTTTGGGCACAGCGTCAGTTGCGACGGGCGCCATCGCCATGCCGTCGATGTTGCGGGCCGCCGGCGCGCCGGTAAAGCTTGGCGTGCTGCATCCGGTCACCGGCGCCTTGTCTTATTCCGGCCAGCAGGGCCGGCTCGGGGCGACCATGGCGATCAACGAGATCAATGCCGCGGGCGGGATCAAGTCGCTCGGCGGCGCCATGATCGATGCGATGCTTGGCGATGCACAATCGACGCCGGAGGGCGGCACCTCCGAAGTGGAGAAGATGAACTCGGCCGGCGTGTCTTGTATCGTCGGCGGGTATGCAAGCAGTATCTGCCTCGCCACGACGCAAGCGGCCGCGCGTTACGATCTGCCCTACGTCGTCGACGTCGGCGTTGCCGACAGCATCGTGGGTCGCGGTCTGAAGAATACCTTCCGCTTCGGTCCGGGCTTCGGCGTGATCGCCAAGACCGCGCTCGACAATCTCGTCGCCATCAATGACGGCGCCGGCAAGCCGGCGAAGACCGTCGTGATCGTGCACGAAGATTCGCTGTTCGGGTCGGGGTTGGCCAAACTGCTCAATGCCCAGCTTCCGCCCAAGGGATTTCAGGTGCTGGACACCATCGCGCATCCGACGCCGACGCGCGACTTCAACACGATCGCGCTCAAGATCAAGGCGGCGAACCCGGACCTTGTCATTCCCGCCAACTATTACAATGAATACGTTTTGCTCGCCCGCACCATGCTGCAGCAGCATGTGCGGCCGAAAGCGATCTACTCGATCCTCGGAGGCGCGGCTTCGTCCTATAAATTCGTCAAGGAATTCCCGGACGCCGCCAAATACATTATGGACTGTAATCACTGGTTCAATCCGCTGAACGACAAGGCGCAAGCGCTGAAAAAGCAGGTCGAGGCGAAGGGCGAGTTCTTCACCTATGAGGTCTATTTGAACTACAGCTGTGTCGGCTTGATTGCCGATGCGCTGGAGCGTGCGGCTTCGGCGGACCGCGCCAAGGTCACTGCAGCACTCGACAGCTCAACCTGGTCCGGTCACATCATGCCATACGGGCCGACTAAATTCGTCAACGGCCAGAATCAGGGCGCTGCTCCTTGCAATACGCAAGTGCAGGACAACGACATCAAGGTGATCCTACCGAAAGACTTCGCCAACGCGAAACCAATTTTCCCGATGCCAGCGTAGCCACGAGGTCCGCGAAGGGCGCCCATCGTGCGCCCTTCGTGGCTTCAGCTTCCTACCGGGTCGAGCCCGTGCTTTCGCCAACTATTCTGATCGCCGCGGTCGTCAACGGATTGTTGACCGGGGCGCTCTATGCGTTGGTCGCGCTCGGATTGACGCTGATCTATGGTGTTCTTCACATCATCAATTTCGCGCATGGCGCGTTGCTTACCGCGGCCATGTTCGCTGCGTACTTCACCTATCATTTGTTCGGCATCGATCCTTATTTGGCAGCTGTTCTGCTGGCGCCGGCCTTCTTCATCATCGGCTACGCGCTGCAGCGCTTCATCATCGGTCCGACCTCGCATGGCGACGACCGCAATATGCTGCTGGTGACGCTTGGACTTGCCGTGATCATTGAAAACGCGCTGCTGTTTGCCTTCCGCGCCGACACGCGCACGATTGATTTGTCTTATGCATTTAGCGGCATCGACTTGGGCTTTGCCTTTCTGCCGTTGCCACGTCTGATCGGTTTCGGCGTGATGTTTGTTGTGGCGTTCGTTCTGTGGCTGATCCTGAGCGCTACCGATACCGGCCGAGCTATCCGCGCCGTAGCCAAGGAAAAGCTCGGCGCTGAACTCGTCGGCATCGATGTCGCTCACATCTACGCGGTGACTTTCGGCCTTGGCACGGCTTGCGTTGCAATCGCCGCCTGCCTCCTGATCCCGAGCTATTACGTCAATCCAAGCGCCGGCAATGCGTTCGTGCTTGTCGCCTTCACCGTGGTCGTTCTGGGCGGCATGGGGTCGGTGCTCGGCGCGCTGATCGGAGGCCTTGCGATCGGCGTGGTGGAGAGTTTCTCAAGTCTCTTTCTCGGCGAGTCGCTCGGCCAGATTGGCATTTTCGTTCTCTTCATCGTTGTGCTTTTGGTGAGGCCGAGCGGGCTGTTTGGAGCGCAGGCATGAGGGGGCTTGCGCCGGTCTTTGCCGTAGTCGTCGTCATGGCGGTGGTGCCGCTTGTCGGTGTTTCCAACGTTACACTGAATTTTCTTGTCATCGCGTTGATCACCGCACTTGCCGGTCAGGGCTGGAATGTGCTCGGCGGCTATGGCGGACAATATTCGTTTGGACACGCAGCCTTCTTCGGCACCGGCGCTTACGTCACTGCGGTGCTGCAGGTACGCTACGGCGTTAATGCCTGGATTGCCTTTGGCCTCGGCATAGGTGGTGGCGCGCTGGTCGGCGCTATTGTCGGTGGACTGACATTCCGCTCCGGCTTGCGCGGCTCGTATTTTGCGCTGGTCACGCTGGCCTTTGCCGAAGTTCTGCGCATCGCAGCGAGCGTCGCGCCGATCACCGGCGCTGGCGTCGGCACGTTGGTCAAGCTCGATCTGCGCCCTGTTGCGCTCCAATTTCAAAGCCGCGCAGTATTCTACTGGATGATCCTCGCGCTAGTGGCCGTCGCGTTGATCGTTACCCGGCTGATTGAACGTTCGCGCTTCGGCGTCTGGCTGATTGCGGTGCGCGAGAATGAGGACGCCGCGAGGGCGCTGGGGGTGAACACGACGGCCGTCAAGCTTGCAGCGATGGTGATATCCGGGGCGATCACCGCGGCCGCTGGCTGCTTTTACGTCCAGTATTTTCTGTTCATCGATTCCGGTCTCGCCTACGGAACCTGGATCTCCATCGAAGCACTGCTCACGCCGATCATCGGTGGCGTCGGCACGGTATTCGGCCCGCTACTCGGCGCACTGGTGGTCCGTGGGCTGGGCGAGGGCGCGCAGATCGTGACCGGTGGCGAGGCGCCCGGTCTCGATCTCGTGGTCTATGGTTGCGTATTGGTGCTGATCATCTGGTTTGCACCACGCGGGCTGATCGGGGCGTTTGCGCAATTGCGCAACCGGGTGATGCGTCCGGCACGGCTGGTGGAGACCGGCCATGGCTGAGCCGGTTTTGGCACTTGAGGGCATTTCGCGCCACTTCGGCGGTCTGATGGCCGTGAATAACGTGTCGCTTGCCGCGCGAGAAGGCAGCATCACCGCGCTGATCGGACCGAACGGAGCCGGTAAGACGACGTTGTTCGCGCTCATTTCCGGCTTTCTCAGGCCAAACAGCGGCACGATCCGGTACCGTGGCGCGGATGTAACGAGCGAGCCGCCGCACCGTATGGCGCGGCGCGGCATCACGAGGACTTTTCAGATCGCTCAACCTTTCGCCGGGCTAACGGTGCGCGAGAATATTCTGGTCGGGGCGCATCTGCGTCATCCAGCGCGCCGGGCAGCCATCGCTGTGGCAGAGCAAATTGGGCACGAGCTCGGACTCGGCGCGAGCCTCGATCGGCCGGCCAATACGCTAACGGTCGCGGGGCGAAAGCGGCTTGAACTCGCCAAGGCGCTCGCGACGCAACCAAATCTGCTGTTGCTCGACGAGGTGTTGGCTGGACTCAACCCGTCGGAGATCCGCGACATCGTGCCGGTCATTCGCGCGTTGTGCCAGCGAGGCATCACCATCGTGATGATTGAGCACGTCATGCAGGCGGTGATGCGACTTGCCGAGCATGTCTTCGTGCTGGCGGAGGGCCGCATCATTGCCGAGGGTTCCCCCTCGCAGGTTGTCGCGAATCCGGGCGTGGTCGAAGCCTATCTCGGCCGCGGCGCGGCGGCGAAGCTTGGAGTCACCCATGCAAACTGATGCGCTGCTTGCGGTGCAAGGACTGCGCGCCGGCTATGGCGAGACCGAGGTGCTGCGCGGCATCGACCTTGAAGTAGGCTTCGGTGAGATTGTCGCCGTACTCGGCTCCAATGGTGTCGGCAAATCGACGCTCAATCGCACAATCTCCGGTGTTGAGCGTCCGCGCGCGGGAGTTATACGCTTCGATGGCAGTGCGATTGAGCGTGAAAGACCGGCGGCGATTGTTGCCCGCGGTCTGATCCATGTCCCAGAGGGGCGCTGTATCTTTTCCAATCTTAGTGTGCGCGAGAATCTGGATCTCGGCAGCTATCGTCGCGCTGCCGCGCGCCGGGCGCAAAACCGCGAACACGTCTTTGCGATTTTCCCCCGGCTTGGCGAGCGCCAAACCCAGCGCGCCGGCACGCTATCGGGCGGCGAGCAGCAGATGCTCGCCATCGGCCGTGGGCTGATGGCGGAGCCGCGGCTCATCATTCTTGACGAACCGTCGCTTGGACTTTCGCCGCGTCTGGTCGAGGAATTGTTCGCGCTGATCGAGCGTATCCACGCCGACGGCGTCGCCATCCTTTTGGTCGAGCAAAATGTGGTGCAGAGCCTCGAGGTCGCCGATCGAGCATATATTCTAGCCGAAGGACAATTCGTCATGTCCGGCGCCGCCGCCGAGATCGGCGCCGACCCTGAACTCAAACGTGCATATTTGGGATTGTAAAGCATGACCGACACGACATTGCGCGCTCGTCTCGCGCGCCCGCCGATCCTGATCGCGCCCGGTGTTTATGATTCGCTCACCGCGTTGATCGCCGCAAAGGCCGGCTTCGAGGCGCTGTATGTTTCCGGCGCCGCCATCGCCTATACGCGGCTCGGTCGCCCCGATATCGGCCTCGTCACGATGGGCGAAGTATTGGATACCGTCGCGCTTATACGCGATCGCGTTGCGGCACATCTCATCGTCGACGCCGACACCGGCTACGGTAACGCACTCAATGTCGAGCGAACCGTGCGCCTCCTCGAACGCGCCGGAGCTAATGCCATTCAGATCGAGGACCAAAAATTCCCTAAGCGTTGCGGTCATTTGGACGACAAGACCCTGATTCCGGACCAAGAGATGGCCGGCAAGATCAAGGCCGCGGTCGATTCCCGCGCATCAGCCGACACGCTGATTATCGCACGCACCGACGCGGTCGCCGTCGAAGGCCTGGATCGCGCCATCGCGCGCGCGACCCTCTATCGCGATTCCGGCGCCGACATGCTGTTCATCGAGGCGCCGCGCGAACGCTCCGAGCTCCATCGCATTGGCGCATTGATGGGCGAGGCTATTCCGCTGATGGCGAATATGGTCGAAGGCGGCAAGACCCCGATTCTGTCGGCGAACGAGTTGCAAGACATCGGCTTCGCTTTCGTCATCTTTCCAGGCGCCATCGTGCGCTTTCTGGCAAAGGCTGCCGAGGAGTTCTACGGCTCGCTCAAATCCAACGGCGACACCACAGCATTCCGCTCGCGCATGTTCGATTTCGACGCGCTCAACGAGCTGATTGGGACAACGGAAATGTTGGCACGTGGCAAGCAGTTTGAAGCATTAGACAAGACTGGGAAATCCAACAAGATGTGAAGGTCTTTGGCTGGCGTCGCCGCAATATCGGGCGTCGCGTAACGCAAGGAATCCCCGGATGGAAAAATCTTTCGATGTCGTTATCAAGAACGCTCGCGTGGTCCGCCCGAAAAAGACAGCGATCGACTGCCTCGATATTGCGGTGAAGGACGGCAAGATCGCGCAAATCGGACCCGACATTCAGGCGGAGCGCGCGCGGACCGTTTTCGACGCCAAGAATCGTCTTGCTTTTCCCGGCTGCGTCGACGCGCACATGCACATCGGAATATACGCGCCGCTGGCGCAGGACGCGGTGTCGGAGAGTAAGGCCGCAGCGATGGGCGGCGTCACGACAAGCTTGAATTATCTGCGCACCGGTCATTACTACCTCAACCGCGGTGGCCCTTATCGCGAGTTCATGCCGGAAGTGTACAAGCAATCGGAGGGCCGGTTCTGGGTCGATTACGGCTTCCATCTGGCGCCAATTGAAGCCGCCCACATCGACGAGATGGAGTATCTGCTCACCGAGCACGGCATTCCATCATTCAAGATATTCATGTTTTACGGCGGTTACGGGCTGCACGGGCGCTCGTCACAGCAGAACGACTTTCTGATGATTGGTCCGGACGAGCGCTACGATATTGCGCATTTCGAATTTATTATGCGCTCTGCGCAACGTTTGATGGAAAAATTTCCCGATAAGGCGCCGCATATCAGCGTTAGCCTGCACTGCGAGCTGGCCGATATTCTCAACGCCTATACGAAGATCGTAGAACGCGAGGGCAAGCTCACCGGCTTGAAAGCCTACAGTGCGGCACGCCCACCTCATTCGGAGGGGCTCGCGATCTGGATCGCATCCTACCTCGCGAACGAAACCAATTGTCTGAACATTAATCTGCTGCACTTAAGTTCGCGCAAAGCCATAGACGCTGCGTGGACGATGCAACAGGTATTCCCGCACATCGCATTCCGTCGAGAGGTGACGGTCGGTCATCTTCTGCTGGATACGGATTGCGAATGCGCGGTACATGCCAAGGTCAATCCTCCGATCCGGCCACGTGAAGATGTCGAGGCCCTTTGGCAGGCCGTGCTTGACCGCAAGATCGATTGGATCGTCAGCGATCACGCCTGTTGTTCAGCCGAGCAGAAATGGTCAAAAGACGATCCCGCCAACATTTGGCTGGCTAAGTCGGGATTTGGCGGCACCGAATATTTGCTGTCCGGCGTTCTCAGCGAAGGCAGCAAGCGCGGCATGTCGTACCATCACATGGCGGAACTCTTGAGCTGGACGCCGGCGCAGCGCTTTGGACTGGCAAATAAGGGCGATTTAGCGCCAGGTTATGATGCCGACATCGTGATCGTCGATCCGCATGAGAGCTTTGTCGTACACGCCGCGGAATCTCAGTCGGTGCAAGGCTACACGCCGTTCGAGGGCTTCGAGCTTCACGGCCGGGTCAAGAGCACGTTTTTGCGGGGCGAACTTGTTTACGACGGCGGCAATGTGCTTGGACCGCCACGTGGCAAATATTTGCGCCGGCCGGAAACTGCGCTCAAGCGGTAAACCGCCATGTCGGCCGTCGCAATGACGAATGGCGAAAGATTTGAGGTGCAAGTCCCGCTTTTGATCGTCGGCGCGGGCGCCGCAGGGCTGTGCGCCGCGCTCGCCGCCAAGGAGGCCGGCGTTGAGCCTCTGTTGATCGAGCGGGACGCCGTGCCCTCGGGTTCGACCGCGCTATCGGCCGGTCTCATCCCCGCCGCCGGCACCCGCTTCCAGCGCGACAAAGGCATCTCGGATAGTGCCGCATTGTTTGCCGCCGACATCCTGCGCAAGTCGCATGGCGAATCCGATCGAGCACTGGTTGAAGCCGTCGCACATGGCGCGGGACCTTTGGTCGAATGGCTCGCCGACCGTTATGGCGTGCCGTTCGATGTGGTCGACGACTTCAATTATCCGGGCCATTCAGCGCTGCGCATGCATGGCTTGCCGACCCGCACCGGGCGGGAGTTGATCGACCGCCTGCGGAGCGCCGCCGAGTTAAAAGAGATTGTCGTCCTCACCGGGCGCCTCGCCGAACGGCTTTTCGTCACGACCGACGGCCGCGTAGCTGGCATTGAAGCTGCGCGCGGCGATGGCGTGCGCGAGCGAATCGGCTGCGGCGCGCTGATCCTCGCCTGCAACGGTTATGGCGGCAATCCGGACTTGGTGCGCCGCTTCATTCCGGAAATGGCGGAAGCGCTCTATTTCGGCCATCCCGGGAATCGCGGCGATGCTGTGCTGTGGGGCGAGGAGATCGGCGCATTGCTTGCAAGTCTCGGCGCTTATCAAGGCCACGGTTCGGTAGCGACGCCGCACAACATCCTCATCACTTGGGCGGTGATCATGCAGGGTGGTATCCAGATCAATGCCGAGGGCCGCCGCTTCTGTGATGAGTCGCGTGGCTATTCCGAGCAAGCCGCCGATGTGTTGGGGCAGCCTGGCGGTTTCGCCTGGGAAATATTCGATGATCGCATCGCCGGCGTCGCGCGCCAATTTGAAGATTTTCGCGAGGCCGAGCGCGCCGGCGCGATTGTTTCAGCCGATACGATGGAAGACCTGGCCCAGACGATGCACGTTCCCGTTCAAATTCTTTTGGCCGAATGGCGTGAGGTCGAAGACTTGAAATCGCGAGCAGGGCTGGATCGCTTCGGACGGCGTTTTGCGCCTGAGCAGAAATGCTCGGCGCCGTTTCGTGCGGTGAAAGTGACGGGCGCGCTCTTTCACACCCAAGGCGGCATGGCGGTCGACCCGGGCGCGCGGGTGCGGAGAAAGGCTGGTGGCACTTTCCCCAACCTGCTTGCCGTCGGCGGCGCGGCTGCCGGCGTATCGGGATCGAGCGCGGTCGGTTACTTGTCCGGAAACGGACTGTTGGCGGCTACGGTACTCGGGAGACTTGCCGGCTTAACAGCAGCCGGTTTAGCAGGGCCTGGCGGTTTGTTTTTGAATTAGCCAACGAAGCCTATTGAGCGTAGCCTTTCACCATCACCGGCTGGCGGCTATGCCCAGGCGTCGGTGGCTGAGAGACGAATAGCGCTCCCGCCTGCTAACAGGGAGCGCGGTCATGCTTGGCCGGCCGCTCGAAATTTCCGCAATTCCCAAGCCTGCGTGGACATGAAAGAGCGCGCGTGAGTTTCGGCCGATTGATCCGGGTGAGGAAGCACCGCAGCGATTCACAGGCGGTGTCGTATATCGTGGCCATTGCCGATCCCGTTGAAGCAATCGCGCTGATCCGGGCGCAGGTTGCCGTCGTGGGGGATGAGATCGAAGACATCGGCCGCGTCAGCGACAACATCCTGGTGGCGATGAAACTCGGGACCGGGCAGTTTATGCGCGCCTAACTGCTCGGGGCACTGATCTCTAACCATTCATCCATTTCTCTCTAACCATTCATCCATTTCGTCGAGGGCGGCACGTAGCGACATTCGCATGAGAAGCTGCCGAATACGGATGCGAATGTTAGAATCGGACTACTAGTGGAGCGGATTTGACATTCGCTACCCACCTGGCGGCAGACTCGTGAAGCGAATGTCAAATCCAAAGCTCCACTAAGCCGCAATTTGCTAGTGGTCCTTTTGATTCTAACATTCGCATGAGAGGGTGCCGAATACGGATGCGAATGTTAGAATCGGACCACTAGCCGTGTATTTCTCCGTCATCCTGAGGTGCGAGCCCCGACTTGATCGGGGGAGCCTCGAAGGATGATCGGCCTCGGCGCACGCCGCCGTTCGAGAGCCGCTTGCGCGGCCTCGGGGTGGTTGTGTCAGGACGTTGGCCTGCTACTGTTGCGCTGCCGAATTAGAGCGGTGTTCGCGTGGAGGAATCAAAATGGCACAGCTCGTAGTGATGTATAAAACGCCCAAAGAGCCTGTCGCGTTCGACAAGCACTACGCTGAGAAGCACATTCCGATCGCGAAGAAGATACCTGGTCTGCGTAAATACGAGATCAGCCAAGGGCCGGTCGCCACGCCAGCCGGAGCGTCAGGCTATTACCTCGTGGCGCTGCTGCATTTTGACAATCTCGCTGCAATTCAGGCTGCTTTCGGTAGTGCCGAGGGTCAGGCAGCGGTTGCTGACGTCCAAAACTTCGCAACCGGTGGAGTCGATATATTTATGTTCGATACGCGACAGGTTTGATCTCATGCGTTTCGCGGCGCAGCGAACCTGAGGCGCTCACCGCTTGCTCTAAGGCGTGCAAATGCCACTCGCCGGGAATGCCCTTGAGCGATCGGGTGCCGCGCTCCGTGAAGCGCAACCCAGAGCCAGGCACCAAATCCTTTGCGATGCTCGAAACCAAAACCTCATTCGCACCCGCAAGCCCGGCCACACGTGCGCCGATGTGAACAGCGATGCCGCCAACAAGCCGGCTCAATTAAAAATTGTAACGGCCATTCGGGCCAGGAAAACAGGCTCGAATTCTCCTCTTGGCACTGAGCGGACATTCCAGAATTTCCGCTCGGTATCGGCTTTTCTCGACCAAGCATAGCAATTTTTAGCTGCTGAATTTCGCGAGATCACTTCAACCCCCCTCAAGATATCGGCGGAGCGACACGATGCGAGAGAATACAGCGGTGAACTCCATCAAAACGGCGTTGATGCAGCGCTTCGGCGAGGAATTTATGGTCGATTCCGAATTGCAGGGCTTGAACGCGCTGAAAAGAATGGCAGGCCATCGTTCGCAACGGCGCTTCTTGCCGCGACCCATCGAAGGCGGTCTGCTGCGACTCCTGTGCGCCTGCGCGCTCTCTGCGCCATCGAAAAGCGATCTGCAGCAATGCGACATCGTGATCGTCAACGACGCCGCCATCCGCAAAGGCATAGTCGCGACGATTCCCGACATGCCTTGGATCGAAGATGCCCCGGCGTTTCTGGTGTTTGTTGGCAACGGCCAGCGTTTGCCGGCGGTATCGCGGTTGCGCGACAAGCCGTTTCCGAACGATCATCTCGATGCTTTCTTCAATGCTACCGTAGACGCTGCAATCGTGCTCGCCACTTTCATGTGCGCAGCGACAGCTGTCGGTCTCGGCTGTTGTCCTATCAGCGCGATCCGCGACCAACCCGATGTCGCGAGCGAGCTGTTGCGGCTGCCGGAGCGGAGCGTTCCGATTGCTGGGCTTTGCGTAGGATGGCCCGCCCAGGAAGGCGAGATCACGCCGCGTCTCTCGTTGCAAACGACCGTGATCGAAAATGCATATGGCGAACCCGATCTCGCCGGCGAAATCGATGCTTACGATCGGCGCCGGTCAGCTTTGCGGCCCTATCAACGCCAACGTAATGTCGAGCGCTGGGGATCGTCGCCGTTATACGGATGGTCGGAGGATAAGGCGCGGCAATATGCGGAATCAACACGCAGTGATTTCGGCCGCTTCGTGCGCAGGAAGGGCTTTTGCCTAGATTAGCCTACGCAGCTACAGGGAACGCCGCGATCGGGACTGAGCGCCGATTTTGAGTGCCCGCTATTCGGGCACCGCGAAACTCAGCCGCAAGGACATGGAGCGACGGTTCGCATCCCTGACGCGTTCTTTTCCGGTACGCAACGATTTCGACATCCGCGCAACGATGGAATCGTGCTTTGCCTTCAATCCACTGGGATAGGTGATCATGAAGGTGTCCAGGATTTCGCCGCGATGCGAGATCCGATGCCGCTCATAAAAAATGTCCGTCGCCTGCGTTCCCGAAATGACAAACTAGTGGAGCGGATTTAACATTCGCTACCCACCTAGCGGCAGCCTCGTGAAGCGAATGTCAAATCCAAAGCTC
>DATKRE010000116.1:0-24084 GCA_035532335.1 Xanthobacteraceae bacterium | reverse complement strand
CGCCGATCCACTCCGGCGCCTACGATTTCGTCATCGGCTCGCGCGCGCGCGGCGAGCGCGAGCCGGGCAGCATGGCCGGCCATCAGTTGTTCGCCGGCTTTGCCGCCGGCGCGCTGATCAAGCTTCTCTACGGCGTGCGCTACACCGATATGTGCGCATTCCGCGCCATTCGCCGCGACACCTTGCTCAAGCTCGGCATGCGCGAACTCGGCTACGGCTGGAACCTGGAAATGCAGGTGCGCGCGGCGCGGACGCGACTGCGCGTGCTGGAGGTTCCGGTCGTCTACCGGCGGCGGAGCGGCGGCCAATCCAAGGTCGCCGGCAATCTGCGCGGCAGCATAACGGCCGGCTCACGCATCGTCGCGACCTTCGCCCGGGTGGCGCTGGAGTAAATTTCCCGGCGCATGATCTTAGCCGAAAACCGGAACACCATTTTTCGGGATCATGCTCAGACTCATATTTGCTAGTGGTCCTTTTGATTCTAACATTCGCATGAGAAGCTGCCGAACACGGATGCGAATCGGGCCACTAGCGTTGCAGGACGCCGATTAGCCGGTTGGCAAAGCTCAACCGTTCGGTCATCACCCTGATAACGTAGGCAAGCAAGGCTTGGCTCAGCGCTGGCTGATCGCGTTTGATGCGCTCAAAGGCTTCCGCGTCGAGTTCATAGAGCACGCTCGTTGCTTCGGCTTGAATAGTCGCGCTGCGTGGCGAGCGGGCGATCAGACCCATTTCTCCCACCGTCGTGTGTCGACCGAGGCTGCGCACGCGCGTCGTGCGTCCGTCGTGCAGATCGACCATGATGCCGACGCGCCCTTCCAGAATGAAATGCATCGACGCCGCCGTATCGCCCTGCCGGGCTATGATGTCGCCCGCCTTGACGTCGAGGCGCCGGCAGTTTTCGGTCAAAAAATCGGCGAGTTGTGCATCGCCGAGCGCTTCCGAAAACCAGGCACGTAACGATCGCGTGTCGCCGGCTTCGGTCTGATGGGCTTCGATGGTTGCCTGTTCGCAAGACTCCAGCGCGTGGTCGAGATCGGAGGCAATGCCGACATCGTCGGAGATGAAGCGTGCGATACGAAACGGCCGCTCCAACTCGGGCAACAAATTGACCAGCACGATACGAGCACCCGCGTCGGTCGCGGTCTGCTTGATTTGCGTGAAGCTTTGTATGGCCGAGGAATCGAGCCCGGTAACGCGGCTAAAATCGAAGATCAGGAAGCGGCATCCGCGCTGCCGCGCCAGCAGCGCCTTGACGTGCTGATAGAGCCGGTTTGCCGAACCGAAGAACAGATAGCTTTGCAGCGCCATGCCCTGAATTTCTCGACCGTGGGCGGCGAGCAAAGCCTGCTCTTGCAAGCTTCGGTCGAGCGAAGAGCGGTATTCCGAGCCGTCAAATCCGAACTTGATCGCGCTTACTCTGCTCGCGCTGAGCGCAAAGGTCGCGCAGCCGATCACGACGCCGATGAGAACGCCGGCGATGAACCCCCAATTGATAATCAGCAAAGCGATGGCGAGCAGCGATAAATAGTCGATAAGCGGCAGCTGGCGCGCCGATTGCACGATCCATTGATGGACGAGCCCGGCGCCCAGGAACAACAAAAGGCCCGCGAGGATGAATTTTGGCACGAAGCCAAGGAATGACGGGTCCGCAATGAGAATGCCGGTTGATACCGCCGCGACGGTAAAGCCGCCTAGCCGGCCGGTGGCGCCGGCGGTTCGGATGAGGATCGAGCGGCTAAGCGACGTACAACTCACATATCCGCCCATTCCCGCAATCGCGATATTCGCCAGTCCCAGGAACTTCAGATCGCGGTCGATATTGGCTTCACTGCGGGTCGCAAGCTCGATCCCGGTCGTATTGAGCAACAAGGTGCTAACGGTGACGAACATGATGGCGAGCAGATCGCCGGCGAGCGAAGGAAGCATCGCCCATGAGAAGCTTTGCAGAGCGCCCGCGCTCCACGGCAACGTCAGATGCGCCGCCGGCAGGCTTGGGAACATCCATCCATCGGTCTGAACCGAACGAACTGACGAGCCGCTCAAAACGATCACAAGGTAGGTTGCTATGAGCGCGACGAGTAATACGCCTGGCAAAACGAGGGGGCTTTTGGATCGGCGCAACAAAAGATGGAGGCTGATTGCGACTAATATGCCGGCGGCGAGCTTAATGATGAGTGCGAGATTGAGAAAAGCGCCGACGTTCATGAGCGCTGCCGTCTGATCGGTCGCGATCTGTACTGCCCCCATCATCATCAGCCAGCCGGTAGCGCCAAGAAAGCCGCCGATTACCGGGTAAGGCACAAAACGGATGGCGCGGCCGGCGCGGGTGAAGCCGAGAATGCAAAGAAGAATGCCGGTCAGCGCAGTCGCCAGCGACATAACGATCAATGTCGGTTCGAGAAGGCCGGTGCCGCCCCGCGCGACGATGCGATGCACAACGGTCGCCACCATGGCCGCGATGACGACCGAAATGGAGCTGTCTGGGCCGGCGACTGCGAACGGAAGCGAGCTGCCCCACGCGACGATTGCCCCGCCGATCGCGGCGGACAAGAACGTGGCGGCCACGCCGTAAGCCAGCAAATGCGAGATCGGGCCGGTGAAAATGAGGGCGGCGTAGGAGAGGCAGTAGGCGATGGACAAGACGCTGCAAATCGCCCCGGCGAATACATTCGTCAGTGCCGTCCGAACGCCTTTGCCGCCAAACGCGGGGTTCGCCCCCACACCGCCGATGGGCATCGCCTGATCTTCTCCGACCCTCAGTCGTTTGAGGCGGATTTTATAACACGGTCGTGGATGTGGCTAATTTGGCTGAGCAATGACGGCCGCTATACCGGCACCGGATGTCATATCGCGGTCACACCGCCGCGGCGGATAGCGCCGTGCGGGCGTCGGAACGAATCCGTTCCACCATAGAGCGAAAGCCGTTGGAACGCTGCGGCGTCAGATGCTCGCGCAGGCCGAGTTGTTCAAACAGGGCAGGTGCATCGGCCGTCAAAATGTCGTTGGCAGGTTTACCCGAGAACACGGCGAAAAGAATTGCGATCAGGCCGCGCACAATGTGGGCATCGCTGTCGCCGGCAAACGTCAATACCGGTCCACCGGCGCCGTTTGGGCGAACATCGGTATCGAGCCAGACCTGGCTCGTGCAGCCCAGCACTTTGTTGGCATCGTTATGCGCAGCTGCGGCAAACGGCGGCAATTCGCGCCCCAATTCGATCAGATAACGATAGCGATCGTCCCAATCTTCGAGGGTGGCGAAATTGTCGATGATTTCTTCAATATCGGCCATCGCGGAATCGTTCCTCGTCGCTCTGTATATAGTGCGCGCAGAGGCTGAGGTCGATGTTGCCGGATCGGCTAAGCCGGATGCTTGGTATCCCGGTGCGGCGCCGGCCCTCGCCAGGCGGGCGCCAGGTCGGTCGCGGTCAAAGTATTCTGCGAGGTCCGGCCCGCCGCTGACTTGGTCGCGGCGATTTTCATATTACCGGGTTTCTGCGACGTGGTGTTCACGATCGATCCGGTCTCGCGGGGCCCCATGGCTTCGGTCAACGCTTCGTAGAGCATTTTCGCTCCGGCCTGCGCCCGGTAGCCGATCGCGGTCGCCACCTGCGAGCCGACCGTACAGGCCTCCGGCTGACGCGAGCAGAAACCGCGCAAGTCGCCGACCGTCGCGGATGCCGCCGAAATTGCTTCGGTAGCGCTGACTTCGCTGGTCGAAGCGTTCCGCTGCGCAGTGCCGATCGGTATCAGCACAAGCACCAGGCCGAGCCAAAACGTCATTCGCAAGAGAAAGAACATAAAGCCCGCTTCCCCGGCGGCCAGCATTGCCGCATGTGAGCCGAACGTAGCAGGCCGCGTTGAAGACCGCGTTGGCGGCACCGGGACGTTTTTGTGCGTAATCGAGCAGAATAATCGGCAAATTTTCACGCAAGTCGAAAAAATAAAGTTTACCTAAAATTTGAGCGAATGCGGCGACGTGCGGTCGGCGTCGTTTAGCCGGCCCAAGCGCACCCTTCGGCGACGCGATTATTCAATCGCGGCCAGCGAGCGCGGCCGGCGAAGCTGGCACTAAGTCAACGAGCCATTCACCATGACGGTGGAATCCGGCATTTACGCCCGCGTGACATGCGCTACCGGGAGTTCCGCGACCCTGAACGCCCGCCGCTTTAGCGTTCGCTTAAGCCGCGTTTGAGACCATCCGATGATAGAAAAATGGGGAGCGCGTCTGCAAAGCCGGGCGTGCAATTGGGACTGTGGGCCTCTTTGCGCCGGTTCGCGTCTATGTTGAATCGCTGGTGCACCCGTCTGCGCAGCAGGATGCGCTGACGGCTGCGCGCCACCGAGCGTTTATTGCGCCGCGTTTGCTCGGTGGCATGGTGGCATTGGCCGCTTTTCCGATTTATCTGATTGTGCGAGGCGCCCCGAGCGCGCTTGAGCTCGTCGTGTTCGTTTGGCTCGCGGTGCCGATCCTCGTTGCTTACTTTCTCTCGCGTACCGGACGCTACGAAAGCGCGCATATCCTGTCTTCGCTCGCCCTGACCGGGCTGGTGACCGCGGTCGCCGTGTCCACCGGCGGCATTGCCTCGTTTGCGGCCATCTGGCTTGTGGTCGTTCCGCTTGAAGCGTCGCTTTCGGCGTCGCGCCGCGTCGTTACGCTGGCGTCGACCTTTGCGCTCGCTGCCGCCGGCGTCCTGGCGCTGGTGAGCGGACTGGATTTCCTACTGCTTCCCGCCGCGAACGGGCAGGGTGCGCTCGCCACACTCGGGATCGTATCGGCCTGCCTGTACGCGGCCGGCTTGGCGCGCGGTACGGAGGCGCTGACGCGAGCGAGCTTCTGGCTTCTGTATGCCGAAGAAGATCGTTACCGATTGCTGGCTCGCAACATGACCGACGTGATCACGCGCTACGGCCGTGATGGTGCGTTGCTCTTCGTTTCGCCGGCTGCACAGCCATTGTTCGGCTGCGGCATCGGCGAGTTACAGGGACAGGGCTTGTTCAACCGGGTCCATGTCGCCGACCGACCGGCCTATTTGACTGCGCTCGGCGATACCGCGGCGCTGGGCGAGAGCCGATCGGTTGAATTCCGGGTGCGGCGCGATGCCGGCGACGGCCACCCAATGGCGCAATTTGTTTGGGTCGAGATGCGTTGCCGGCCGCTCGAGCAGGCCGAAGCCGCCAGCCAGGATCGTCGCGAAATCGTCGCCGTGTTGCGCGATGTGACCGAAAGAAAACGCCAGGAAGAAGCGCTCGGGCAGGCGCGCGCCGAAGCCGAGCGAGCTAACTCCGCCAAGAGCCGCTTCCTCGCTACCATGAGTCACGAACTGCGGACGCCGCTGAACGCCATTATTGGCTTTTCCGGGATGCTGATGAAGGAAACGGCTCTCGCACTCGATCTCAAGCGGCGAAATGAATACGCCGGCCTAATCAACGATTCCGGCAATCATCTGCTCGCCGTCATCAACGGCATTCTCGATATGTCGAAAATCGAAACCGGGAACTTCGAGATCACGCCGGAGCCATTTGCGCCTGCGGTAGTGATCGCCAGTTGCTGCAATATGCTGGCGCTGCGCGCAAGCGAGGCTGGCGTCGCGCTGGAAAAAATGCCGACCAACGGCCTTCCGGACATGGTCGCCGACCGGCGCGCGCTCAATCAAATCTTGCTCAATCTCATCTCGAACGCCATCCGCTTCACCGATCGTGGCGGCAAAGTTGCGGTCGGCGCACGTGCCGACGCCGGCTACGTCACATTTACGGTCGAAGACAATGGCGTCGGCATCAACGACGAAGATCTCGCACGCGTCGGCGAGCCGTATTTTCAGGCACGTGCCTCATACGACCGCCGCCACAGTGGAACGGGGCTTGGACTGTCGATCGTCAAAGGCCTGGTGCGGTTGCATGGCGGCGAGATCAACATCCGCAGTCGCGTCGGTAAGGGCACCCGAGTCAGTGTCCGGCTGCCGCTGGACTGCGAACGCGCGAGGCCGGACGGCGGGCGGCAGGAGGTTCCGATCGATGTGATGCGTTACTTGCCGCCACCCCTGGATGCGCCGTCACGGCCATTGAGTTTCGAAGGCGAGCGCCAAGAAAACGACGCCGCGGACGTCGATAGCAGGGTGAAGAAAAGTGCGTGATCGCCGTACCGGGGGCCGCCGCGCGGCTATGCGTTCGAGTGGCATCGTGGCCACTACAATGCAGTATTTATATGGACGTGTCGCGCAACGGCCGGTCGATTTTGTCACCATCCTTGCCGCCGCGGCCGCCAGTGTCGTGATCATCGTCAATGCCGTCTTTCTGCAATCCTACGCGCATCCGGCGCCGTTTTTTGACACCCCGAGTAAACCGCTGTCCGGCGAAAATCCCGCCGCTTCAGTTTCAACGCTTAAGCCGGCGGAAGCCACGCCGTCGATGGTGCCGCAACGGCCGGTCCAGGCCATTTCATCGCGCCGCAACGATCCGATCGCAGACCTCATTGGAACGCAGGCCCGCCCGCCATCGGCGCGGGTTACGGCGGTGCAGCGCGTTCTCTCGGCGTTCGGCTACGGTCAGATGAGGGCATCCGGGATCGTTGATGAACCGACCCGGTCGGCAATCGAGAAATTCGAAGGCGAGCATAAGATGCCGGTGACCGGCCGGGTTTCCGGCCGCTTGCTGACCGAACTTGCCGCCATGGTCGGACATCCGGTCGAATAGCTCGGCGGCACAAAGCTTATTTGCGGCGTCGCGCGGACCGAGTCATATCTCGGTCTGGACACCAAGCGAGCCGCGATGCGCCTGAAAACCGCACTTTGGGTTGCCGCCTATCTGCGGCGCTGCCAAGTCGAAGGCCTGTTTCCGGTTGTACGCCGCCGCGGCGCGGAAGAGGCCGGCGCCGTTTTCGTCCGCGTATGCAGGCTCGACGGCACCTCCGATCTGTTCGGGCCGGCGCCGCAAAGCGTGTTCGATGCTGCGCCGTCGGGTGGCCGCGTATTTGCGCAAAGCCTGGCCAGCCGGTCGGCGCCGGATGCCGACGTCGAAGCGTATCTCGCGCGGCAGATAAAATTCGACCCGGATCTCTGGATCGTCGAAGTCGAGGATAAAGCCGGCCGTAATTTGCTGGACCTGGTCGCCGGCTAGAGCCCGTCAGGAAACGTTTCGGCGTTCCGTGAGGCGGGCAAGCGCTGACGTTCGCTTTGTCGTCATCGAGAGGCGTGCGCGTCGGCGGGTTTCATCGTCATAAGCCAGCGACTGATGCTTGCCGCTCTGCCGTTCCGGCGGCTGCAGGGCCTGCCAGACCGAAAGCATGCCGGCCGCCGCCGGCGCGGATATTTCATCGTAAAGCGCGGCCAGCGCGTGAACGCGCTCGACCGAATGTCCAACCGCGGGATTTAGAAACATCAAGACGCGGTAAAGCACTTCGCGCGGCATCCGAAGCGTCTTTGCCGCCACGATGACCGGCTCACCCAGATCGTCGCGCGCAATCCTGCGCGCCTGTTCGCGTGGAATGCGCAAAGCGCGAGCCAGCTCGGCGGCGAAACCGTCCCGGTTTCCGGTTAGCGCGGCGGCCTCGAGCCGCTGTCCAAGAGCCGGGTCGTGGGGGATGTCGGTATGATCTGCCGCGACGGGCGCGACGACGGGAAGGTTGAGCAGTATGAGTCGCCGTTCTTCCGACGTTGCGGCGAAAAACTGATCGCTGAGTTCCGCAGCGATGGCGCGGTCGATGGGACGTCTGGTCTCCGCAATCCCTTCGTTCCGCCCCGCGATGGCCGCATCGACGGGGAGCGCCGTGGCGGTGTTGGGCACGAGCGGTTCGGTCGAGACCACACGCGGTTGCAATAGCGGGTGTGTACGCAACTCGGCGACGACTTCCGGCAGGTCGTCGGCGAGGCGTTCCAACACGCGTAACGGCGGCGACGGATAGCGCGCAAAACGCCGCGCGACATCGACTCGGGTCGCGAGGTCGACCGCCTCAAGCAGCCGTAGCGCGAGTTCGGTGTATTGGCGCTCTTCCGCGGGCGTGTGGCTGAGCCGGTGAACATAGAGATCGGTGAGGACCCGCAGCAGCGTCGCACGCATGTCGGCGCCTCCGCGTGCGCCAAGATCGGAAAGACCTTGCAGACCGAAGATGTCTTTGAGCCGCATTGTGGGTGAACTCGACCAAACCCCGGCGCGCCATCCAAGGGGCATACCGCCAGTCTTAAGTCGGTGCCGTTAGCGGAGCGTTAACCCTGCATGCCGCTTATTGGAACTGACGCCGGTGCTGCTAGCACCGGAATCAGGGCATCCGCGGCCTGTAGGCAGCGGACCACCGCCGGGCCGCTAGATGGGCACCATTGTCAAATTCCCCGACGAGGGGCGAATTGTGCGCTTCGGTCGCGACGATGCGGCGGAAGAATCCGCGATCGTCATCATCCTTCCCGTTGTGCGCATCGAGCGGCACGACGAGCTAGAGGCCGAACCGCATACTCATCCGCCGGCGGAGAATGGCAGTCGCCGACGCCTGAGACGGCGCTAAGGCGCGCGGCGATGCCGTCGCGGGTCCGTTGCCGTCGCGATAGCGGACTGACCGCAATCATTTTTGTACTGCTCGCGCTGCCAGCTTGCTCAAGCATTGCCGATTTAGGCCGTCTGCAGCAACCGTACGTCTCCGATAACATCCATTCGTGGGTTGGCCAGGAGGCTGCCGCGCGCGTCGGCGCGCCGATCTCGCTCAATAATCTGACCGACGACGAGCGAGCATTGCGCGATCTGGCTTTTCCGCTGATCGAGCCGCCCTATGACCGTATCCGATGGGACGCGCTCGTCTACGAATACGGCATCAAACGTAAATTGCAGCGCGATTTGTGGCGGCCGGACCCGACCGCGTATTACGGACATCTGCTCGCGGCGAACTATCGATCGACGGCGGGCCGTTACAACAAATTGATCGACGACATCCGCGACGACGTGGTGCGGGTGGGTCCTTTTTTTGATCTGGCTCATCGCGTAGTCGAGCTTGACCGCAAACGCACGGCGAGCATGCAATACCTCTCCGACCTTGCTCCGGCGGACAAAGCGGGCGCGCTGGCGCGCGTTGGCGAAAACATCTTTACCATCGCCTGGGTGCAGGAATCGCTGGCGCAGCGCTGTGCCGGCTATCGTTTCGCACTCGACTATCTGGCTATTTCCGAGCCGGAAAACGCCGCTTCGGAAGCCGATATTGCGCTCGCGCAACTGCAACAGGCGGTCGCGGGTAACCAACTCGTCGCGTTGCCGCAGGTCGCCGCTGCTGTGCCGGTGCCTGCCGAAATCGTCAAATAAGTTATTGCTGCGGCACCGGTTCGATGTGGCACTGCGCGCCAGCGAGCGCCCGGCGCACCATCGGCATCAGTCCGGGTTCCGGCGCCAAAGCGCGCAGTACGATCAACCCAAGCCGCGTCGGCGATTCAATAATCAGCCGATCGGCGGCGGTAACATCCTCTTCTTCGGGGACCTGCGCGTGTTGCTCGGGCGTCATCAGGTCAAGTTCGATGACGTGCCGCCCGGCGGCACGGTCGTTGATCGCGTAATAAGCGACGCTGTTGCGCGTATAGAAGGTGATCGCGGTATAGGCCTGACTTAACGGCGCGCGCAACTTGAGCGCGCCCGCCGAAAGATCGTAGCGGCAGACTGCGACCGCGAAAGCCGGGTCCATGAAGGGCATCGTCGCATTCTGCGCACTTGGTGCCGAGAGCTGCGTCACGGCGTTGACGGACGTTATACGTTCGAGCCGCGAATACGCATCTTGGGTTGCCGCTTGCGGCATTGCCAGCACCGTCGACAAGTGCACGATGCCGCCGAGGAGAAGCGCGCCCAAAATCCATAGTGGAAACCGGATCATGTGCAGCCCTTTCGCACGACCGCGGGCATCGGGCCTTCCTTCGTCGTCAGCGACGCGACGCCGATCGGCGTATCGTAAAGCCGCCAAACCAGCACGAATTGCTCAATGCCGCCGCTTGGCAGCCAGTTTCCCGGACGGGCGCGCGGACCGATGCTAATGGCGAAGCGGCCGTCGGCCTCGCGCAGGATTTCGGCGCTGGTGAAGCCGTGGCGGTCGAGTGTGTTGGCCACCAACCGTCCCTGCGTATCGTAGAGCGTGAGCGTCCAGAAACGCGCGGCCGGGGTGATGCCGCTGATTACGAAGGCACAGCGTCCGTCGAGCATATTTCTCGCGTCGTCGGTGTGAGCGTAGAAAGCGACGCCATCGCCAACTCCCACAGGCAAGTCGCCGATGCGGGCTATGGCGGCGCGCGCATAGGGGTCGATATCGACCGAACCGCTTTTGGGCCACGCCGTCCAGGCGCCGATGGTCAGCGACCCGAACGCGATCCCGCGGGTCACCGTCAGCCAGGTGGCGCCAAGGCCGATGGCAGCGGCGAGGATTAAGATAAAACAGGAGCCGAAGAAAAGGCGCACGATCAGTTGCCGCGAGAAAGATTGGCAGGCTTTGGTTCGGTGGCTGCCGTGTGTGTGCTGTCGCGCGTCCCGCCATCAAGCGCGCCGAACGTTCCGTCCGTCCCTTGGGCGGAAAGCGCATGACTGGCGTCATCGAGGAGATGTTCAGCATGGATGAGCGCTTCGGTCGCTTTGCGCGTCAGCAGGATCTGCTGCGGCGGCGGCGCACCTTGGAGTGTGGCACTGGCGACCGTGGGCGCGTGAACCGGTGGCGGCAGGCCGGGTAGCGGCCTCAGTTCAATGCCCTGATGCGCATACGCCATGATGTTATGCCATATCATCGCCGGGACGGTACCGCCGGTCATCCGCTTGGTCGATGAATAATCGTCGTTTCCCATCCACACCGCGCCACTGAAATTGCCGGTGTAACCGACGAACCACGCGTCGCGATAGGAATTGGTCGTGCCGGTCTTGCCGGCTGCTTGAATGCCGTCGAGTTGGGCGCGACGACCGGTGCCGTTCATCACGACCGAATTCATCATACCGACCATTTCGAGCGCCACCTGTGGCGACAGCACCTGTTCGGGACGTTTACCGTCGCGATCGAACCGCCACACCACGTCGCCGGCGCCGGTGCGCACCTCGAGTACGGCATGCGGGGTGACCGCTTTGCCGAGATTAGGGAAGGTGGCGTAGGCGACCGCGTGCTCCAGCACGTTCACCTCGTCGGCGCCGATTGGCAGCGAGGGGGTATCGGGAAGCGGCGTGTAAATTCCAAGATTGCGCGCAGTCTGGACGATTTTGGCGCGGCCGAGCTTGGGATTGCCGTCGCCAAGTGCGATCGAGAGTTTTACCGGAATGATATTGATGGAATTGGTGATCGCCTGCGTCAGCGTGACCGCGCCGGAATAGCCGCCGGAATAGTTGTGCGGACACCAATTGCCGATACAGACCGGTGAATCGACGACGACGGATTGCGGCGTAAAGCCGTTGGCGAGCGCAGTCGCGTAGACATAAGGCTTGAACGACGAGCCCGGCTGGCGCAATGCATCAACGGCGCGGTTGAATTGACTCGCGCCGTAATCGCGGCCACCGACCATCGCACGCACCGCACCGTCGAGATCGGCAATGACCACCGCCGCCTGACTGGCGCCGTAGTCATGCCCGTATTGGCGAAGCGCCGATTCAACTTCGCGGTCGGCATAGTGCTGCAGATTACTGTCGAGTGCGGTGCGCACGACGAAATAGCGTTCGTTGACCGATTTCGGAAAGGTCTCGACCAGCTTCCTCATCGCGTCGAACGCCCAATCGAGATAATAATTCGGCGCATCTTCCTCGCGCCGGTCGATGGGAGTTGCCGGATTTCGGCGGGCTCCGTAGACCTGACCCTCGGTCATAAATCCGGCGTCCACCAGATTGTCGAGCACGACGTTAGCGCGTGCGCGCGCCGCCGGCAGATTGGCGAGCGGCGAGAACCGGCTCGGCGCCTTAAACAGGCCGGCCAGCATCGCAGCTTCCGGCAGCGTCACGTCGCGGATCGACTTACCGAAATAATATTGCGCCGCGCCATCGACGCCGAATGCGCCGCCGCCGAGATAAGCGCGGTCGAGGTAAAGCTTGAGAATCTCGTTTTTGGTCAGCCGGGTTTCCAGCCACAGTGCGAGAAACGCCTCGTTGACCTTGCGCTCGATGGTTCGCTCATTTGAGAGAAACAGGTTCTTCGCCAGTTGCTGCGTGATCGTGGAACCGCCCTGCACGACGCCGCCGGCGCGCGCGTTGGTCACCAGCGCGCGAAACGTGCCCAAAAAATCGATGCCGAAATGTTCGTAGAAGCGCCGGTCCTCGGTCGCCAGAACCGCCTTGATCAGGTGGTCGGGCATTTCTTCCAGCGGTACCGAATCGTTGTGTTTGATGCCGCGGATGCCGATCTCGTTGCCGTAACGATCGAGGAACGTGACTGCGAGCTCGGACTTTTTCAGCCAATCGTCGTCCGAAGTCTCGCGGAAAGCGGGGACGGCGAGCGCCAGCATGAGAAGGAGGCTGACGGTGCCCCAAGTCGCGGCTTCCGACAGTGGTTCGACAATCAGCCAGCGCCGCCAGCCGGCGATGTGAAAACGGTCCATAACTGCCGTAAAGCGCTCATAGATTTCTCGCGCCCATTTCCCGCTCAGAAAAACCGCAAAGTCGATCCGCGCGTCGATGTCCAGCAGCCGCCGCTTGAGCTTGACCTGCCAGTCTTCGCGGGGCTCGGGGAACTGATCGGTCACGCTGTGGGCACTCCCGGAGCGGCTTGCCCGCCCTTATGCGTCGGACGACATTTACCCGAGGTGGCGGCCACGGCCAATCATCGGCCGCCGACAGTGTGAACGAAAATAGGGGGCAAATTAGGCATAAACCCTTTGCAGCAAGCCGGCGGAGCCCCTAATTGCCGGCAGCCAGTGGTTTTGCGAAAGAATCGGCGGCGGATAGCGGAATGGCGATTGAGAAAAGCTCCGATGAAGGTCCGTTCTGGCGGCGTAAGTCGTTGGACCACATGACTGATTCGGAATGGGAGAGCCTCTGCGACGGTTGCGGCCGCTGCTGCCTGAACAAGCTCGAGGAAGAAAGTACCGACCGGACCTTCTACACCGACGTTGGCTGCCGGCTGCTCAACGGCAATACCTGCCGTTGTCGCGACTACGCTCATCGTTCCGACAAAGTCGACGATTGCGTGCGGCTCACGCCGAAGAACCTCAAATCCATCACCTGGCTACCGCCGACTTGCGCCTATGTGCTGGTCGCTGCCGGCAAGGACCTTTATTGGTGGCACCCGCTCGTATCGGGCGATCCGGAAACCGTTCACGACTCCGGCATCTCCGTACGCGGTCGTGTGCGGGCAAGTGAAATGGAAGTCTCCGACGACATGCTCGAGGACTACATCGTCAGTTGGCCGATGAAGTTCCCGAAGGGGGCGCGGCGGCGCACGAAGTAAGTTGAGCCATTCCGCAAACGCGTTGCGAGCATCGCGCCAAATGGCAAGCCTGCTCTGCACAAAGTACGGTTGCGTGGGGCAACCGTCCCATCCAAGGGATGGCGAGTGGTTACACGCGTTCGCGATGCGATGTCGATTTTACATGGAAATTACCGCGTGACCGGACGCATAGCATGACCATCGACACACCCCGCGATCTCGTACCGGACGAGACCAAGAACCTCGCTACCGGCTCTACTTCGAAGCGCGGTGCGCACGGTCCGTCGGTTTTACCGCCGCTCGATCGCGCTGCCATCAACACCATCATCGCCGGAATTGCATTGGCAATGTTTCTGTCGGCGCTTGAGCAAACCATCGTGGCGCCGGCGTTGCCGGCCATCGGTAAAAGTCTCTCCGATCTGGACGATCTGTCCTGGGTCGTGACCCCTTATCTCCTTGCCGCGACTGCGGCGACGCCGTTGTTCGGCAAGCTCACGGACATTCACGGCCGGCGCGCCATCATGCTGCTTGCGATCATCATTTTTATTGCCGGCTCGTTGGTATGTGCGCTGGCGCCTAGCATTTGGATACTGGTTATCGGCCGCGCGTTGCAAGGTATCGGCGGCGGCGGATTAATTCCGATCGCGCAGACTATCATCGCCGACTTGTTGACGCCGCGTGAGCGACCGATGGCCCAGAGCTATACGTCGGTTGTGTTCATGGCCGCGAGCATTCTCGGGCCGGTGCTCGGCGGCTTACTAACCGATCATCTCCATTGGTCGTTTATCTTTTGGATCAATTTGCCGCTCGGCGCCGTTGCGCTGGTGATGACTTCGCGTGCGCTGCGCGGTCTGCCACGGCACGATCGCCCGCACCGGCTCGATATTCCGGGCATGACTTTCATGGTCGCGGCTTCGGTGGCTTTGCTGTTGGGTCTCGATTGGGGCGGAACGAGTTATCGATGGCTGTCCTGGCAGATCATCGGCCTGTTCGCCGCCTCCGCCGCGTTGTGGGCGCTGTTCGCTGGCAGACTTCTCACCGCGCGCGAGCCGTTCATTCCCCTGGCCATTCTGCGCGGCCGGATAACGAGCACTATCACCTGCGCCGCGTTTTTCAGCATTGGCAGCATCATCGGGATCACGATCTTCACGCCTCTCTATTGCCAGATGGTGCTCGGAGCGTCGGCGAGTGTTTCCGGCATCGCGTTGATCGCATTCATGGTCGGTGCCACCGTCGGTTCGCTGTTAACTGGACGTTTGTTCGCGCGGCTGACGCATTATCTGCGGGTTCCCATCATCGGCCTGATCGTTGGCATCATGACGTTGGCGTTTCTGGCCCTCGAGGTGGCGGGTCTCTCGCTGGGAGCGTTCTGCGCCATGCTCGGCTTGCTCGGCGTGGGCATGGGCCCGATGTACCCGACCTCAACCATTGTCATGCAGAACGCGGTGAAGCTGCATCAGCTTGGCATTGCCACCGGCGCGCTCAACTTTTTCCGTTTGCTGGGCGGAGCTATTATCGTGGCTGTATTCGGCGCCATTGTGCTTGGCAGTGCCGGTGGGCACGGCGGCATCGCGGATTTGGAGAAACTCGCGGTTCGGCACGCCGATTTCGCTCCGGCCTTCAGGTTGGTGTTCATCGCCGCTGGCATTTTCCTTGCCATCGCGCTGGCCTGCCTGCTGACGCTGGAGGAGCGTCCGCTACACGGGCCGGCGCGCCTCGTTGACCCCGCGGAATAGCCTTTTGGCGGGTTTTCGGTAGGTGAGGCGTAGCAAAATCCGCCCGTTCAGGTCCGGTTCACTGCCAAACGCCTAAGCGATGGCTCGGCAGGAGAGTGTTATGGGTATCGCCGAACGAGCGTCCGCCGCCGCCCTTATAGCGCTTGCCGTTACATTTGCTCCGGCGCGCGCCGAGGAGGCTACGCGTCCGGCTCATGCCGAATCGGCGCACGTCTGCCTGAACCAGAAGGAACGCCGCAGCCTGGTCGACAGCGGTGCGGTAATGCGGCTGGCCGCAGCCATGCGCAGCGTGCGCGGGCATATGGCCGGTGCGCTTGTCCGCGCAAGGCTTTGCCATCGTGGCGACGGATTTGTGTATGTGCTGACAGTTCTCGCCCACGATGGCAAAGTGACCCGCGTCGTCGTCGACGCGGCCAAGGGAACGCTGGTCGGCGAGCGCTGAGCGGAGCTCATTTTTGCGCCTTCTTGTTGTCGAAGACGATCCGGATCTCAATCGACAGCTGGCGACCGCGCTGACTGACGCCGGCTACGTCGTCGATCGCGCTTTCGACGGCGAGGAGGGACATTATCTCGGCGAAAGCGAGCCCTACGACGCCGTCATCCTCGACATCGGCCTGCCGAAAATGGATGGCATTTCGGTATTGGAATCCTGGCGGCGCGCCGGCCGCGCCATGCCGGTATTGATCCTAACTGCGCGCGATCGCTGGAGCGACAAGGTGCAGGGTTTTGATGCCGGCGCCGACGATTATGTCGCCAAGCCCTTCCATCTCGAAGAAGTGCTGGCGCGTGTGCGCGCACTGTTGCGGCGCTCTGCAGGTCACGCCAAGAGCGAATTCACCTGTGGGCCGGTCCGGCTCGACACCCGTACCGGTCGCGTCGCGGTCGAGGGCAATCCGGTGAAGTTGACGTCCCACGAATACCGGCTGCTATCTTATTTGATGCATCATACCGGCCGCGTGGTGTCGCGCACGGAATTGGTCGAACATTTGTACGATCAGGACTTCGACCGCGATTCAAATACCATCGAGGTTTTTATCGGCCGTATTCGCAAAAAGCTTGGGGTCGACGTCATTCAAACGGTGCGCGGTCTCGGCTATCTGCTCACCCCGCCCGATGCGCGCTAACTCGCTCGCGTTTCGCCTGTTTCTCTGGGCGACCGGGTTGACCGTGGTGATCCTCATCGTCACCGGTGTCGCTCTGTCGTCACTTTACCGCCACGCCGTCGAGCGTGCATTCGATCGCCGGCTCGACGTTTACCTGCGCACGCTCGTCGCCGATGTGGCGTCGCCCGAGGAAGGCACCGGCAAATTTCCTCAGTCAATCGGCGAGCCGCTCTTCGAACTGCCGCTGTCGGGCTGGTATTGGCAGGTTACCCGGCTCGATACCCCGAAGCCTGAAGTTCATTCATCGCGGTCGCTGTGGGACTCTAATCTTCCTCGGCTCACCGCTGCCGAAGAAGCGTCCGGTGGTTATCGCAAGGGCTATGCGCAGGGTCCGGAGGACGTGCGCCTTCGTCAAGTGGAACGCAACATCGATCTCGGTGACGACGGCCGCTATCGGATCGAAGTGGCGGGCGACGCCTCCGAGATCGACGACGAGACGCGGAGCTTTGATCGCACCATCGGCGGAATTTTCGCTGCGCTTGCGGCGGCGCTGCTGCTGACAACTGTTTTGCAAGTTCGCTTCGGATTGTCGCCGCTCAAGCGAATCTCGGAAAGCCTCGCCGCGATCCGCTCTGGCCGTGCCGAGCGTTTGGAAGGTGAATTTCCTGTTGAGATCGCGCCACTTGCGCGCGAGACTAATGCCCTCATCGAAGCTAATCGCGAAATCGTCGAGCGCGCCCGCACCCATGTCGGCAACCTTGCCCATGCGCTGAAGACGCCGCTGTCGGTCATCGTCAACGAGGCCGCGGCGCGCAACGGCGATCCGTTGGCGCGAAAAGTGCTCGAACAGGCCGACATCATGCGCGACCAGGTCGCGCGGCAGCTTGAGCGGGCGCGGCTCGCCGCGCGCTCCGGCATTGTTGGAACACTGGTCGATGTTCCGCCGGTCGCTACCGCGCTTGCTCGGACGATGGAGAAGCTGCATCGCGAGCGTGACATTGCTATCGCGGTCGATGTCCCGGATCAGGCGCGCTTTCGCGGCGAGCAGCAGGATCTCGAGGAGATGATCGGCAATTTGGTCGACAATGCCTGCAAATGGGCGCAGTCGCGCGTCGCAATTGAAGTTGTGGCAGAATCGCCGACGGGCGGCGGCAATCCAAAAGTACGCGTTATTGTCGACGACGACGGTCCCGGACTATCGCCGGCGGAACGCGAACAGGTGGCGATGCGCGGCCGGCGGCTCGACGAGAGCAAGCCTGGTTCGGGCCTCGGACTTTCCATTGTCGTTGAACTCGCGGGACTTTATGGCGGCGTGCTTACGCTTGGCACCGCGCCGATCGGTGGGTTGCGTGCCGAGCTTGCGTTGCCCGCCGGGTAAAATCGCGACGTTGTGACTATTGCCGCATTGCATAGACGATGCTTGGGTGATGTCGCTGGCGCGCTTGGGGTCGGCGCGGCCGGAGCTGTCATAAAGATCCCCTCGGGAGAATGTTATGGCGATCTACGTCACGCTTGTGAACTTTACCGAGCAGGGCGTGCGCAACATCAAGGATACGATCAAGCGCACCGATGCAGCCAAACAGGCCGGCGCCGCCGTTGGCGTGAAGATCAGGGAAGTACTTTGGACGCAGGGACAATACGATATGGTCATCATCTCCGAATCGGATGACGAGATTGCGGCCAATGCGATGATCTTAAATGCGGTCAAGGGCGGCAACATCCGCACTCAGGTCATGCGCGCTTTCACCGCCGCCGAGATGCAAAAAATCATCGACAAGGTCCAATAGCCTACCGGCGTTGGCGACAGAGTTTCGTCGCAATTGTCCCGCGTCTTGCCACCGCGGTCCCTTGGGGGCGCTATGCTGGCGGCAAAAATCCTGGCTTTGGGCTTGGGCGGACTGACTTTGGCGGCCTGCTCGGCCGATTCCGGACCGAAGGAAGTCGGCGGCGCCGTCTCGGGCGCGAGCACAGGCACTCGGGTCGCCGGCGCCACGGGCGGTACCGCTGCTGGCGCCTTCATCGGGAACCGCATCGGTGCTGCGCTCGACGATGACGATAAGCGGCGCGCTTACGCGGCGCAGATGCAGGCATTGGAAACCGGCCCCTCAGGAGCTCCCGTCGCCTGGCGAAACCCGGATTCAGGCCGTTACGGCAACGTCGTTCCGGGTCCTGTCTACCAGGTTAACGGCGCGTCCTGCCGGCAATATACCCATACGGTCTTTATCGACGGCCGGCCGCTAAGTGAACGCGGCACCGCCTGCCGCAACCCCGACGGGACCTGGAAGACCGCAAGCTAAAACGGTCGCCCGAGAGGGTCCGGGGCCGGGCCTATGCCCCTGAATTCCCGGGGTTTTGCGTAACGGGTTCTTAAGCGCCAAACCACTAAAACGGTCTGGTACCGCTATAGGTGCTTGGGGATCCGTTGAGGGTGGACGATGACGGGCGGCGGTCCAGCCGTTGAAAAGCTGCGCGAGTATCTGCGGACGTTGGCGCCAGGGGCTCGTGCTTTGCTGGTCGCCGAACTCGAACGGGCGACTTTGCGCGGCGAGCGGGCCCCGGGCGGCGAACTCATCCTTGAGGAACTGCGTCGCGCCATCCGCGAACACGGGCAGCCGGTGCAACGCATCGGTGATGCCGCGCGCCTGTTCTTCCTGCCGCTAGAGCCCTTCTTGATCGACGGCGTTGCCGACCACAAGCGGCTCGGACGTCTCGCGCGAGTCTCGTTGGATCCGATTTGGGAGTGGATCGGCCGCGATCTGCTGCCCGCCGAGATCAAGACGTTGGGCGAAGACATCAACCGCGCTTTGTCCGAGGATGATCGAACGAAAGCCGAGCAATTGACGCGCGCACTCCACGATCGCGCGCAGCAACGCATCAAAGAGACAATAGCGTCGGTAAGCCGCGATGACAGAGCGCGTCGTCGGCTCGCGGTTCAGGTGGGTACGCCGCGCGCGCTCGATGACTTGGCAATTCTCGCCGCCGTCCTGGCACAGCGCGACGCGCTTTCGGATCTGGCGCGGCGGCTGCCAAACCATCTGCGTTCGTTCGAGCGCGAGCAAATCGAGAGCGTGAAAACGATACTGGAAGCGGCGGTGGCGCAGAAGACCTCCGCCGCTGCCGCGACCGCTAAGGCCGATCTCTTCCTTTACGGGTTTGTTCTGGTCATGAGCCGGCTGTCCGCGCCATGGCAACTCATTCGCATAGCCACCTACGCGGCGGAGAGCGACGCCGCCGGTCGCATCGCTGAAACTCCGTTCGCGGTAGCAGTGACGATCGTTATCGGCGAGCTTGAATGTATGGTCGGCGATTTGCGGGGTGAATTGAAGCTACACCGTCCGGTCACCGCCTTGCTGAAGGCCATCCACGATACCGTGCGGGGATTGCGCACTGAGATCGATCTGTCGGGCGACTCGCCCTGGAGCCGCCGGCTTACCGCCGTCCGCACCGAAGTCTCGAACTTGCTCAAGGCGGAGATTGAAACAACGCCGGGCCGGGTGCGGCGTTTGCTACGTCCGCGGCCGGCGAAGGAAGTCGTCGCCGGATCTTTGCTGGATGCCACCGACGTCTGCGAGGTCGAGACGCTGGTCGAATTTGTCGGAGCTTGCCGCAACTACGCCAACGAACTGGCGGTCAACGAAGCAACCACGCGCAGCTACTCGGAACTGCAGCTTTACCTGGAAAGCGGGGCGAAGGTCCTGCTGGATGCGCTTCGTCATGCTGGTGACGCCGACCGGCCGTTCCGACAATCGCAAGTTGACGCTGCTATCCGGTTCTGTCGGGTGGTGTTCGGCGCGGACTATGCAGGTCTGCTGGCGAAGGCATCCGAGATTGCCGTCCAAACGGCCAACGCCGAGCGAAAACTGGCGCGGGCTTGAATGCGGCGAGCCGCCGCGCCGGCCACGGCTTGGGGGGTGGCGGCGGAGTCCGGCGATAGCGCGCAATTGCCGCGCCGCCCTTCCTATTGCAGCCGCAATGCCACCGTGATGATGTAACAGGCACGATGCAACTGCGCGTTTCTGCTGCAGTTCTTCGTTTGCCGGCCAAAGGGCGACGATGATCTTGTGGTGCATTTTTGCGGTGATGACCGCCGCGGCAGTTCTTGCCGTGTTGTGGCCGCTCGGGCGCCGACGGCAGAAGGTCGGCGGCGGCAGTGACGTGGCGGTTTACAAAGATCAATTGGAGGAGATTGACCGCGACCGTGCTGCGGGTCTGATCGGTGACGCTGAGGCGGAAGCGGCGCGCCTGGAAGTGTCGCGACGGCTGCTGGCTGCAGCCGAAAGACCGCAACCGGCAGAATCCGGTGTCGCGACGCAGCGGGGCTTGCTGCTTCGACGTATCGCGGCTGTCGCCGCCTTGTTCATCTTGCCGTTTGGCGCGCCGGCCCTCTACATCGCGCTTGGATCTCCGAACATTGCGGGCGAGCCGGCTTTCGCCCGCGTCGAGGCTCCGCAGGGGAGCGAGTCGATCGCGAGCCTCATTAGCCAGGTGGAAGCGCATCTGGCGCGCGACCCGAACGATGCCACCGGCTGGGAATTGATCGCGCCGGTCTATCTGAAGCTTGGCCGCTTCGACGATGCAGTCGTAGCGCGCAAGAACGTGCTGGCGCTTGGGGGCGAGACGGCAACCCGACAGGCCGATCTCGGCGAAGCCGAAGTGGCGGCCGCCAATGGCGTTGTCACCGCCGAAGCCAAAGCGACATTCGAGCGCGCGACGGCGCTCGATCCGCATGAAGCGAAAGCTGGATATTTTCTCGGTCTTGCCGCCGAGCAGGACGGTAAGATCGAGGCCGCGGCTTCCATCTGGCGCATGCTTTTAGCCGAGGCTCCGCCTAACGCGCCCTGGGCGGGATTCGTACGCACGGCGTTGGCGCGGGTGGGCGCGCCCGCCGCGGCTCCGGGACCAAATGCCAACGATGTCGCCGCCGCCGCAAAGATGACCGATGATCAGCGCAACGATATGATACGTGGCATGGTCACCGGTCTTGAGTCCCGACTGCATGACAACGGCGGCGATGTCGACGGTTGGCTACGGCTTGTGCGGGCGTATGCCGTGCTTGGTAACCGCGATAAGGCAAAGAACGCCGCCGCCGATGCCCGCCGCGCGCTGGCCGATCATCCAGAAGAGATCAAGCGGATCGACGATCTGGTCAAAGGTCTCGGGATCGAGAGTTAACGGGCCGATCATGCCGGGAAGACAACCTTCATGACGCGTAAGCAGAGGCGCTTGAGTTTGATCGGCGGCAGCATTGGGGTGTTGGCCGTTGCGGTTGCGCTCATGCTCAATGCGTTTCGCGACAACATCGTGTTCTTCAATTCGCCGAGCGATGTTGCAGAGAAGCACGTCATGCCGGGTACGCGCATCCGGCTCGGCGGTTTGGTGAAGACTGGAAGCTTGGTGCGCGGCGACCACATGAGTATCCACTTCGAGGTCACCGATGGTAGCCACGAAACAATGGTCGCGTATCAGGGTGTGCTGCCCGATCTGTTTCGTGAGGGCCAGGGGGTAGTGGCCGAAGGCGCGTTTGACCCTGCGGGTCTGTTCAACGCCGACACCATTCTCGCCAAGCATGACGAGACTTACATGCCGAAAGAGGTCGCCGACGCCTTGAAGAAGTCCGGTCATTGGAAGGATGAGTACGGCCAACGTGCGGCTATGCCGGTCGGAGGACCTAATAAGTGATCGCTGAACTTGGCCATTATGCGCTGATGCTGGCGCTCGGGCTCTCGCTCATTCAAAGCGTGATGCCGATTGTAGGCACGCGCAATAACGACGCTGTATTGATGAGCATGGCGGTGCCGACCGCACTCGCGCAATTCTTCTTCGTCGGCTTGGCGTTTCTCGCGCTCACCACCTGCTACGTCACGTCGGATTTCTCGGTACTCAACGTCTACGAAAATTCCAATTCAGCGATGCCGTTGCTGTACCGGTTCACCAGCGTCTGGGGCAATCACGAAGGCTCGATGATGCTGTGGGTCTTTATCCTTACGTTGTTCGGAGCGCTCGTTGCGGCGCTCGGGACGAACTTGCCGATCAAGCTCAAAGCCAACGCGCTCGCCGTGCAGGCCTGGATTGCCACAGCTTTCGAGCTTTTCATTCTCATCACTTCGAATCCGTTCGTGCGCATTGCCAATGCGCCATTCCAGGGCCGTGACCTCAACCCGGTTCTGCAAGATCCTGGCCTCGCTTTCCATCCGCCGCTGCTTTATCTCGGCTACGTCGGCTTTTCGATCGTCTTTTCGTTCGCAATCGCGGCGTTGCTTGAAGGACGTATTGATGCCGCTTGGGCACGGTTCACGCGCCCGTGGGTGCTGGGCGCGTGGATGTGCCTGACGCTCGGCATCGCCGGCGGCTCGTATTGGGCCTATTACGAACTCGGCTGGGGCGGCTTCTGGTTTTGGGATCCGGTGGAAAACGCTTCGCTGATGCCATGGCTTGCCGGCACGGCACTGTTGCATTCCGCGGTGGTCATGGAAAAGCGGGGCGCACTCAAAGTCTGGACGATCCTGCTTGCGATCATTGCCTTTTCGCTATCGCTGATCGGCACTTTTCTGGTGCGCTCGGGCGTGCTGACTTCGGTACATGCATTCGCCAACGATCCGCGGCGCGGCATTTTCATTCTGGCGATCCTTGTCTGCTTCATTGGCGGTGCGCTGGCGCTTTATGCGTGGCGCGCGCCGCTGTTAAAGCAGGGGGGATTGTTTGCGCCGATCTCGCGTGAAGGCGCGCTCGTCTTCAATAACCTCTTTCTGACCAGCGCCTGCGCCACCGTCTTCGTCGGCACGCTCTATCCGCTGGCACTGGAAGCCCTGACCGGAGCCAAGATTTCCGTCGGACCGCCGTTTTTCAATCTGACTTTTGGGCCGCTGTTTCTACCGCTGTTGATCGCCATGCCGTTCGGGCCGTTGCTCGGCTGGAAACGCGGCGACCTGCTTGCGGCAGCCCAACGTCTCCTCGCCGCTGCGATTCTTGCTGCACTGGCGATTGCGGCGAGTTTCGCCCTGCAGCGGGGCGGACCCGTCCTCGCTCCGTTTGGCGTCGGAGTTGCGATCTTCATTATGGCTGGCGCGCTTGTCGATCTGGCGGAACGAACCATGTTCCTGCGCATACCGCCAGCGGCGATGGTGCGCCGCGCGATCGGATTGCCGCGCTCCGCTTGGGGCGCGGCGTTCGCGCATTTCGGCATCGGCGTCACGCTCTTGGGTATTGTCGCGGTAACCGCCTGGGGCTCCGAGCGGATCGCCGCGCTCAAGCCCGGCGAAAATATCGATATCGCGCACTTCCGCCTTACCTTTGATGGCACGTTCGCGCGCCCGGGCCCGAATTACAGCGACCTCGTCGGCCACTTCACCGTGCACCGGACAGGCGGCGAGCTTCTTGGCGCTATGGAGCCGAGCCGCCGAACATTCCCTGCGCGCAACATGGCGACCACCGAGGCCGCGTTGATGTCGCGGCGTCTCAATCAAATCTATCTATCGCTTGGCGATCCAAATCCTGACGGCAGCGTACCGGTACGGCTTTATTTCAAGCCGCAGGTTCTGATGATCTGGCTTGGCGCGGTGATCATGTTCATTGGCGGCGCGCTGTCGTTGTCTGATCGGCGGCTGCGGGTTGGTGCGCCGCGACGGGCCAGGGCAGCGATGCTGCAAGCCGCGGAGTGAGCGGCCGTGAAGCGCGCGTACTTTGCCACCGTACTTTCGCTCGTTGGATTTATCCTGTTGATCGGGTCCGGGCCGCTGCGGGCGGTCGAGCCGGGAGAGATGTTGTCAAATCCGGTGCTCGAAGCGCGGGCGCGCACGCTGTCCAAAGAGTTGCGGTGCATGGTGTGCCAGAACGAATCGATCGACAATTCGGCCGCCCCGCTTGCTCATGATCTACGCGTGCTCGTGCGGGAGCGGCTAAAGGC
>DATKRE010000115.1:0-6083 GCA_035532335.1 Xanthobacteraceae bacterium | reverse complement strand
CACCTAGCGGCAGCCTCGTGAAGCGAATGTCAAATCCAAAGCTCCACTAAGACTCATATTTGCTAGTGGTCCTTTTGATTCTAACATTCGCATGAGAAGCTGCCGAATACGGAAGCGAATGTTAGAATCGGACCACTAGATGAATTCGTTGGCTTCGCCCTTTTCTTTCCATGTGACCGCCACCGACGGCGCCGCGCGTGCGGGCGAGGTCACCACGGCGCACGGCGTCGTGCATACACCGGCTTTCATGCCGGTCGGCACGCAAGCCTCGATCAAAGGCGTGCATCATGACGACGTGCGCGCGTCTGGCGCCGAGATTCTGCTCGGCAACACCTATCATCTGATGCTGCGGCCGGGCGCCGAGCGCATCGCCGCGCTCGGCGGACTGCACGCTTTCATGCGCTGGCCGTATCCGATACTGACCGATTCTGGCGGCTTCCAGGTGATGTCGCTCGCAGCCTTGCGCAAAGTGAGCGAGCAGGGTGTCACGTTCCGCTCGCATCTCGACGGCGCGATGGTCGAATTGACGCCGGAGCGGGCGATCGAGGTGCAAATCCTGCTCGGCTCCGACATCGCCATGCAGCTCGACGAATGCGTGCGGCTGCCGGCGCAGCGGAACGAGATCGAGCGGGCCATGCAATTGTCGCTGCGCTGGGCCGAGCGCTGCAAGCGCGCATTCGAGAAGGCTGCGCCCGGCCGCGTGCTGTTCGGCATCGTGCAAGGCGGCGACGATCCGGGATTGCGTGCGCAAAGCGCGCGCGCGCTCGCCGATATCGGCTTCCCCGGTTACGCCATCGGCGGGCTCGCGGTCGGTGAGGCGCAGGAGGTGATGCTGGACGTAGTGGCCGAAACCGCCGTGGCGCTGCCGGCCGATCGTCCGCGTTACCTGATGGGCGTCGGCACCCCGGCAGACATTCTTTACGCGGTGGCGCGCGGCGTCGATATGTTCGATTGCGTGATGCCGACACGCAACGGACGGCATGGGCTCGCATTCACCCGCTTTGGCCCGATCAACATCAAGAACGCACAACACGCCGACGATCCGCGGCCGCTCGACCCGGACAGCAATTGCCCGGTGGCGCGCGATTTTTCGCGCGCCTATCTGCATCATCTGTTCCGCGCCGGCGAAGCGCTCGGCGGCACGCTGCTTTCGATCGTCAATCTTTATTACTACCAGGAACTGATGGCGGGAGCGCGCGCGGCGATCGCCGGCGGCCGCTTCGCCGACTACCTCAACGCGACCGTGCAACATTGGCCGGCCAAAAAGATCGGCGCGAGGCGGCGGACTAGATGCGTGCGCGTTTGTCCGATGCGGGTCGTCGCGGCGCATTAGCTGGCAGCGGCAACCGGTTTCCAAGCCCAAATCTCGCCGATATTCGCTCCAAACGGTCGACCAAGCTTTTCGACAAGCGACTGATGCACTTCAACCTCGAAGCCGTTGCCTTCGAGGATCATCACGAGCTCGGTGACCCTAAGATCGTGTCCGAATTCATGATACTCGATCACGGCGCGCTCGATCCGAGACCAGCAGGCGCCGCTAATGTTTCTCAGAACCTCAAATTCGCCGCCCTCGCAATCGAGTTTGAGATAATTCACGACTTGGAGTCCGTGGTCGTCCATGATGTGTTCGAGTGACATCAGCGGCGTGACAATGCGCTGCGCGGGCTCTGCGGCGGTGTATCGATTGGTCAATCCTGCAATAATCCATCGGACCAATCGCGCCGGCACGCTTTGCTTGTAGAACCAAGGCGCGGACAACTCGGCATTATAGGCGATCATTTCCCAACCGGGATGGTAGATCAGCTCCATCGTTCCGCCATCGCTCCCGGCAGCCGCTTGCATGGCCGTCACGTTGCCGAGACCATTTCGTTCGATGTTCAATTTCAGGCACCCGAGTGACACGGGATTCGGTTCTACGCTTACGACGTAACCCTGCGGAACCTGCGGCGCGGCCCAAAGAACGAACACGCCGATATTACCACCAATGTCCACCACGGTGTCGCTCGGCCGCAGCTCAAAGCCCGCACGAGCGTAGCGGCGTCGCTTAAAAATCTCCCACCTCAAGTATCTGGCAAGCGGCCGCATCGATTCGGACGTCAGATGACATACCGTCCCATTGGGAAGTCCAACATTCAACTCGACCACTATCTCACCTCGTCACGAGCCCGCAGGTGCGCCCCCGGTTTCCGCTTGCAAAGCCGGACATTGAGTGTCGCCAATCCAATCAATTGAGAGCAATGCCATTGAGACAAAACAGAACCCGCCGGCCGCCTGATACGCGGGCCGACGGGTCACTGAACATCGCGCTTCGACTGACGCAAACCACCTGGCGCGAATACATCCGGCAAAGCGACCGGCGTTTAAGGGTCGCGCCATCAACGTCGCAGTGACCGATACGGTTCCCGGCCACGATCAGCCGGCGGCGCCGCTCTGCTCGCCGACTGGAAGCGGATTGAGGCAACCAACGCAACGGACGGGAACATTACGCGGCCAACGCGGCGCACACCCGGATCGAGGTCGCGAATTCGTGAGCGCAATCGTCGCACGACCAGACGTGGCGGATGCGGCCGTTGGGATGGAACGCGGACTGTTCGGCAACCAACAGGACGTTTCCGCAGCGCGGACAGGTTGGCCGGCCGAAATCGTGAGTCGCAGCCACTTCGTTGTTGCAGGCAAGTTGGATGCTCATCGTCGATTCTCCACGACGTAGGTTACCCGTACCCCGGTGTCCTTACGCTCGCGATGGTGCGCAGAATCTGTGGCGTCGCTGCGACGCGATTATGAAAGTCTCGTGGCGTGGGTCGCTAGATTTTCTCGGCAATTGCACGGTGGCGGCATCGGTCATGGAAAAACTGCCGGCGGTATGACCATCGACGCGCTGTTCGATCTGATGGCGCACATGCAATCGATTAAACGCAGTGAAGTCACCACCGATCTGGTCGGCGCGGTGTCGTTCTGGCGAGCGACGATGCCGCCTTCATCACCGGGCAGACGCTTTACGTCACGGCGGGCTGACGCGGACGACGTGAGCTCGGCGTGACCCCGGTTCAGCGGCTCTCGGCGATGCGATCAAGGTAGCATTTGTCGAGCATCAGGTGGACGCCCTTGTTGCCGTTGACCACTTGGGTGATGCGTAGATCGCCGGCTACGCTGAGCAGCGTATAAGCTTGATAGCGGTCGATGCCAGTGCGTTCGCATACGAGATCCAGCATTTGCCGTAACGCGATGACCACGCAGCCGTCGAGGTCGGGATCGAATGCCATGGTGATCATGTGCGTTGGGGTTTCGGCGCGCGGCCATTCGAGGGAAATGTCATCCCGGACGGTTAGGCGGAACGTACCGACGAGGCCGGTTTCCACGGCGGTGATACAAACTTCACCGTCGCCCTGAGCGCCATGGCCGTCGCCGACGGAAAACAGCGCGCCGTCGGTGAAAATGGGAAGATACAAGGTGGCGCCCTCGACGAGTTCCTTGTTGTCGATATTGCCACCGTTTCGCCGGGGCGGTGGCGTCGGCAGCACGCCCCATGCCGGCGGCGGAGCAACCGCCATCACGCCGAAGAAGGGCCGGAACGGTACGTCCTGTCCCCAGGGCAGCCGCCAGACCTTACGCTTGCGGTCGAGCATGATGTGCACGAGCCGTGCTTCCGTGAAATCAGCCGGCAGCGCGCCTGAGAGCGGGCGTATGACATTGTGACCCCAGTCGTAATGCGGATCGATTTTTTCGATGTCGACTTGCAAAGTCTGCCCGGCCTTGGCGCCGCGTATCGCCACCGGGCCGGTGCACATGTGACCGAAAAATCGCTGCGGCCCGTTGGCGTCGTGGATTTCGCGCAGTGCAGGTGGAATCTCAAACGGGGGCGGAGGCAACAGCTCGGGTGAACCCGACACCGTCGATATGGTCACGCGATCGCCGCTGTCGACGGTAAGAACGGGCCGAAGCCGTGCGTCGAAATAACCCCAATGGACGGTCTTTGCCGCGGCATCGAGGCGCGCAGGTTCGCGATTTGCCATCATCGTCTGTCTCGCGCGGCGGAGTTTTGCATGCGCTGTCGAAATTTTTCGTCGTAGCCGATGCGCACCATAGCATCGCGGCAGCGCGAGATATCGCCCTCACTACCTGAGGCCGCAATACCTCGCGCATGCCGGCATTGGATCGAGGCCGCTAAAGCTTACGAAGTCCCGGCGAGCGCCGGTTGGGCGGCGTTACGCAGGAAGCCGCGCGCTTTCAACGCGCGCAGTGCATAGAGGAAGCCAAGTTCGAAGAATGAATCGATGAACTTGAACAGGATCTGCACCAAAACCATCTTCATCAGCACGTCGGTGGACATGACGCCGGCGAAGGCGAGCAGCACGAACAGGACGGAGTTCGCCGCCATCGAAACGACATTCGAGGACACCGCCCGCAGCCAAAGCATGCGTCCGTTGGTCCAGATGCGCACGAGGTCGTACACATAGACCATCACCATCCCGGTCACCCAGGTGGCGACAATGCTGGCGGCGGCAATGCGGGGAACGATCTGGTTCAAGTGAACGAAGTCGTGGTGATTTTGCTCGAATCCCGCGGGCGTCGGCAGCAGGAACAGGAACGCCAACACGGCAGAGGTGATGACGCGGCATACGAGTTGGGCGTTGACCGAAGTGCGCGACACTTCGAGCCCGTAGAACTCATTCAGATAATTCGCGCCGAGCTCGATCGTGGGATAAATCAAAGAGCCGGCGATGGTGATGAAGGCGACGCCGCCGATCGAAAGCGCGACAAACTCCGCAGATGTGAACGAGATCAAAATCTGGAACGCGCACTGAAGCCCGACAATCCAGAGTACGGCATGCTGCCGCCCGAATATCTCGGAGACAATGATGCCAATTCCGACAGCAGCGAAGCAAAAGCAGATCGTACCGATTATCCAGACCAGGCCAAGCGATTCGCCGAGGATCATGGAACCCTCCTCCATCAGTTAGACGTGAAGACGTGCAAAACGCGACGTCGAACAGGCCCCGGCCCGTAAAACACAACAACAATTCGAACGTGAGTCAATCGGAATTTCGAAAACTATGCAGGAATTTCGAAAATTCTTGACCCCGTTTAGGGAGATGCTAGAGCAAGTCCATTGCGCCGAGATGTTCTGCGCCAAGAACTTGAACCGGCGGAGATCGTAGAGTGGATTTGCAGCTCAAAGGTCGCGTCGCCTTCATCACCGGCCCGGCGAAAGGAATGGGCGCAGCGATAACGCGGAGCTTCGCCGCCGAAGGCTGCCGGCTCGTTCTGGCTGGACGCGATCTTGCCGCGATTGAGCCGATTGCAGCGGAGACCAAGGGCTCCGGCGCCGATGCCATTGTTGTCGGCTGCGACCTGACAAACGCCGATCAATGCGATGCCGCAGCGCGCGCGGGAATAGCGAAGTTCGGACGCATCGACATTTTGGTCAACGTCGCCGGCGGCTCCGGGCCGATCGGCAAGAGCGGGATTGAGACCACGCCCGAAGAGTTCGAGGAGATCGTGACGCTGAACATGAACGGCTGCTTTCACACGATCCGTGCGGTGCTGCCGCACATGATCGGGCAGCGCTACGGCAAGATCATTAACGTTGGCGGCACTTTCGGAATGCACGGCAAGGCCGGACGTATGTCCTACTCGGCCTCGAAGTGGGGCCTGCGCGGAATGACAAAGAGTTTTGCGATCGAGGCGGGCGCCCACAACGTCAACGTCAATTATGTCGCGCCGGGAATGGTCGACGGTCCCCGGTTCAGGGAAAAGGTTTGCGTCGACATGGCTCGCCGCCTCAATATCACGCCGGAGGAAGCGGCGCAGCGCCATGCCGCCGATTATGCGCTCAAGCGCATCACCGTCGACCAGGATGTCGCGAATGCGTGCCTATTCTTTGCCAGCGATGCCTCGCGCCAGATCACCGGCGCCGATCTTCCCGTCGATGGCGGCTGGGCCATGCTCTAGGTTCTGTGGACTCTTGGGATTCCCCTTTGGTCGCAAATCAGATTCAAGACTGCTTTTGGGAGGGCAGTCATGGGTGTTGTGGATCGGTTGCTGCTGAGCGACGCGCATTGGGATCGGATGTCTGGGCTGAT
>DATKRE010000114.1:0-14801 GCA_035532335.1 Xanthobacteraceae bacterium | reverse complement strand
GCGCCGCCATTGCCACAACGGCCGTTTTCGCTAGGCTCTCTTTTCCGGGGAGCGACGACATGACAACGGCCTATGACACCGACCTTCCTCGCAATCCGGCGAACTTCCAGCCGCTGACGCCGCTGACGTTCCTCGCGCGCGCAAGCGACGTTTATCCGGATACCACTGCGATCGTCCATGGGCCGCGCGCGTGGAATTACCGGCAGTTTTATGCGCGCGCCCGCCGGCTTGCGTCGGCGCTCGCCCGCCGCGGCATCAAGCGCGGCGACACCGTGTCGGTCATGCTCGCCAACACGCCGGCGATGGTCGAAGCGCATTACGGCGTGCCGATGGCCGGCGCCGTCATTAATACGCTCAACACCCGACTCGACGCCGTTATCCTCGGCTTCACCCTCGACCACGCCGAGACCAAAGTGCTGATCGTCGACCGCGAATTTTCCAAAGTGATGAAGGACGCGCTGGCGCGCTCCAAGGTGAAGCCGTTGATCGTCGATTACGACGATCCGGAATTTTCCGGCGCCGGCGAACGCATCGGCAGCCTCGAATACGAGGATCTATTGGCTGAGGGCGATCCGAATTTCGAGTGGCTGCTGCCGGCCGACGAATGGGATGCGATCGCGCTCAATTACACCTCCGGTACCACCGGCGATCCGAAGGGCGTGGTTTATAACCATCGCGGCACTTATCTGCTGGCGCTCGGCAACGTAATCACCTGCGGCATGGGCAAGCATCCGGCCTATCTGTGGACGCTGCCGATGTTCCACTGCAATGGCTGGTGCTTCACCTGGACGCTATCGATGGTCGCCGGCACGCATGTCTGCTTGCGGGCGGTGCGGGCGGGGCCGATCTTCGACGCCATCGCTGATCACAAGGTCACCCATCTGTGCGGCGCGCCGATCGTGATGTCGACCTTGCTGAATGCTTCGGCGCAGGAGAAAAAGCCGCTGCCGCATATCGTGCAATTCGCCACCGCGGCTGCGCCGCCGCCGGAAGCGGTGCTGGCGGCGATGAAGGCCGCGGGCTTCAACGTCACGCATCTCTACGGGCTGACCGAGACCTACGGCCCCGCCTGCATCAACGACTGGCACGACGAATGGGACGCGCTGCCGGCCGATCAACAGGCCGAGAAGAAGGCGCGCCAGGGCGTCCGCTATCCGGTGCTCGAAAACCTCGACGTGCTCGACCCGGAGACCATGCAGCGCGTGCCGCGCGACGGTCAAACCATGGGTGAGGTGATGTTCCGCGGCAATGTGGTGATGAAGGGCTATCTGAAGAACAAAGCCTCGACCGACGCGGCCTTCGCCGGCGGCTGGTTTCATTCCGGCGATCTCGGCGTCGTGCATCCGGACGGCTACATCCAGCTCAAGGACCGCTCCAAGGACATCATCATCTCCGGCGGCGAGAACATTTCCTCGATCGAGGTCGAGGACGCGCTTTACAAGCACCCGGCAGTGGCCGCCGTTGCGGTGGTCGCCAAGCCCGACCCGAAATGGGGCGAGACGCCGTGCGCATTCGTCGAGCTGAGGCCGGATGCGACAGCGACCGCCGATGAGCTGATCGCCTGGTGCCGCAGCCATCTCGCAGCCTACAAATGCCCGCGCCATGTCGTGTTTATCGAAATCCCCAAGACTTCGACCGGCAAATTGCAGAAGTTCAAGCTGCGCGAGTTGGCGAAGGGGGTGTGAGTGGATGACGGTAAATACATCCACCGCCCGCGCATGCGGGGCAGACACAAATCAAATCACTCTTCCAACTACAATTTAATGAACGAAAGCGTCGAGCCTGAGCTGGGCGATCTCATCTTTGACAAGCAACTTCCGCCGCTTCAGCTCTGCAATGGTCAAATCGTCGGTGGACGGATGGGTAAGCGCGTCGTGGATTTCCTGTTCAAGTGCCTGATGACGTTTCTCAAGTTCCGCAAGATGCGATTCGATCGCCATATGGCCTGCCTCCTTGCGTTGAATCACCCAGCCCTCAGCGGGATGCTACACTAGTGGTCCAATTCTAACATTCGCCTCCGTATTCGGCACCCTCTCATGCGAATGTTAGAATTAAAAGGACCACTAGCAAATTTGCGGCTTAGTGGAGCTTTGGATTTGACATTCGCTTCTCAAGTTTGCCGCCAGGTGGGTAGCGAATGTCAAATCCGCTCCACTAGCGAGACTGGCTGTAAAAATAGTCCTTTTTCCGGGTTCCGAAAATCCCCGCTGTGCACCGGCTGCCGCCGGACTTGTCGGGGATTGACCAAAACGCGATAATCCATAGGAACTTACCGGCCTTTAGACGGTGCCTTGAGGGGCTCGGTCGGGTCCATGCCGCGACCAAAGGCGCGACCAAGGCGGGAAATGGCAACGCCCGAGGAAGAACGCGAACTTCGCGCGCAACTTGCGCGCTTGCAGCAGGAGCATCGCGACCTCGACGCCGCGATTGCGGCGCTGCAAGCTTCGCCCGGTTCCGACGTCATCCAGGTGCAGCGGCTGAAGAAGCGCAAACTTTATTTGCGCGACCGCGTTACCTTCATCGAAGACCAGCTGACGCCCGATATCATCGCTTAGGCCTGATCCCCGCTGCGCTCGCGTTTGCGCGCATACATGGCGGCGTCGGCGCGGGCCAACACTTCGGTCGGCGTATCGAGCGGGCCGATCGGCGCCACGCCGGCCGAAGCGCCGACCACCAGTGTCGAACTTCCCCACCGCACCGGCGTTGCAAATACCGCGGCTTCGAGTGCGGCGGCTTTGGCTGTCGCGTTCGCTTCGCTTGTGTTCCACAGCAGCACCGCGAATTCATCGCCGCCGATGCGCGCAACGGTGTCGGACGCGCGCACCTGGCGCATCAGCGCTGCGGCAACCGCCTTGAGGACAACGTCGCCGGCCGCGTGGCTATGCCGATCGTTCACCGGCTTGAAGCCGTCGAGATCCAGATAAATCAGCGCCGCGCTCACGCCATACCGCTTGACGTAGGCAAGCGAGCGTTTGAGTTCGCGCTCGAAGCCGCGCCGGTTGAGCGTTTCGGTCAGCGGATCGACGTCGATGCGTGCTTCCAGCTCGGTGACGCGCTCACGCGACGCGGCAAGTTCGGCGGCAAGCCGCGCTACCTCGGCCGCAAGGTGAGCGGTTTCCACGCGCCGCTGCGGTGAGGCGGTCGGAAGCTCATTGGCGACCGCGCGGTCGCGGTTCGGCTGTTGTAAGGGAACGCGCCGCGGCACCAGCGTGTTCTTGGGCGATTTGGCAGGTTTCGGCTTCACCGGGACCCTCAACGAATCGGGGGAGAAGGTTAGCGCAAAATCTGCCACTGCGGATTGTTGGAAAAGGCGCGGGTCCGCCGCCGATGCAGCTGCGTGCGCCCGCCGATCGCGATCAGTCGGCCTGAAGAAACGCGATCGGTTTGATTTCCGCGTCGTTGAAAACCGCCGCCGTCAACGCGCCGCCGTACACCGCGCCGGTATCGATATTCAACCGGTTGTTGCGTAAGTCCGGCACGGCGGGCTTCAGCGGCGTGTGCCCGTGCACGATCAAGCGTCCGTGGTCGCGCGGGTCGGAAAGGAACGGCTCCCTGATCCAGATCAGGTCGTGCTCGCTTTGCGCGGTCAGCGGCTTATCCGGATTGGTCCCGGCATGCACGAAGAAGCGACGGCCGTCGTCGTAGCTCGTTCTTAACGACCGCAGCCATTTTATGTGAGCGCGCGGTAGCGCATCGGCGCTGGTCACGCCGTAACTCCGCAGCGTTTGCGCGCCGCCTTGGCTCAGCCAGAACTCGGCCTCGACCTCACCGTCGACGACGTCGACAACCATGGCCTCGTGATTGCCTTTCAGCGCGATCAGGCGCTCCCGCAGTTCGGATTGAAGCTCCATGATGAAACTGATGACGCCGGCGCTGTCAGGCCCGCGATCGATATAATCGCCGAGGAAAACCAGGGTCGTGGCGCCACCGCGGGCGTGCTTTCGGCAGCGCTTGATCAAGGCTCGCAGCAAGCCAAGCGAACCGTGGACGTCGCCGATGGCGTAAGTGAATGACTTAGCGCGCATTTTTTTCGGTCGCTCAGATCGCCGATAACGGCGTTATTCGGGCAGTATTGTTCAGCGCAGGTTCACCGACAAATGGGAACTTAGCGACCAAGGGTCGGGTTTAGACGAACGGAGAAAGTTCGAGGTGATGTCATGAGGAAGTTCCTTACTGCTCTCGTCGCGGTCGCGGCCATTGGTACCGCGGCGCTCGCGACGTCGAGCACGGCCGACGCCCGCTGGGGCGGTTGGCATGGTGGCTACGGTTGGCGCGGCGGCTGGGGCTGGGGCCCCGGTCCGTTTGTTGCCGGCGCCGTCATCGGCGGCGCGCTGGCCGCGCCCTATTATGGCTACGGCTACGGCCCCTATTATCCGTATGGTCCGTATTCTTCGTATTACGGATATGGCTGCCAGCGCTATTGGAACGGCTACGCTTGGGTGCGTGGCTGCTACTGACGGCACTTGGCAGTCTTAAGACTGCCAAGTTTGATTAATAGGGGCGGGGTATCTTGTGGGTACCAAACTTCCGCCATGGATCGCCGCCTTAATCGGGCGACGGGGCGGCGAGGAATTCGGGGTTTACGGGGACTCCGTTCATGCGGTTCAGGACCGGCGCCCGGCCGGTCGCTTGAGGAGATTACATGCATAAGTCGCTCATTGCGCTCGTCGGCGCTACGGGCATCGGCCTTGCTGCATTGGCCGCCCCGGCGCCGGCAAACGCCGGCTGCTTTGGCTGCTTCGTCGGCGCAGGCATTCTCGGCGGCGTCGCCGCCGGCGCGATCGTCGGCAGCGCCATCGCCAACAGCCCGCCGCCACCGCCGCCGCCCGGCTACTACCCGCCGCCGCCTCCTCCGGGCGCCTATTATCCGCCGCCTCCCGGCTATCCGCCGCCCGCTTACGCGCAGTTGGCACCGGGTTGCCATTGGGGCCATCGCAAGGTCTGGGTCGAGGGCTACGGCTATCAGTGGCGCACCGTTCCAGTCTGTCCTTGATCGCCCTGGCGTCCCCTTGGCGCTGACATGATCTTCGCCGGCCGGCTTGCATAAGCCGGCCGGTTTGTTTTTTTGTGCGGCAGCGTGATCCGCAATCACGCCGCTGCAACGATCCGGGGCGAACAGGCAGCCGGCATCGCGTTTTGCATCGCGGGCTGCAACGAGAGGCTTGAACGTGCGTTCGCTGTCTTTCCAGGACGCAAGATTCGGCGAAGCGGCACGCCGGGCGGTCGAGCACGCGCGGCCGCTGGTCCGCCGCATCCTCGCCGTCGCCGCCGCGGCTTGGGCGGCCTACGGACTGACCGCGCTAAAGTGGAGCGGCGTCGTTGTCGTTTGTCTTTATCTCGGCATCGCCGCGATCCTCTACTTCTCACAACGCTCGATGATGTACTTCCCGGAGACGATCCACACCACGCCCGCACAGGCGGGCTTGCCGGAAGCCGAAGAAGTCACGCTCAAGGCGTCCGACGGCGTGTCGCTTGTTGCCTGGCACGTCGCGCCGCACGGCGACAAGCCCGTCATCATTTATTTCCATGGCAACGGAGGCGCGCTGCGTTATCGGGCCGGGCGTTTCCGTAAGCTCATCAACGACGGCATCGGCATCGTTGCGATCGAGTATCGCGGCTACGGCGGTTCGGGTGGCAGTCCGACCGAACGCGGATTGATTGCCGACGGTGAAGCCGCTTACGCCTTTGCCGCCGGACAGTACAAAACGCAACAGTTGGTGCTGTGGGGCGAATCGCTTGGCGCCGCCATCGCCGTCCGCTTGGCGGCGGAAAAGCCGGTTGCGCGCGTGATACTGGAAGCGCCTTTCACTTCGGCGGCCGCAGTCGCCGACTTACGTTACTGGTACCTGCCGATACGGTTGTTGATGAAAGATCAGTACCGTTCCGACGAGTTCGTCGGACGTATCACCGCGCCGGTACTGATCCTGCACGGCGTGCATGATCACGTCGTTCCGTTTGCGATGGGGATGCGGATGTTCGAGCTGACCAAAGCGCCCAGGCACATCGTGCGCTTCCTCGACGGCGACCACGACAATCTCGACGCCAACGGCGCGCTGCGTGCAGTCGGTGAGTTTCTGGGTGGCGATCTGGACCAACCGCCCGCCCCGCCACCGCGCTGAGTCATCGTGGTCTCGATTTCGCAGTGCTCGATCCCGCCTCCACGCTTTCGGCCGGAGCATGATCAAAACGTTTGGTAGGATTGTCCGATTTTGCCGCCGACCCGGGCAAAGCCGGTCTTGGCGGGCTCATATTTATCGTTGATGTTGAGCGCCTTCGCGTATGAGCCGGCCGCTTTGTCCTTGTCGCCAAGCCGCTCGTAGGCGAGCCCACGGCTGGTCCAGGCTTGCTGGTTTGACGGATTGATCTGCACCGCTCGGTCGAGATCGCTAGTCGCCGACTTCGCGTCGCCGACCGCCAGGTAGCTGAGCGCGCGGGCCACGAATGGCTCCGCCTTCTGATTGGTCAAGCCGAGTGCGGTAGTGAAATCGTCGATGGCAAATTGGTGCTGATGTTCGCCCTGATAGAGCAGGCCGCGCTGATAGTAAGCCTGCGCGTTGTCCGGCCGAAGCGCGATCGATTTGGAAAAATCCGCCAGTGCCTGCACGCTGCGGCCTTGCAGGCGGTAGATCGTGCCGCGACCGAGATAGGCAGGGGCGTAGGATGCGTCGATCGACAACGCCTTGTTGTAGTCGGCTAGAGCGAACTCAAACTTGTTGGCTTGGCGGTAGAGCAGGGCACGGTTGGCGTAGGCTTGCGCATAATTCGGATCGAGCGCGATAGCCTTGTTGAAATCGGCAAGCGCCAGTTCGGACTTGCCGCTTTCGGCCAGCACCGACCCGCGCATGTTGTAGGCTTGCGGGTCATCCGGGTGCTTTTGAATAACCTCGGCGAGGGAAGCGAGATTGGGCTGCGAATTCGCGGAGAGTGCGTCGTCTTTTTCCGGCCCGGACAACGTGCCGAGCCCCGAACAACCGGCGAGGGCGAACGCCGCGAGCAAACAAATAAGCCCCGGACCAAACGACATCGCGGTCCACTCACGCCAGTTTCTCGCTAACGCCGCTCCTGTCATCCGAAACTCTCGGTATTGTCCCCGGCGCAAGATTACCGCAACGCCAAAGCAAAAGCGCAGGCTGAACAGCCCGCGCCCGCGGTCGATTGCCGTCAATTTTAGCCGAAGCGAGGGGTGCGCGGCGGTCCGGATCGGCCGGCGCCCGGGCCGGTTGTCGGCTTCGGTTTCATCGGCAACAGGCCCTCGCGTTGCAACCGCTTGCGGGCGAGCTTGCGAGCGCGGCGGATGGCTTCCGCCCTTTCCCGTGCCTTGCGTTCTGAGGGTTTTTCATAATGACCGCGAAGCTTCATTTCGCGGAAAATACCCTCGCGCTGCATCTTTTTCTTGAGCGCCTTGAGGGCCTGGTCGACGTTATTGTCCCGAACGAGAACCTGCACGCATGCTCCTTTTTTCCCTGCACTCAGTTAGGTGCGCTGTGGAATGGAATTGCGGCGCGAGCGTCGTCGCCTGCGCCACATTGGCGCGCTACCTAGCAGAACCACCCCCTGAAGTCCACCAGTCCTTTAAAATCGGGCCGATCTTGGCCGTCCGGGGCGCCCCGGTGACCGGCGCTATTCGGCAAAGACCCGCGTAACGTGTCCCATCTTGCGGCCGGGCCGCACCTGCGTTTTGCCGTAAAGATGCACCGCGGCGCCGGGGACGGTGAGCCACTTCCGGTAATCCTCGATTTCGCTGCCGATGAGATTGATCATTTCTACCCGGCCATGGCGAACCGGCTTCGCCAGCGGCCACCCGGCCACCGCCCGGATGTGCTGCTCGAATTGCGACACCGAAGCGCCGTCGATCGTCCAGTGTCCGGAGTTATGTACCCTGGGCGCAATTTCGTTGACCAAGAGGCCGCCGTCGCGCATCACGAATAACTCAACCGCCAGCACGCCGACATAGCCGAATTTCTGCGCGATCGTTTCGGCGATCCGCAGCGCCTCCTGCGCGGACGCAGCCGAAATCGCTGCCGGCACGCGCGAGATTTTCAGAATGTGGTCGCGGTGTTCGTTCTGCGTGACGTCGAAACATTCCACCGTGCCGTCGTGTCCGCGCGCGGCGACGACGGAAACCTCGCAGACGAACGGCACGAATGCTTCCAAAATGCAGGCTTGCCCGCCGACCTCGCGCCAAGCCGTTGCCGGATCGGTGCTGTCGTCGATTGCCGCCTGGCCTTTGCCGTCGTAGCCGAAGCGGCGGGTTTTCAGCACCGCCGGCCGGCCGATTTTTGCCAGCGCCGGCGCTAACGCTGCGGCCTCGCCGACCGCGACAAACGGGGCGGTCGGGATGCCAAGCGCGGCGACGAAGTTTTTTTCCGCTAAGCGATCTTGCGTGGTGGCCAGCACGTTCGGATCGGGCAGCACCGGAATGCGCTTGGCGAGAGAACTCGCCGCCGCCACCGGCACGTTTTCAAATTCATAGGTGGCGACGTCGATGTCGGCGGCGAAGCGTTCCAGCGCCTGGGTATCGGAATAATCAGCCGACGTTAGCCGGTGCGCGACATCAACCGCCGGCGCCTCCGGGTCGGGCGAGAAGATGTGACACTTGAAGCCGAGCCGCGCCGCGGCCATCGCCAGCATGCGACCAAGCTGGCCGCTGCCGAGGATTCCGATCGTGGCTCCGGGCGCCAGTACCGGCTTTGCGGCGCTCACGCGCCGCTGTCCTTCGGTGCTTCGGCGACTGAGGCGGTTTGGCGCGCCCGCCAGGCTTCGAGACGCGTGCCGAGTGCTGCGTCGCTTAGCGCCAGCACGCTTGCAGCCAGAAGCGCGGCATTGATCGCCCCGGGTTGTCCGATCGCCAGTGTGCCGACCGGAATGCCGGGCGGCATTTGCACGATGGAGTAAAGCGAATCCTGTCCGGACAGCGCCTTGCTTTCGACCGGCACGCCGAAAACCGGAAGACTCGTCAGCGACGCGGTCATGCCGGGCAGATGGGCGGCGCCGCCGGCGCCGGCAATGATCACTTTAAAGCCGGCGTCTTTGGCGCCTTTGGCGAACGCGTAAAGCCGCTCCGGCGTGCGGTGGGCGGAGACAATGCGCGCGTCATAGCTCACCCCGAGCGCGTCGAGCGTCTCGGCGGCATACTTCATGGTCTGCCAGTCGGACTGGCTGCCCATGATGATAGCTACGGGTTTTGCTTCCGGCGGCGCCAAGTTCGTCCCCTGCGCGAAGGAAGCGGCGCATTATAGGTCCGCGTTCCGGGGTGGCAAGGCAATCCGCCTGCTGCGGTTAAGGCGTTGTCCGCGCGCCGGCGGCGGCCGCAACATGCGGCACGGCAGCATGGATGCATGTTGAATTCGCATCCGTGCGTCGGTTCAGCGTGGCGCGAGATTCTTGCCGCGCCGGCACGCCTCCCACAAGCGCGCGGCTGTGACCGGCATGTCGAGATCGGCCCCGGCGCCGCCGGGAATGGCATCGGCGACCGCGTTCATCACCGCTGCGATCGACGCAGTGGTGCCGGCTTCGCCGACGCCTTTGACGCCGAGCGGATTGGTGGTTGCCGGCACGCAAAGCAGGGCGTCGCGAATATCCGACGGCATGTCGGTTGCCCGCGGCATCGCGTAGTCCTGAAACGAGCCGGTCACCAGCTGGCCATTGTCGTCGTAAAAAATCTGCTCCATCAGCGCCTGGCCAAACCCTTGCGCCAACGCGCCGTGCAGTTGACCTTGGACGATCATACCGTTGAGGACGTTGCCGCAGTCGTCCACCGCGGTGTAGGCGACAATGTCCATGTGGCCGGTGTCAGGATCGATCTCGACCTCGGCGAGGTGTACGCCGTTCGGGAAGGTCAGCGGCGTGTCAGTGGTGACTTTGGTATCGAGGTCTTCCGCTATCGTGCTGCGTTTTTTCAGTTCGGCCGCGCGCGCAGCGACCTCGAACAATCCGATGCGGCGGTCGGTGCCGACCACGGTGAAGTTTCCGTCCTGGTAGGCGATGTCGCCCTCGCCGGTTTCCAAGAGCTGCGCCGCGACGTGCTTGCCCTTTTCGATCATCAGGGCGATCGCTTTGACGACCGAGGCGCCCGCGGTCATTGCCGATCGCGAGCCGACCGATGCGTAGCCGGCGATCTCGAGCGCGGAATCGCCGTGCCGGTGGACGATTTTGTCGCGCGGGATGCCGAGCCGATTGGCGACCAGCGGAATAAAGACCGTGGCATGGCCCTGCCCGGTCGACTGTACGTTGAGATTGAGGACGAGCGTGTTGTCGCCGGGGAAGGTCAGCAGCGCTCCTTCGGTCGGCGTGCCGCCAGCATGCTCCAGCATACAGGAGATGCCGATGCCGCGGTATTTGCCGCGCTTCTTCGCTTCCCGCCGGCGCGTGCCGAACTCATTGTAACCGGCAAGCGCCAACGCCTTGTCGAGGATCGGTGCGAAGTCGCCGCTGTCGTAGGTGGTGCCGACCGCGGTCTTGTAGGGCATAGCGGACGTCGGAATGAGGTTGCGGCGCCGCAATTTTGCGGAATCGATGCCGCTGATGCGCGCGGCCTCTTCGACCGCGCGCTCGATCACATAATTCGCCTCCGGCCGGCCGGCGCCGCGATAGGGAGCAGTCGGCAGCGTGTTCGTGAACGCGCAGCGGACACTGAGATCGATGTGTTTGATGTCGTACATGCCCGGCAGGCAGCGGCCGAAACTCAAGCACGGGATGGCGGCTCCGACCGAGCCGACATAGGCGCCGAGATTGGCAACGTTCCGGATGCGCAACGCCAGGAAGCGGCCCTTCGCGTCGAGCGCCAGTTCGGCTTCGGAATAAATGTCGCGCGCCTGGTTGTCGCTGAGGAACGCTTCGGCGCGGCCCGACATCCAATGAATCGGGCGCTTGAGTTTTTTGGCACCTTCCATCAGCACGAGGTATTCGGGATACGCGCCGCTCTTCAGGCCGAAGGCGCCACCGACATCGTCGGTGACGACGCGCAAGCGCTCCTTCGGTATTTGCATGATCGCAACGAGGTCGTCGCGCAAGATGCGGGCGCCCTGCGAGCAGACCCGCAACGTGTAAACGTCGGCGGCCGCGTCATAGCTTGCGGTCGCGCCGCGCGGCTCCATCGAGGCGACGGCCATGCGCTGATTCATCACCGCGATGCGCGCCACGAATTTGGCGCCGGCAAAAATCGCGTCGATCGCGCGGGCATTGGCATCCGGACCGGCCGCGAAACCCGGCCAGTCGATGCCGAGATTGCCCGGCGCTTCCGGCCACAGCTGCGGTGCGCCGGGCGCGAGCGCCGCGCGTGCGTCGGTCACCGGCGTGAGCGGCTCGTATTCGATTGCGACCAGCTCGGCGGCGTCTTGCGCCGCGACGGCGTTCTCGGCGACGACCATGACCACCGGCTCGCCGATATGCGTCACCCGCTGGATCGCGAGCGCCGGGCGGTGCGGCATGGCGAGAGGCGTGCCGCCGCGCCCGTTGAGCGGTGGATGGCGGCCGATGCTGCCGAGCCCTTGCGTGTCGGTGCTGGTCAGCACGCCGACGACGCCGGGTGCAACCAGCGCCGCCGCTACGTCGACGCGCGCGATGCGGGCAAACGCATGCGGCGACCGCGTGAAATAGGCGTAAGCTTGGTTTGGCACCGGCGCGTCGGCGGCGTAGCGGCCGTGGCCGCGGACGAGAACGTCGTCCTCTACGCGCGGCCCGTGGGCTGCGCGGCCATTGGTTTTTGCGTCCATGCTGTATTCCGGGACTTTCAATCGGGATATGGCTCGCCCCTTTATAACCGAAACCACCGCCGGCCAAACACGGCCCTGGTGCGGACGTTTCCCCGGCTACGCCGCTGCGAGTACCTGTGCCCATGTGTCGCTCACGGGGCTGCTGCAGCAAACCGTCGCAGCCATTGTTGCTGCGAGCGATCCCTCAACCACGAGCGGAAAACAGCGTTGCCTACGGCGCTTTGTTTGTTAGGATGCCGGGGGCCTGCGAAATTGCACGGGCCTGATTTTACGAGGGTTGACCCGGGGCCACCCGCTCTTGCTTTAAACGCAGCGGTTGAAGGAATTCCGATGACGTCGGACGTGGCGTTAAGCCGTCGGTCCTTTCTCGCCAGCATCGGCGTCGTGGGCGGCGGTCTCGCGCTCGGCCTCGCCATACCGTTCGAGCCGTTATCGGCCGCCGATGAAATGCCCGAAATCACGGTCTGGCTTAACATCGGCCCGGACAATTCGGTGCTGATCCGCGTCGTCCGCGCGGAGATGGGGCAAGGCGCGCAGACCGGGCTCGCCATGCTGGTTGCGGAAGAACTCGAGTGCGACTGGTCGAATGTACGCACCGAAAGCGTGACGCCGGAGGACAATCTGCGCCGCCACACGGCCTGGGGGGATATGCAGACCGGCGCCAGCAGGTCGATCGCCGCGTCGCAGCTCTACCTGCGGCAAGCAGGTGCGACAGCGCGGGAGATGCTCATCGCCGCGGCGGCCGCGCGCTTGAATGTATCGGCGAAGGAATGTGTCGCGCACAAAGGCACTGTTGTTCACAAGCCGAGCGGCCGCAGCGTGACCTTCGGCGCCGTTGCCGCGGCGGCCGCAAAACTTACCCCGCCCGCCCACGTCGCATTGAAAGATCCGGCCGACTGGACGCTCGCGGGTACACCGCAGGTGCGGCTCGACATGCTCGACAAGGTGACCGCGCAGCCGATCTATGCGGTCGATGTGCGGTTGCCCGGCATGCTTTACGCCGCCGTTGCCCATTGTCCGGTCTTCGGCGGATCGCCGAAGGCCGTCAATGAGCATGCAATCGCTTCGATGAAAGGCGTTCGGCGTGTGGTGCGGATGCAGGATGCGGTTGCGGTCGTGGCCGACTCCTGGTGGCGCGCCAAGCGCGCGCTCGAAGCATTGCCGATAGAGTGGAATGACGGCGGCAACGGAGCACTCTCGGACACAACGATTGCGGATGCCGTGCGTGCGGCCCTGTACGCGGAAAAGTCGCAGGTTGGGCGTACCGACGGCGACGTGGTTGCCGGTATGGCAAGTGCGGTTCGGCGAGTGGAAGCCGAGTATCAGGTGCCGTTTCTGGCGCACGCGACCATGGAGCCACAAACCTGCACCGCGCATGTCACCAAGGAAGGCGTCGAGGTGTGGGTGCCGACGCAAGGCGCGATGACGGCGCTGGCGACCGCAGCCAGAGCCGCCGGTGTAAGCAGCGACAAAGTGAAGGTTCATGCGACCTCACTCGGCGGCGGCTTCGGCCGGCGCGGCGCGATTCAGGAATTCGTCCGCCAAGCCGTGCAGATCGCCATGGCGGGAGAGGAGCCGGTTAAGCTTCTTTGGACGCGCGAGGAGGACATCAAGCACGATTACTACCGGCCGTTCGGCATGGCGCGCCTGGTCGCCGGGCTGGGCGCCGATGGGATGCCGGTGGCATGGACGGTCAGGCTGGCCGGACCGTCTTTTGTCGCCGCGCTGGTCCCCGGCTTTCACCTGAATTATGTCGACCATACTTTTCTATCCGGGCTGGCCGAAGAAATGGCTTACGATGTGCCTAATTATCTGGTCGACTATGTCGTGCAGGGATTGCCGGTGCCGCTCGGCGTTTGGCGCGCGATCAACTACACGCAGAACACGTTCTACAAGGAATCGTTTGTCGATGAGATGGCGGCTGCCGCCGCTATCGATCCCTACCTCTATCGCCGGCGATTGTTGCGCAACAGCCCGAAAAACCTCGCCGTACTCGATGCCGCGGCAGCGAAGGCGAACTGGCTGACGCCGGCGCCGGCGGGCGTGCATCGCGGCATCGCCGTGACCGAGGCATGCGGCAGCTTCTGCGCGCAAGTCGCCGAGGTCTCGGTCGAGCAAGGCAAACTGCACGTACATCGGTTCATTTCGGCAATCGATCCGGGCCATGTGGTCAATCCGCTGTCGATCGAGATGCAAAACGAGGGTGCGGTGATATTTGGTTTGACGGCGGCGCTGTTGGGCGAAATCACCATCAAGGACGGCGGGGTCGAGCAGGGGAATTTCAACGACTATCAGATGTTGCGCATGGCCGACGCGCCGCCGGTCGAGACCGTTATCGTGCCGAGCGGCGGTTTCTGGGGCGGCGTCGGCGAGCCACCGGTACCACCGGTCGCACCAGCTCTGTGCAATGCCGTCTTCGCGGCCACCGGCAAGCGGATCCGCTCGCTGCCGCTCGCGAAGCAGGATTTGAGCAGAGCGATCTGACGCAGACCGATCTGGACAATGTGCCGGTTCAGGCAGTCCGTGCGGTTTCCGCAATGACTTCGAGCGGCAAGACCTCGACTGCGCCGCCGGCGGCTTGTTTGATCTTGGCGGTGTAGCGCGAGAACGACGGACTTTGCTGCAGCGCCTTCACCGCCTGTTCGTCGGCGGCCACTGCCAGATGATAATAATCGGCGCTGTCGCGGCTTTTCATGCAGCGATACGAGATTTTTCCCTTCAAGGCCGGATCGCTGTCCAGCGCGGCAATAAATTCAGCGATGTCACGATGCCACGCGTCGGTTGGTACGTTCTTAAGCTGATATTTGATGAGAAAATACTTCATGTGCATGTTCCCGATGTTTCGCCATTTGCCACGGGTCGAACAGACCTCGTGATTAATGCTTTGCGCCGTCTTGCGGGGCTGTCAGGTGAGCATAAGCGTTTTCGCTCGCGCAGTCGCGAGCGCTAGTGGTCCGATTCTAACATTCGCATCCGTATTCGGCAGCTTCTCATGCGAATGTTAGAATCAAAAGGACCACTAGCAAATGTGAGTCTGAGTGGAGCTTTGGATTTGACATTCGCTTCACGAGTCTGCCGCCAGGTGGG
>DATKRE010000113.1:0-9488 GCA_035532335.1 Xanthobacteraceae bacterium | reverse complement strand
CGATCACGCCAGACATTTCCCGACGGCAACGGCACGCCGACCGCTTCGCCGGCGGCGAGCGCGAGATTTGCATCTTTGAGTCCGTTCACCGCGCGCTGGCCGGCGGGAAGATATTGCTCGTCGACGATGAACTTGCCGTAGGTCTTGTACGCCCAGCAATTGAACAGGCCCTCGGTGATCACCCGGTAGAACACATCCGGCTCGACGCCGTATTTGCGGGTGAGCGCGATGCCCTCGCCCATCGCTTCGATGGCGCAGCCAAGCACGAAATTGTTGGCGATCTTGATCGCGGCCGCGGTGACCGGCGCATCGCCGGATTCGGCGACGCGGCCGGCAAGCGCCGCGAACAGCGGCTGGAAACGCGTGACCGTCGCTGGCGGACCGCCGATCAGGATGCCGGCATTGCCGGCGGCCACCACGTCCGGCCGCCCGAGCATCGGCGTTGCGATCAAAACCTGGCCGGAATCGGCGTGCAGTTGCGTCAGCTTCTGGATCGCGGCGACGCTATGCGTGCCGGCGCAGATATGCACGCCGCCCTTCGGCAGCGACTCCTTGATGCCGCCCGGCTGGTTGACCACCTCCAACACCGCGACGTCGTCGGACACCATGGTGAATACCGCTTCGCCAAAAGTCGCCGCCGCCTTGATCGAGGCGACCGGCTTGGCGCCGGCGTCGGCCAGTGGCTTTATCTTCTCCGGCGAGCGGTTATAGACGCCGACCTCGTGCCCGGCCTCGATCAGACGCCGTGTCATGACCTGACCCATGCGGCCAAGCCCAATAAATCCGACTTTCATCTCACGCCTCCTGACTGCGCCCCGAGGTCCGCGCGACCGCATAGCTTCCCTCCCCCCGCGAAGCGGTGGGGAGGGTCGCCGCGAACAACGTGAGCGGCGGGGTGGGGGGAGCAGGGATGAAGAGCCCACACCTGACCCCTCCCCGCCACTCGCTTCGCTCGCGTGGGGAGGGGAAAGTACCATCACACCAATTGGCTCTTCACCCAGTCGAGCTCGCGGCAGATGTAATCGACGATGTCGTTCGATTTCGCGCTCTCCGGCAGTACGTCCCAGGTATAGGTCTCGACTTCCAGGTGCCGCGACAGCGGCTTGCTCTTGTGGAAGCGCATCGCGTCGGCGATGGCAAAGCGCGTGGTGCGGAACTGGCCGAGATCCTCGAGGAACACCGGCACGTGGATGTGGGTGCGCCATTCGCGCGGCCCGACCGGATCCTTCTCGAAGGCGGCGATGGCGTCGTCGACGTTGAGAAATTTGGTGAGCTTGCCGTTCCGCTTTTCCAACGTCTGGGTCAGGTAAATGGTCTTGGCGTATTTCTTCAACGTGTTGACAGCATCCTGCTTCACGTCCGGGATGTGCAGGGCGGCGGCTTCTTGCAGCTTGAACACCGGCACCCCGGCATCGACCAGCTTCTGCAATGACGCGCCGATGTCCTCGAATTCCACCGCCTGATGGCAGATGTCGTAGACGATGCCGAGATGCCGGCGCAGCGCCTCGTTGGCCTCGGCGATCGGTACATGCGCAAGCTTGGCGAGCTTCTCGACCGCGGCGCCGGAATAAAGATGATCGCGGAAAAAGGCGATGGTCTCGTCGGTGGTCTCGAGGAAGCAAAACGGCTCCGGCTCGAGCGCGAGCTGTACGGTGCGGCCGGTCTTTTGCTCCAGCGCCATCAGATGCGCCACCACGCGCAACACATTGTTGGTGTAGGTCGCGATCACGTCGTTGCCGGTGACGCGCGGCTTATAGCCGAGCGGCGCGGTCTGGATCGACGGCGCGATGCCCGGCGGGCAGACGTCGGCGAGCACGTTGGCGACGTTGATGGTGTATTGGGTGCGCTCTTCGCTGCGCCAATCCGGCTCGTACACTTCTTCCTTCACCTTGTCGCCTTTGAAGTGGCCGTAGACGAAGGCGTTGGCGGTGTAGACGTACATGTCGTTGGCTTCGAGGAATTTCTTCAGTTTGGCGCGTTCGGCCTCGCTCCCCGCCAGCGTCGCCGCCGTCTTGGCGGAAAGCCGGATGCACACGCCGAACGACTTGTTGCCGGCAAAGCGCGCCTTGACCTTCGGCAGGTAGGTGTTGAGCGAATTCCACAGTTGCTCCCAGTCGTCGGCGGGATGCACCAACGTCGAGTAGGTGAGATGGCCGAGACCGTTGCCGAGATCCATTTTGCGTTTTCCCGTTGCTTTCCGATTGTTATGCCGTCATTCCGGGGCGCCGCAAAGCGGCGAACCCGGAATCCATAGCCCCAGCGCCGGGATTATGGATTCCGGGCCTGGCGCTTCGCGCCATCCCGGAATGACAAAGTTGTTATCACAGCACTTTCTCCACCTTACCCGAAGCCGCCGAGCGGATGATCGCTTCGGTGGCGGCGACGCCGGCGACGATCTGATCGGCTGGAATTGGATAGGCCGGACCGCCGCCAGCGGCGCGGGCGAATGCTTCGAGCGCGGCGCGGGTGACGTCGAGCGAAGCCGCCTGCCAGACTTTGGCTTCGCCCTTCACCGGCTGGAATTTGCAGGTGCCGAACAGCCGCATCCGCCGCTCCTCGGAGGAAGCGCCGGCGACGTGGGTGAGGCCCTCCAGCCGCACCCAGCCTTTGGAGCCGAACACCTGGAAGGAAAAGCCGGGACCGGTCGTGGTCATGGTGCCGAGATAGCCGGACATGCCTTGCTTCATGCGCACGAGGATCGAGGTGGTGTCGTCGGCGTCGATCGGCGCAGCGCGGCGGAAGCTTTGCGCAAACGCGTGGTCGATCGGCCCGCACAGATCGACCATGCCGTCGATGGCGTGCACGCCCATCGGCATCAGCCCGCCGAGCGGCGTCTCCGCCTTGTCGGCGCGCCAGTGCTTCGGATTGATGGTGAGCGCGTTCGGAAACGTCATGGTTGCTTCGACGTGTAACAATGTGCCGAGTTCGCCCGCGCGAACCATGTCGCGCAGCTTGGTCATCTCGGGATGAAAGCGACGATTGTAGCCGACGGCGAGCACGCGGCCGGCTTTTTGCATCGCCGCGATGGCGTCTTCGGCTTCACGCTTGGTCAGCGTAAACGGCTTCTCGCAATAAACGTGCTTGCCCGCCGCGGCGGCGGCAATCACCTGCGTTGAGTGCATCGAATGCGGCGTCGCCAGTACCACCGCGTCGACGCCGGCATGGCCGATCAGCGCATCGTAACTTTGGGTGAGATGAAGCCCTTTCTGCTTGGCGAAGGCTTCGACCTCGGGCGTCACCGTGCGCGTCGTGCCGGCCACGAACTTGATGGCGTCGCTGTTCTCGGCCGACTCGACCAGCGTCTTGCCCCACCAACCCAGTCCGACAATGCCTGCTTTGATCATGCTCATAAACTCTCACGTTTTCTGTAGGGCGGGTTGAGCGAAGCGTAACCCACCGTCAAAAATCGGTGGGTTACGCGGCTGTCGCCGCTAACCCACCCTACTTTTACTTCGACCCGCTATCTGGGCCAACTATCTGGGCCAACTATCTGGGCCAAGTCAGCAGCGCGAGCGCCACGCAAGCGAGCGCCCAGAACACGCAATATTCGACGCCGCCGATCACCCAGATCCACTTCTTGGTGACCTTCCACGTGGCGGCACCGGCGACGCCCAAATGCAGCGCGGCCACGACCGCGACATAGGGCGTGTAGATATTGAAGACGAGGCCGATGGTCAGCAAAGTTTCGATCGTACCGCCGACATACATCCAGGTCGCCGGCGGATTGAATTTGGCGGCCGTGAAAAAATTCAACGTCGCGGGCTCGGTGAACTTGCCGACGATGTGCGGAATGAAGAACAACCCGCAGATCAGGCGCAGCACGACCACGCCGTTGCCGATGTCGAACGCATGCGCCAAGCCCGCCATGATGATTCCCCGCTGTCGGCGTAGGTTAATCCAACGCCTGCGTCATTGCGAGGCGCGGGCCGGACCCGCTGGCTCGCGATGACGGGCAAGCGCCCAATCGGTTTTGCTACAGCACTTCGAACATCTGGTAGATCGGCCCTTCCGGCAAGCGGTGACCGACGCCGATGCTGATGACGTTGTTGAGCCAGCCGTATTTTTCCGACGACGTCTCGAATGTCGCCGAGATGCGCAGATAATAATCGGTGGCCTTGACCGCTTCGCCGCGGGCGATGCGGTCGAGCACCTCCTTCGGACCCTGGCGGATCCCCGTATAGGGCATGCCGATAATGGCGCCGTCGTCGGTCTTGAGCACGATCCGCACGTTGATCATCCAGGCGCCGTCGCCGGGCCGGATCGATTGCCAGTCGCTGCCACCGCCGGGAAACAGTTCGCCGCGAAGCCGCTCGCCCTCGAACCGGCCGCCGGTGATGACGCCGACGCGGCGGTCGACGCCGGGAGCCTTGCCGACATTGATCGGTGGCGCGACGGCAAGCAGCAGCGTGAACAGCGGCTTGACCTTAAGCTCGTTCATTTCCTTCGGCAGAATTTCAGACAGCGGACGTGTCTCGGCCACCGGCATTCCCTCCCCTGTTTCATGCGCGCTGGGCGTGCGCAGCCACGGCAGAGTAGCGCGTGTCAGGCAAAGCGAAAACCCGCCACACCCGCCTTGCACCCGCGTGAGCCGATGGCTCGCGTCCCGGAATGGATCGTGAAATGACCAGCCGACCCTGGAACTTTGTGGAACCTCGGGAATTATTCGCCTTAGGGCTAGCGTGGCAAGCGTTGCGGGCTGTCCGGCTCGAGCGCTAGCCAAGCGTGTTATCCGGGCTGGAGGCGACGTTTCTATGGCGGGCAAATCGCACGCGGAGCCTGCCGACCTGCCCATCGTAGGCAAATCTCCGACCGGCATTCGCGGCCTCGACGAAATGACCCATGGCGGCCTGCCGAGGGGCCGGCCGACGCTGTTGTGCGGCTCCGCCGGCTGCGGCAAGACTCTGTTCGGTATGACCTTTCTTTACAACGGCGCGGTCGAATACAACGAGCCCGGCGTTTTCATTGCCTTCGAAGAGAAACCGGAAGAACTCGTCAAGAACGTCGGCTCGCTCTGCTACGACGTCGGCAAACTGATCGCTGAGAAGAAGCTCGCCATCGACCACATCGAGATCGAGCGCACCAAAATTTCCGAGTCGGGCGAATACGATCTCGAAGGTCTTTTCATCCGGCTCGGCTTTGCCATCGACTCGATCGGCGCCAAGCGTGTCGTTATCGACACCATCGAAACGCTGTTCAGCGGCCTGGAAAACGAGCAACTGCTTCGCGCCGAATTGCGCCGGCTTTTCGAGTGGCTCAAGAGCAAAGAGGTCACCGCCATTATCACCGGCGAGCGTGGCGAAGGCACGCTGACGCGTTACGGCCTGGAGGAATATATTGCCGATTGCGTGATCCTGCTCGACAACCGCGTCCACGATCAGCTTTCCACGCGCCGCATGCGTATCGTCAAATATCGTGGCTCGGCCCACGGCACCAACGAATATCCGTTCATCATCGACGAGCAGGGCGTCACGGTGATGCCGATCACGTCGAGCGGCCTCGCCCATGATGCCTCGACCGAGCGGGTGTCGAGCGGCATTCCCGACCTCGACGTGATGTTGGAGGGCAAAGGCTACTACAAAGGCTCCAGCATCCTGGTGTCGGGCATGGCCGGCAGCGGTAAATCGACAATGGCCGCGCATTTCGTCGATGCGGCCTGCGCGGCCGGTCACCGCTGCATCTATTTCGCGATGGAAGAATCGCCGCGCCAGATCATCCGCAATATGCGTTCGATCGGCATCGACCTGCAAAAGTGGGTCGACAAGAAGCTGCTGCGGTTCAGCGCGCGGCGGCCAAGCCTGTACGGTCTCGAAACTCACCTTGCGACCATGTATCGCGATGTGACCGATTTTGAGCCGAGCATCGTCGCCGTCGATCCGATGTCGGCTTTGCTAAGCGCGGGCGTAACCGGCGATGTCCATTCGATGGTGCTTCGCCTGGTCGATTTTCTAAAAGGCCGCGGCGTGACGGCGCTGTTCACCAACCTCGGCGTCAGTAGCGATAACGTCGCGACCGAAATACTAATCTCATCGCTGATGGACGTCTGGCTCTTGCTCTATAACCGCGAGAGCAACGGCGAGCATAACCGGCAACTCTATTTGCTGAAATCGCGCGGCATGGCCCACTCCAACCAGGTCCGCGAATTCATCTTGTCGTCCGAAGGCATCAAGTTGCGCCACGCTTATGTCGGGCCTGAGGGGGTGTTGACCGGCTCGGCACGAGTCGCCCAGGAGGCCAAGGACAAGGCCGCGGCGCTGTTCCGCGAGCAGGCCATCGAACGTGGCAGCCGCGAGCTGGAGCGCAAGCGGCGCGAGATCGCCGCCCAAATCGAGAGCCTGCAGGCGCAACTGGCTGGCGAAGACGCGGAGGCGGCCCTCGTCAACCGAGAAGAAACCGCCCGCGAGGATCAATTGACCATCGACCGTGTTGCCATGGGCAAGAGCCGCCAGAGCGGGCGCCCGGGCCACCCCCAGCCCACCCATAAGCCGAAGTGATTGGACAGGAAATGAGCGAACCTGACGGGTACAATCTTCGGCTTTACGTCGCGGGCCAGACGCCGAAATCAATCGCTGCCATCGCCAATCTGAAGAAGATCTGCGAGCAGCATCTTCCCGGCCGCTATAAAATCGAAATCATCGACCTGATGAAGGATCCGGCGCTCGCAGGTCGGCACCAGATCGTCGCCATTCCGACCCTGATCCGCCAATTGCCGGAACCGCTCAAACGCATCATCGGCGACCTGTCCAATACCGAGAAGGTGCTGGTCGGCCTCGACATCCAGCCGAACTAAGCGGGCGTAGCCATGTCCCCGAGCAATCCCAAGTTGCCGCTGTTCGAAGACGCCGACGAAACCGTTGCAGCCATTCATCAAGGCGACGTCGATGCCGTCGTCGTGATGCGGAGCCTGGAAGGCCCGCGAGTCATTCTGCTGCACGGCGCCGAGGAGCCCTACCGCGTGCTGGTCGAAAGCATGAGCGACGGCGCGCTGACCATGGGTCCCGATGGGGTGATCCTCTATGTCAACGACCGGCTCTGTGAACAGACCGGCTATCCGTCCACTCATCTCGTCGGCAGCGACCTCACTTCGCTGTTCGAAGGGCAGCCGCCAGCACTGGTGCCCGAGGTCACGGCGGAGGCGAAGCTGTTGCGCAACGACAGCAACGCGATGCCGGTCGCGGTCTGGTCGCGGCCGATCTCGATCGGCGGCACAACCGCGACGCTGGTGCGGCTGGTCGACCTTTCGATCCATCGCCGCGCCGAACAGATCGCCACCGCCGAGCGTTTCGCACGTTCCGTTCTCGAACAATCCACCGAAGCCGTTGTCGTGCTGTCGCCGGATGGCCACATCACCCACACCAGCGGACCGGCCGCGCGACTCGCCCAGCGGTCGCCGATTGGCCGCGTGTTTTCCGAGGCGTTCCCCCTCGAAGCGCGGAATACGGACGAGCCGGAAACGCTGGCGCTTGCGCGCTTTTCCACCGACAGCCTCAACACCATGCTGGCGACGAAACCGTTTCACGGCGTCGAAGTGAAGCTGCGGGGCGATGACAAATCCACCTTCCTGCTCAGCGCCGGACCGCTGGTCGACGAGAACAAGACCAATGTCGGCTCGATCGTCACGCTGACCGACATCAGCGAACGTAAGCGCGCCGAGGAACAGCAGACCACGCTGGTTGCCGAGCTCAATCACCGGGTTAAGAATATCCTCGCGATCGTGCAGTCGGTGGCGGCGCAAACCCTGCGCTCGTCGGGCTCGCTCGAAAATTTCGCCGGCGCCTTCGCTGGCCGCCTCAAAGCGCTGGCCATCGCGCACGACATCCTGACAGAGACGCGCTGGATCGGAATCGGATTAAGCGAGCTGCTGGCCGCGGTGCTGGCGCCCTATCGAGCGCCCGGGGGGACGCGTATCAGCATTTCCGGGCCACCGATCCTGTTGCCGGCCCGTGCCGTCGTCCCGCTCTCCATGGTTCTGAACGAGATGACCACAAACGCCGCCAAATACGGCGCATTGTCGACGCCGAGCGGCACCGTCGAGATCACCTGGCAGATGACCGGCGACGGCGAGAAGTCGGTCGACCTGGTCTGGGTGGAGCGTGGCGGGCCGCGGGTCAAGGCTGCGGCACCGACCGGCTTCGGCACAAAATTGATCGATCACGTCATCCGCCACGATCTCGACGGCAACACCAGGATCGAATTCGATCCGGCCGGCGTGCGCTGGACGATTGCATTTCCGGTGAGCGGTCTCGCCGGGGACCGCGGAGCGGCGGCGGCCGCGCTTGCTATTGCTTAGCCGGATTGGCGAAGACCTTTTCGCAAATCCGCCGCAGTTCCCGTTCGTCGAACGGTTTGGCGATGCGTGGCATCGCGCGGAACGGTGCCGGGAAAAGCGCGTCGTCGGCATAGCCCGATGTAATAATGAGCCGTAATCCAAGCTTTTGCAGCGTCGGCAGGATCTCGAAAATCCGTTCGCCGCGCAGGTTGACGTCGAGCAGCGCGCCATCCAGATCCCCGCGCTCGGCGCGTTTCTTCACCTCTGCTACGCTCGCGAGTGGGCCGACAACGTCGCAGCCGAAGTCCTCCAGCATCCGTTCCAGTTCAAGCGCGATGAGGCCTTCGTCCTCGGCGACAAGAATCCGCCGGCCGGCCAGCGGTTTATGCGCCCGATCGTCGTTGGCAGGATTGATCATCAACATGCTTCTCACCCCCAACGGCGGAAAAACGCTCGCCGCGTATCGATCGTCCCAGCGGATTCCCAATCCAGTATAATCGCCGGTACCGCCAAAAGGTTCCGGTTTAGCTTCCCCGATAGGTCGAATAGGACCACGGCGTCACCAAAAGCGGCACGTGGTATTTGCCCTCCGGCTCAGCGACGGAAAACCGCACCGGAACGATGTCGAGAAACGGCGGATCGGCCGCCGGCGCTTGCTGGCCGGTGAAATACGCGCCGACGGAAAAGCGCAATTCATAAGTGGCGATCGGAATCGGCCCGCCAGTCAACAACGGCTTCTCGGTGCGCCCGTCGGCATTGGTGACGGTGCGTAGAAGTGTGCGCGCGCCGCTTGTCCCGATCTCGCACAATTCGATCGCCAGGCCTTGCGCCGGACGGCCGCCGTGGGTGTCGAGCACGTGGGTGGAAAGATGCCCGTGCACCTTGAGGCGGTCCGGACCACTCACCCGCGCATCGAGCCGGAGCGCGGCGATGCGCAAGACTTCGCCGAGCGCGGTCGCGCGCTCCGCCGACGCATCGTTTTGCAGCCGGCGCTCGAATTCACGCAGGATCGATTCCTTGCCATGCCGGCGCACGCAAACAATGAACGGCATGGCGAATTTTTTGCGGTACGCATCGTTGAGCCGATGGAAGGCGGTGAATTCCGCTTCGCTCAACCGGTCGAGGCCGGCGGCCGCCTGCTCGGCGGTGGAATCGGCGGTGAGCTTGCCCTCGCGCGCGGCCTTGCCGGCGAGATCGGGATGGCCCTCGATCAGCGCGCGCA
>DATKRE010000112.1:0-16961 GCA_035532335.1 Xanthobacteraceae bacterium | reverse complement strand
GTATCGACGTGTCCCCACAAAGCATCCCAATCGACTCCGGAAATATCGGTGACGCGACCGTCCGGCTCGAAAAATTTGTTGGGCACCTGGAACATCGCAATCATGACGCCGCCTTGCGGCGTCCAGGCGACATGGCGACTTCCCGCTTCGCGCCAGACGAACTCGCCCGCCGCGACGGTCAAGCCCTGCGCCGGGCCCTCCTTGTCGGCAAGACTGCCCTCAAGGAGATAAGTCTGCTCGATTCTCACGTGCTCGTGGTCGGGCAGCACCGCGCCCGGCGCGAGCTTCATCAGCGCGGTCACCAGCCCGGTTTGCTTGTCGATCAAAAGCGGCTTGACCTCGCAACCGGGGAACCGGGTCTTTTTCCACTCCATATCGGCGGGCCGCACGACATGCGAGTGCGTGTCGACGGTGTCATGTTTTCCATTCGGCGTAATCGCGTCCATGAGCGTCTCCTCGGAGTTCTTATTACAAACCGGCTTCGTTGATCGGCGGCTGAAACGCGAGCCCGGTGTCCCACGGAAAATAGATCCAGGTATCCTGCGACACTTCGGTGACGAAAGTATCGACCAGCGGCCGTCCCATCGGCTTGGCATAGACCGTCGCGAGGTGAGCCCTCGGCACAATTGCGCGCACCACCGTCGCGGTCTTGCCGGTATCGACCAGGTCGTCGACCAAAAGCACCCGCGCGCCCTCCCCGCCGCCACGCGCAACGATCGACTGCGCAACGGTTTTCAGCACACTCAATTCGCCCTGGCTGGTGCCGGTGTAGCTCGACACGCATACCGTCTCGATCAGCTTGATGCCAAGTTCGCGCGCTACGATCGCGGCCGGCACCAATCCGCCGCGGGTAATACAGACGATGGCCTCGAACGGACCGGCGCCGTTCAAGCGCCAGGCCAATGCCCGTGAATCGCGGTGAAACTGGTCCCAGGAGACCGGAAATATCTTCGCCGGGTCGCGCCGGACGGCCTCAACGGGTTGCGCAGTTGCGACTTGGGTCATTGAACGTCCTCACGGCGGCAGTAAGCGAACCTCGGCCGCATTATTTCGACGATCCATGCCGCTGGCAATCAGGGAATCTCGAAGACCGTGGTCTCGTCGGCGATGCCGCGTAATGCCGCGCGCCGCATGGTGGGACGCAAGCCCGAGCTTTCCAGGATTTTCGCCGCGTTTGCATCGTCGACAACGGACTTGGTTACGAAGATGGCATGAGACGAAGCAAGCCCCTGCACGCGGGCGGCCATGTTGACGGTCTGGCCGAAGTAATCCTGACTGTTGTTCAGGGTCACCGCGAGACACGGTCCCTCGTGAATGCCGATCTTAAGCAGCAAATCCTCATTTTTGCGCTCGGCGTTGACGCGCGCCATCTCGTTTCGCATCCGCAACGCCGCCGCCAGCGCCCGGTCCGGCGTCGTAAACGTCGCCATCACGGCATCGCCGATCGTCTTTACGACAGCACCCGCCTCCGCCGTTACCACATCGTACAAAATGCGGAAATGCTGGCGCACAATATCATAAGCGACAAGATCGCCGACCCGTTCGTAGAGTGCAGTCGAGCCTTTGAGATCGGTAAACAGAAACGTCAGACTGGTGATCTTGAGGCGCTGATCGACGTCGAGCGTATCGGTGCGATAAATATCGCGGAAGGTCTGATTGCTGAGAAGGCGCTTCGCGGTCAGGAACGGCCGGCGCTTACCCAGCAGATGGTGCAGCGGATCGGCGGCGATCCAAAGTGCCGGCAGCACGCGGCGATCGGTGCGGTTCTCGAGTGAAAACCGCAGCGGCCCCGGCCGCATTTCAACCGTTCCCACCGGAGCCTTCACGTTATTGAACACCATCGTCAGTGCCTGCCGCTCACGCGTGGGCTCACCCTTGACGTCGATGAACTGCGTTCCGTGCGTCACTGGATCAAATGCGATAACGAAAACATTCGGCAGCTGCACCGACAGCACCGCCTTCCCGCCCGGCGGCAATTCGATTGAATCGATGGTGAACTCGGCCAGGCTATCTTCCAGCGTCTCCGGAAGATCGACGCCCGAGCACCAGAAAATCTGCCGGTAATATTCGACTTCGGCGAGCGTATCGGGGCTATGAGCGGCGATCCGCCGGACGCGCGGGCTCACCGTGAAAGTTACTTCCACCATCTCATCGAGAGTCGGCTTGTACCCCGAGGCGCACAATCCGCAATCGTATTCGTCGCGATTCACGTTCTTGAGCGTCGCGCCCGCATCGAGCACCCCGCCGCAGCCCGGACAGAGAACATTCCATGACAATTCGAACAGCCCAAGCCGGGACGCGTGCAGGAAAGCAGCGACCGCCCGCTCCTCGTCGAGGCCATGCCGGTCGGCGAAAGCCAGGACATTGACGCGGCAGAGATCGCGATCCAGCCCCTCATCGACCAATCGCTCGATAGCGGCGACGCAATCGGCATTGGCCGATTGCCGTAACACACTCAAGAGGGCTTCGGTTTCGCTCATCGGCGGCGCCCGTTGCATCAGCGACACAGCGAAGGTAGGCGGCGGGTCTTGGCGCCGCAAGACGCATGCCTGTGAAGATCATAGCGATTTCCAGCACGGGGAGTTGAACGGCGCCGACGACTCCCTCGGCCGGTGGCGCAGACTCGCGGGCTCTAGGCCTTTTGCCTGGCGGCAACCTCGGCATGCACACGGCCGAGCATGGCCTCGACCGCGACTTTGACATCGGCAAGCTTTGCTTGATCGCGTGAGCGCATCACCACATGGGCGTTGGCGCCGTGCTCGTCCATGAACGGATACGAGCCGATAATCACCTGCGGATTGGCTTTGGCGATGACGCCGAGTTCAGTACCGATATCGCCCTCGCGGCAATTGGCCTGCACGGATTCGGAGAGCATCTTGGCGCCGGTCTCGAGTTGCGGAGCGACGTAATCGAGCATCGCTTGCATGACCTGCGGAATGCCGGCCATGACAATGACATTCTCGATACGGAAACCGGGCGCCGCGGAAATTTTATTGAGCACCAGTTGGGCGCCCACCGGCATCCGCGTCATGCGCATGCGCGCCTCGTTCATCACGCCGCCGGTCTGCGCCAGCCGCACGCGCAGGATTTCGACCGCCTGGGGATTATAGTCGACCGGCACGCCGAACGCCTTGGCAACCGCCTCGGCGGTGATGTCATCGTGGGTCGGGCCGATACCGCCGGTGGTGAACACGTAGGTGTAACGCGCCCGCAACGCGTTGAGCGCGGCCACGATCTCCGGCTGTTCGTCCGGAACGACGCGGACTTCTTTCAGGTCTATGCCGAGGGCGGTGAGATATTCGGCGGTATAGCCGATATTCTTGTCCTTGGTGCGGCCGGACAGGATTTCATCGCCGATAACCAATAGCGCGGCGGTAACGATCTCGCTGTTGCCTTTGGTCGCGCCGGTCATCTCACGAGCCCTGGTCCAACATCGCGTCCCCGGGCTTCATCTAGCGCGGCACCGGCGCTTGCTCAAGCATACGTGCGAATGGCGAAATCCCGGTGTATGGTCGCCGTCGGGAGAAAAACGTCATGGATTTTTCGATATCGGACCGGCAAAAGCATTGGCGTGACCGCATCATCGCCTTTATGGACGCGCAGGTTTATCCCGCGGTCGAGACCTACGAGCGCCAAGACGCCGAGGGCGAACGCTGGAAGGTCATCCCGGTCCTTGAACAATTGAAAGCCAAGGCCAAGGCCGAAGGGTTGTGGAATCTCTTCCTGCCGCCGGCGAAGGACCACGACCAGGGCGAATATCATGGCGCCGGGCTGAACAACCTCGATTACGCGCTCTGCTCCGAACAGATGGGACGCGTATCGTGGGCCTCGGAAGTGTTCAATTGTTCGGCACCCGATACCGGCAATATGGAAGTTCTGCATCGCTACGGCTCGCCCGAACAGAAAGCCAAATGGCTCAAGCCGCTGCTGAACGGTGAAATCCGCTCGGCCTTCCTGATGACCGAGCCGGCGGTGGCTTCATCCGACGCCACCAATATCGAAACCTCGATCGTGCGCGACGGTAATGACTATGTGGTCAGCGGCCGCAAATGGTGGTCGTCCGGCGTCGGCGACCCGCGCTGCAAAATCGCGATCGTGATGGGCAAGACCGACCCAAGCCGCGCCCGGCACGAGCAGCAATCGCAAATCCTGGTGCCGCTTGATACGCCGGGCATGAAAGTGCTGCGCATGCTGCCGGTGTTCGGTTACGACGACGCGCCGCACGGACACGCCGAAGTGATGCTCGACAAGGTGCGGGTGCCGGCCGGCAATCTTCTTCTCGGCGAAGGCCGCGGCTTCGAGATCGCGCAAGGCCGGCTGGGTCCGGGGCGGATTCATCACTGCATGCGCACCCTCGGCGCCGCCGAAGTGGCGCTGGAAAAAATGACCAAGCGGCTGTTGTCGCGCACAGCCTTCGGCAAGAAACTCGCCGAGCACTCGGTGTGGGAGCAGCGCATCGCGGAAGCGCGGATCGACATCGAGATGACGCGGCTCCTGTGCCTCAAGGCCGCCGACATAATGGACAAGGCCGGCAACAAGGTCGCCCAGCTCGAAATCGCCATGATCAAGGTGGCGGCGCCGCGCGTGGCGCTGCGCGTCATTGACGATGCGATCCAGGCGCACGGCGGCATGGGCGTCAGCAGCGACGCCGGGTTAGCCAAGGCGTATGCGCATATTCGGACGTTGCGGCTCGCCGACGGGCCCGACGAGGTCCATTGCCGCGCCATCGCACGATTGGAAATGCGCAAATACACCAACACGCGGGTCTAGACGCAGATTGGCTGCCGGCCATAGCGCCGTCAGGCGATCGTCACTCCGCCATCGACGACAATGGTTTGCCCGGTCATATAGCTCCCTGCTTGCGAGGCGAGCATGATCGCGGCGCCGGCAATCTCGTCGGGTTCGCCGATGCGGCCGAGCGGGGTCTGTGCATTCCGCCGCTTGAGCATTTCCGGATCTTCCCACAGGGCGCGGGCAAAATCGGTGCGAATAAGCCCGGGCGCGATGCAGTTGATGCGCACGTTGTGCGGCCCAAGCTCGATCGCGAGATTGCGCGCCAGTTGCAGGTCGGCGGCTTTGGAGATGCAATACGTGCCGATCACCGGACTGCCGCGCAGCCCGCCGATGGAAGACACGATGATGATCGCTCCGTCCTTGCGGGCGATCATCTGCGGCGCGGTCATTGTGATCAGCCAGTGATTGGACACGATGTTGTTGTCGAGGATTTTGCGCAACTGATCGTCGGTAATGGTGTGCATCGGCCCATAGTGCGGATTCGAGGCGGCGTTGCAGACCAACACGTCGATCCGGCCGAAAGCGCGCAGCGTCTCGTCGACCAGACGCTGGAGATGCTCCTTGGCAGAAATGTTCGCGGCGAGCGCCAGCGCGCGGCCGTCACCGAATTTCTGGTTGATGGCGGCGGCCACCTCCTGACAGGGTTCGAGGTTGCGGGACGATACGACGACCTTGGCGCCCTGCTCGGCCATCCGCTCGACGATGGCGCGGCCGATGCCGCGCGACGAGCCGGTAACCACGGCCACCTTGCCAGTTAAGTCGAATAGCGACACGATCGCCTCCCTGTGGATGTTGGATTTTGTCCGTCAGCCTATTGCAGACGATAACGGCCCGGCAAGCGAGTGAGGAAACAGTTCAATGACCGCCGTCAATACAGTGACCGATCTGACCCGCGAAGGCGATATTGCGGTTGTCACCATCAACTCGCCGCCGGTGAACGCATTGTCGGCGGACGTGCGCAACGGCCTGCGTGACGGCGTTTCCCAGGCCGCCGCCGATCCGGCGGTTAAAGCCATTGTGGTGATTTGCGCCGGCCGCACGTTTATCGCCGGCGCCGATATTTCGGAATTTGGCAAGCCGTCGTCGGGAGCGACGCTACCCGAACTGCAAACCACGCTGGAAGGCGGGCCGAAGCCCGTCATCGCCGCCGTGCACGGCAGCGCCCTTGGTGGCGGCTTTGAAATGGCGCTGATGTGTCACTATCGCGTGGCGGTGCCATCGGCAAAATTCGGCCTGCCGGAAATAAAGCTTGGCCTCATTCCGGGCGGCGGCGGGACGCAACGCCTGCCGCGCCTTAGCGGCATCGAGAACGCGCTCGACGCGATCCTTTCGGGAAATCCGTTTCCCGCCAAGCAGGCGCTGGCCTGGGGTGTCGTCGACGAACTGGCGGAAGAAGGAAAATTGCGCGACGGCGCTATGGCTTTTGCCCGCAAGGTCATCGACACCGACATGCCGCTGCGCAAAATCCGCGACCTCAACGACAAGATCGATGCCGCGCGCGGCAAGCCGGAAATTTTCGACAAGGTGCGGCGCGCCAATGCCCGCAAATATCGCGGCTTCGAGGCCTGGCAATCGGCCATCCGCGCGGTCCAGGCGGCGATCGACCTGCCCTTCGACGAAGGCACGAAGCTCGAGCGGCAATTGTTTCTCGATCTCATTCCGAGCGCGCAATCGCGTGCACAACGCTACGTCTTTTTCGCCGATCGGAAAGTCTGGAAAATTGCCGACGTCCCGGAAGACACCGCGATCCTGCCGGTCAAGAAAGTCGGCGTGATCGGCGCCGGCACCATGGGCGGCGGCATCTCGATGAACTTCCTCAATGCCGGGATTCCGGTGACCATCGTCGAGACGGCGCAGGAAGCGCTCGACCGCGGTGTCGCCACCATTCGCCGCAACTACGACAACACCGCCAAGAAAGGCCGGCTGACGGAAGCCGACGTCGCTACCCGCATGGGCCTTCTGAATCCCGGCTTGAGCCTCGATGCGTTGTCCGACTGCGACCTCATCATCGAGGCCGTGTTCGAGAATATGGAGATCAAGAAAGACATCTTCCGTAAGCTCGACAAAGTTGCCAAGCCGGGGGCGATCCTGGCCTCCAATACGTCCTACCTCAACGTCGACGAGATCGCCTCGGTCACCGGCCGCCCGGACCACGTGCTCGGCATGCACTTTTTCTCGCCGGCCAATGTCATGCGGCTGTTGGAAGTCGTGCGCGGCGCAAAAACGGCCAAGCCGGTGATTGCCACTTCGATGCAAATTGCCCGCAAGATCGGCAAGGTCGGCGTGCTGGTCGGCGTCTGTCACGGCTTTGTCGGCAACCGCATGCTGGCACAGCGCCAGCGCGAGGCGCAGAAACTCATTCTTGAAGGCGCCATGCCGTGGGACGTCGACCGCGTCATCTACGATTTCGGCTTGCCGATGGGGCCATTCGCCATGAGCGACCTTGCCGGCCTCGATATCGGGTGGTCGAAGGCAACCAGCAAATCGGCGACCATTCGCGAAATACTGTGCGAGATGGATCGGCGCGGACAAAAGACCGGCGCCGGATTCTACGATTACGACGAGGCGCGCAACGCCAAGCCGTCGCCTGTCGTCGAAAAGATCATCCTCGATTTTGCCGCCAAGAAGGGCATCAACCGGCGAACGATTCCCGACGAAGAGATTTTGCAGCGCTGCATTTATCCGATGATCAACGAAGGCGCCAAGATCCTGGAGGAAGGCAAGGCGCAGCGTGCCTCCGACATCGATATCGTCTGGATCAACGGCTACGGCTGGCCGGTGTATCGCGGCGGGCCGATGTTTTACGCCGACCTGATCGGACCCGAGAACGTGCTCGCCACCATGAAAAAGTTCGAAGCGACAATGGGCGACGACTTCAAGCCTGCGGCGCTTCTCGAAACCGTCGTCGCGGAGAAGAAGCGCTTCCAGGATTTGTAGGCGCTAGTGGTCCGATTCTAACATTCGCATCCGTGTTCGGCACCCTCTCATGCGAATAGTAAATCCGCTCCCTAGCTATTGCCGGTGATGCGAACAATGACGCCGACGACGGCGTCGGTCGCTGCGGCCAGAGCACGGGAAACGAAGCTTAGATCGACGCCTAATAGTGCGCCCAACTGCGGCAGAATGATAAAAACGCCGATCACGATAAGCAGTCCGAATGGCTCAAGGCGGGCAACACCCGCCGCCAGAGGCCTCGGCAGGAGACCGACAAGAATGCGGCCGCCGTCGAGCGGTGGCAGCGGAAACAGGTTGAACACCACCAGAACGACGTTGATCAGGACCGCGTTGCGAAGATTGGCGGCCAGGAATTGGGCGCTGGTCCGCGGCAGATAACCGACGGCGTGGAACGCCAGCGCGGCAACGACCGCAAGCGCCAAGTTCATCGCCGGTCCGGCGGCAGCGACCAGCACCATGTCGCGACGCGGCGAGCGAAGCGCCCGGAAGTTGACCGGTACCGGCTTCGCATAGCCGAACAGAAACGGCGAGCGCAACAGCAAGAGTATCGCCGGCAGCACGATCGTGCCGAATGGATCGACATGCTTGAGCGGGTTGAAGCTGACGCGGCCCAGCTTCCACGCTGTATCGTCGCCTAACCGATGGGCGACGAAACCGTGCGCTGCTTCATGGAAGGTGATGGCGATGACGACCGGGAGAACCCAGACCGTCGCCAGATAAATGATATGTGCGGGAAGCACCATCCCCGATCCCTCAGCGGCCTTGCGGTGAGCCCTATATAAGACGGCGCCACGCCGCTTGTTGCACAAATCTCCGCCGCAAGCGTCGTTTCGTCCCGCTTTCCAAAAATTAATGGTTGCGACAGGTCACCGTAATGTTGCGGGGCCATTTTTGTGGGAAGGCTCAGACCAACACCGCGCCCCCAATCATATCCAGGAGTTCCTCATGTCATCCTCGCAACCGACTTCCAACCGACCGCGCAAACTCCTCACCGGACGACGCCTGACGCTGCTTGCGTCCGTCGCCGGCCTCGGCATCGCCGTGCTGGTGGCGGGACCGGGCGGCTACGTGCCGGCAAGACTGCCTGCGTGGACATCGTCCGCAACGGCGGCCGACGCAACCAGCCAACATCCGGCCAGTTTCGCCGATCTCGTTGCCAAGGTTAAGCCCGCGGTCATCTCGGTTCGCGTCAAAATCAACGACGAGACCGCGAAACCCGCCAGCATGCGCGGCAACGAAGAAGAACAGATTCCAATCGTTCCTGGTTCGCCGATGGAGAAATTCTTCCAGCAATTCGGCTCCCAGAACATGCCGAACGGCGTCCCGCAGCAGCATCGCCACGACGTCATGGTCGGCGAAGGCTCGGGTTTCTTTATCTCGGCCGACGGTTATGCCGTCACCAACAACCACGTGGTCGATCATGCCAACTCGGTTCAGGTAACGACCGACAACGGCACGGTCTATAAGGCGAAAGTGATCGGCACCGACCCGAAGACCGACCTCGCCTTGATCAAAGTCGACGGCAAGAGCGACTTCCCCTTCGTGAAGTTTGCCGAACATACCCCGCGCATTGGCGACTGGGTTGTCGCGGTCGGCAATCCGTTCGGCCTCGGCGGAACGGTCACCGCGGGCATCGTCTCGGCGAGCGGGCGCGACATCGGCGCCGGCCCGTACGACGACTACGTCCAGATCGATGCGCCCATCAACAAGGGCAATTCCGGCGGCCCCGCCTTCAACGTTGACGGCACTGTGATCGGGGTCAACACCGCCATTTATTCGCCGTCCGGCGGTTCGGTCGGCATCGGTTTCGATATTCCGGCGGCGACCGCGAAACTGGTCGTGGCGCAGTTAAAGGAGCACGGCCATGTCACGCGCGGCTGGCTCGGTGTGCAGATTCAACCCGTCACCGCCGGCATCGCAGAAAGTCTCGGCATGAAAAAAGCCGAAGGCGCGATGGTCGACGAGCCGCAGGCCGGCAGTCCCGCCATCAAGGCAGGCATCGAGACGGGCGACGTGATTGTCGCGGTCAATGGCACGCCGATCAAAGACGCGCGCGAACTGGCCCGCACCATCGGCACGATGGAGCCGAACAGCTCCGTCAAACTTGAAATCTTGCGCAAGGGCGAAAGTCGTACGCTAACGGTCTCGCTGGCGCAGATGCCGAACGAGCAGCAGGCGGCGGCGGGATCCGGTTCGCAGACGCCGGAGAACGGCATGCATCTTGGCATGACGGTCGAGCCGGCACGTGATGTCGGCGGCGCCGGTGACAAAGGCGTCGTAGTAACGGCCGTCGATCCGGACGGGCCGGCCGCCGAGCAAGGCATTCGCAGCGGCGATGTCATTCTCGACGTTGGCGGCAAGGCCGTCGCCGACGTCCACGACGTGCGCAACGCGATCAAGGAAGCGAAGGCCCAAGGCAAGCACGACGTGCTGATGCGGGTGAAATCGGCAAAGGCCACGACGTTCGTTGCCATGCCCGTCGACAAGGCCTGACTTTTACGTTCCCACTGCGACCGTCACATTGTGGCGGTCGCCGCCCCCTCGCCAAGGCCATCGCTTCCCCCACCGTCAAATATCGGCCCCGCCCGGGGGCCGATATTCCCCACGCGACGCCGCGATCCACCGTCCGAATTCACGCAAAGCTTGCTACATTGAGTCTGCTGCCATTGCGGCGGCCGGCGGTTTGAGCACGGGTTTGGCTGGAATATGCCCGCTGCCGCTATAAGTAGCGCGGTCGGGGGCTGGCGAAATCGATGACCTATTGTTGCGGAATCCTGGTGCGCGAGGGGCTCGTGATGTTTGCCGACACGCGCACCAATGCCGGGGTCGACAACGTCGCCACCTTCCGCAAGCTCCACGTCTTCACCGATCCCGGCAAGCGGATCATGGCGATCGCGTCGGCCGGCAATTTGTCGATCAGCCAATCCGTCGTGAGCATCCTGACCGAAGGTTACGACAATCCGGACACCGGCGAGCGTGAAACGCTGATGAATGCGCCGAGCATGTTCCAGGCGGTGCAGCGGGTCGGAAATGTGATCCGCGGCATCCATTCCACCGAAGGCAAGGCCCTGCAGGCTGCCGACGTGGATTTCGACGTCTCTTTCCTCTTCGGCGGTCAGATCGCGGGCGACCGCATGCGGCTCTTCATGATTTATCCCGCCGGCAATTTCATCGAATGCACGAGCGATACACCCTACCTGCAAATCGGCGAGCACAAATACGGTAAGCCGGTACTCGATCGGGCGATCGGTTACGGTATGGATCTCTACGATGCGCTCAAAGTCGGGCTTGTCTCCATCGACTCGACCATGCGGTCGAATCTTGGCGTCGGCATGCCGATCGACCTTCTGCTGGTCCGGCGCGACAGTTGCGACGCCGAGCTGACTTACCGGATCGAACCCGGCGAGCCGTATTTTACCGACCTGCGCGAGCGCTGGTCTGCGGCGCTACGCGCCGCTCACATCGCCATTCCCCGGCCGCCCTACACCAACAAACGCTAAAAGCCCGGCGACCGCAGGATTCCCGCGGCAGCGAAAATTTACGCATTGTTAACTGACGCGGCGAATTCGCGCACTCGCGGCGTTACAGCGGTTTCCAGAGCTCAACTGCAAGCGAATTGCAATCTTTTTCAGCTTATGGTCGTGGCTCGCACGGTGCCGTTAGAACAAGGGTGTGTAACGCGTGACCACTTCGGCACAGCTAAAAATCGCCGAGGATACCGGCCGGTCACGTTGGGACCGGGCGCGGTTGCGTCTGATCGTTCCGGTCGGCGTGATCGCTGCCGTGGCGGTCGCCTGCCTGTTGTACGCGGTGATGACCTCGGCACGGCACGCGAACGAGGCTTCGCTCACGCGCGAGCAACAGCTCGTCAAGGGTGCGATCGCGGCACGCGGCGCCCACGTCTTGCGAGAGGTCGAGAGCGCAGCCGGTACCGCCAGCGCCACGCGAGCGATCAGCGTGGAACACGACCGGCAATGGATGGAGCGCCACCTCGGCAACTGGCTGGAAGCGTTCTTTGACCACGACCTGGTCCTGGTCGTGGACGGTTCAAACCAGGTGGAATACGCGCGGTCGCGCATTTCCGGCGATGCCGGCACTATCGACCTGCCGACCGGACTTTCGCCCGTGCTCGATCTGCTGCGCGGGCGGGTGTCGGTCCTTCCGAGCCGCGCCATGCCGATCCCCGCCGCGAATGATCCGCGCGGCAGCGGCCGCAGCGTCGCTTTGATCGAGGATTTCCTCGATCGACCGGCCATCATTGCCGCCGTTTCGGTCGGCTCCGACAACGACCTCGCGCACGGCAACCACAGCGCGCCGATTGTCGTCTCGATCAAGTACATTGACGACCACCTATTACGGGACATGGGCAGCCGCCTGCAATTGGCGGGACTGCGCATGGTCGACGATCCGGCGCACGCCGCCGGCCAGCAAGTTACCGCGCTTACCGACGCGCACGGCGTCGCCATCGCACACTTTGCCTGGCAGCCGACGCGGCCCGGCGGTCAAATCGCCGGCATCCTGATGCCCTTCGTCGCCATCACGATCGCCGGCTTCGCGCTGCTCGCCGGGCTGGTGTTGCGCCACATCCGCCACACCGCCGAGACGATCAGTACCGGCGAAACGCAGCTTCGACATCTTGCCCTGCACGATCCGGTCTGCGGTCTGCCCAACCGCATCTATTTCAGTGAACGCCTCGAAACCGTCATCGCCGAAGTCCGACGCGGCGGCCCTTCGGCCGGGGCGTTTTACATCGATCTCGATCACTTCAAGGACGTCAACGATACGCTCGGCCACCACATCGGCGACGAGCTCATTCTCGATGTCACTCAGCGGCTGAGCCACGTCATGCGCGGCGACGATCTAGTCGCCCGCCTCGGCGGCGACGAGTTCGCCATTATCACCACCTGCTCATCCGATTCTTATTCACTGCAAGCAATCGCCGGCCGCATCATCTCCGCCGTCTGCGCGCCTTACGCGATCAGCGGCCATAACATCATTATCGGCGCCTCGATCGGCATCGCGGTCATCGACCGTCACGCGGGCGATGCCGCGGACATCTTGCGCTATGCCGACATGGCGCTCTATCGCGCCAAAAACGAGGGCCGTAACCGCGCCTGCATCTACGATGCGGCGATGGATGCCGATCTTTCGCACCGCAAGCTGCTGGAAGGCGATCTCCAGCATGCGATCCGCAATGACGATCTGTTCGCCGCCTATCAGCCGATCGTCAACGCCAGCGGCGATACGATGGTCGCAGTCGAAGCGCTGGCCCGTTGGACGCACCCGACCGCCGGCGTGATCTCGCCCGCCGTTTTCATCCCGATCGCCGAGCACTCCGGATTGATCGTCGAGCTTGGCGAGTGGATGTTGCGCCGTGCCTGTCTCGAGGGCCGCAACTGGCCGGACCTGACCGTCGCCGTTAACGTCTCACCGCTGCAGTTTCGCCGCTCCGATTTTGTCGATTTAGTCGAACGCGTCCTCAAGGACACCGAGTTCGATGCCAACCGGCTGGAGCTCGAGCTCACCGAAAGCACGCTGCTCGGCAACCTGGATACAGCGGAACTCTCGATGCTGCGGCTCAAGGCAATTGGCGTGCGTTTTGCGCTCGACGATTTCGGCACCGGCTATTCGAGCTTGCTCTACCTGCGCCGATTCCCGTTCGACAAACTCAAGATCGACTCAAGCTTCGTGCTGTCGATCGAGACCGCCCCCGACGCCGCCGCCATCGTGCATGCCGTCGTCAGCCTCGGTCGCGGGCTGGGGATGCGGGTAACCGCCGAGGGCGTGGAGAACGCCGAGCAGCATTTGTTCTTGCGCGCCGCCGGCGTGCATTCGATGCAGGGCTATCGATTCGGCCGCCCGGGTCCGGCTGCCGACATCACCGCCCGGCTCGCGTCGCCCGACGATTACCGCGTCCGCAGCCCGGACCTGGAAATCGCGCTGGCAAGCTGACGGCTTTCGCCGTCCTTCCGGGGCGCGCCAAGCGCGAGCCCGCAATCCATCATCGCGGACGTTATCCCCTCGCCCGGCTCAGGGCTTTCGCTGCCTCCCGATCCGTGTTTATGGATTCCGGAGAGCCACTGACGCGGCTTCCGGAATGACGGACACGGAGAACTCCGATGGCGGCGCAGAAGATTGCATTGGTGACGGGCGCGGGCAGCGGTGTCGGCAGGGCGGCGGCGCTGGCGCTTGCCCGCGACGGCTACGCGGTGGTGCTCGCCGGGCGAAAGGCGGACAAGCTCGAAGCCGCTGCCAAAGAGATCAACGGCAAGACGCTGGTGGTGCCGACCGACGTGCGTGAGCCGGCCGCAATCGCCGCTTTATTCGCAAAAACCAGGGAAACCTTCGGCCGGCTCGACGTGCTGTTCAACAACGCCGGCGTCAGCATGCGCGGCATGCCGTTGGAAGACATTCCGCTCGAACGCTGGCAGTCGATTGTCGCCACCAATCTGACCGGGCCGTTTCTCTGCACCCAGGAGGCGATCAAAATCATGAAGGCGCAGGATCCGCGCGGCGGCCGCATCATCAACAACGGCTCGATTTCGGCACATGCGCCACGGCCCGGAACGGCCGCCTACACGGCGACCAAGCACGCGATCACCGGGCTCACCAAGCAGACGTCGCTCGATTGCCGCGTTTACGATATCTGCTGCGGCCAGATCGACATCGGCAATGCGGCAACCCCGCTGACCGAAAAGATGGCCGAAGGCATGCTGCAGGCGGACGGCACAACGCGCCCGGAAGCGCGAATGAACGTCGACGACGTTGGGCGCGCTGTCGCCTACATGGCCAGTCTGCCACTTGAGGCCAATGTGCTGTTCATGACGGTGATGGCCAACGAGATGCCGTTTGTCGGCCGCGGGTAGATTTTCAATGCTCGACCGTTGGCACGAATTCTACATTTTGCTTGGAACGGCCGCGGCAGCGCTGGTGGCGCTGTTGTTCGTCGCCGCTTCGATCGGCGCCGGCTATCTCAGTACCGAGCGCGGCGGTCCGACGCACACTTACACCACTCCAATCGTGTTTCACTACACATTCGTCTTGTTCTTAAGCCTCGCCGCGCTGATCCCGGCGAACACGGATTGGTCGCTCGCGGGCATCATCGGCGCAAGCGCGGCAATCGCGCTCCTCTATTCGCTTTTCATATTCGTCCGCGTGATGCGCGGGTCCGCAACCGACCTCGACGACCGGCTCGGCTACGGCGCCAGTCCGCTTGCCGCTTATGCCGCCGCAGCCGCCGCCGCGGTCTTCATTTTCGAGCGATCCGACATCGGACCGCCGCTGCTGGCGGGGGCGCTGATCCTTTTGCTGCTGATCAACATCCGCAATGCGTGGGACTTGACGTTGTTTTTCGCGCAACGGCGCAGCGCCGGCCCTCCTCCCGGCTCGCGCCCGAACTAACCGATGGCGGTGACTTCCACCTTAGTGCGCGCGCGCACTTTGGCGAGGGTCTTCACGTCGCCAAGCGCTTTCGCCCAGATATTGCAGGGGCTGGCTAGGCGCGTCTCGTCGCCTTCCGAGATCGGGGTGCGGCCAAAGCCGATGGCGATCGCATGCCCCTCTGGCCAGTAAGCAATCTCGCCGGGGATGACGATCGCGCGGGCGCCCTTCTCGCGCGCAACCTTCACCGGGATTTCGAAATAAACTTCTTCGCCCCAGGTCATAACCGAAGCGGTCAGCGGCAGCGCCGCCGCGATCGCCTTGGCCGTGGGCGTGTCGAGAAGTTCGGCTTCGAGCGCCACCGAACCGAAGTTGAAACGGATACGCATCAATGGAGGCGGAACTCGCCGTCGACGGCACGGATTTCGGCCGGCTTGATCAGCCGCGCATGCGCCACCGTGACCGAATGCAACGGCCCTTCCAGCTTCTCAAACCAGAAGTTGAGGAATTTGTTCAGCGCCGGAAACATCGGACACAGATCATAGTCTTGCCAAACGTAAGTCTGCAGAATGTCCCGGTAATCCGGGAGATGATAAAGAATATGCGCGGTCGTCAGTCCGTAGCCTTCGAGTTGTTTGCGGAACGCCGGTGAAATTGAAGCCTCTTTCGACACCATCGTGCCCTCCAACCCCATCGCGGGAATGTTTCGAGAGTCGCGTTTCAATTACAAGCCTCAAAATTGCATAAGTTGTGTACTTTCAAGGCGCTAGCAGCATCCAAGCTTCCCTGCTAACAACCCTGCGTTGGCTCGGCTTCGACTAACGTCCTGACCAAAAGGCAACGGCCGGCCACAGCCCGCGGTTCGCCGGTGCGCGAAGCTATATTTTTGAATTTGCTGGGGAACCGGGACGCCGCTAACCCTTCCGGAAGGGGCACTATAACCTTGACAAAGCAAGTTACGAAAGTTACGAGCCCCAGGGTTTATGCGGAGATGAGGGGTTAGACCGTGCCTGAGTTGAAGCGAACCGAGCCAGACAAATGGTACTTGGTGGTGGTCTGCCCTAAGTGCCTCAAAGACATTCCGTTTGCACAGGTACCGTCTCCGCAAGAGGAGCCAAATCCCCGGGCTCTGGGGGTAAGGCTGACATGTCCCCGCTGTCGAGCCGTTACCAGCTTTGCGCCGGCCGAAATAACTCGGAAGCAGGGAAGTGACGCTCCGAAGTCCAATACGTGAAAATGGAATTTCGCATCACTACGGACCTTCAGAACCCGATTTTCACCGACGACACCAAGGCTAGGGCGTGGCTGGAGGCACGGGTTTGGCCGAAAGGGCCGATCTGCCCGCACTGCGGGGCTACGGGCGAAGACGTGACGGCGCTCAATGGCAAAGCGCACCGTTCGGGCCTCTACCAGTGCAGCCAATGCCGCGAGCAATTCACGGTCACGGTCAAGACGGTATTCGAGCGCAGCAAGATTCCGTTGTCGAAGTGGCTTGCCGCGTTGTTCTTGCTCACGTCCTCTAAGAAAGGCGTTAGCGCCCATCAAGTCCATCGCTCGCTCGGCATTTCCTACAAGAGCGCATGGTTTATGATGCACCGCTTGCGTGCGGCACGCAGATGAAGCTCGGCAAAAACGAACTAACAGATGCATTGCTGCCACCTAGTGGTAGCGAATGTTAAATCCAAAGCTCCACTAGGCTGCGGACTCATAAAACCTGAGCCATAATCGAACGCAAGCTATTTTGAGCATAGCGAGGTAGTTGAGGGCGTTGCGGTCGTATCGCGTGGCAATGTGTCGGAATTGCTTGAGCTTGTTGAAGCAGCGTTCGATCA
>DATKRE010000111.1:0-14688 GCA_035532335.1 Xanthobacteraceae bacterium | reverse complement strand
AGCCGCGCCAGCGTCATCCAGCCGCCCGCCCACAGGCCGTACCGCTCGATGGCCTGATCGGCATAATCCGAACAGGTCGGCAGATGCCGGCAATTCAATCCGATAATCGGCGATAACATTGTGCGATACGCCTTGATCGCTCCGCGGGCGGCGAAGCGAGGCGCGCGGCGTGAGGCGTCGAAGAGTTGGTCGAGGTCCACCATTTCTCTCACACGGCCGCTCCGCCCCTTGGATTCCCGGACCAAGTCCGGCAATGACGAACGGAGGGAAATCACTCCGCTGCGGTTTTCGCCGCGCGCTTACTCTCGATCTGACCGATGGCGTCGACCACCGCATCGAAGGTGAGCAGCGTCGAAGCGTGGCGCGCCTTGTAGTCGCGGACCGGCTCGAGCACCGCAATATCCGCCCATTTGCCGTTCGCCGGCGGCGCGCCGTTCTCCTTGAGCATCTTGCGCATGGCTTCGCGCAATCCGCGCAGCTCGTCGGCGCTCGAGCCAATGACGTTGCGCGCCATGATCGAGGACGAGGCCTGGCCGAGCGCGCAGGCTTTCACCTCATGGGCGAAGTCGACGACCTTGTCGCCGTCCATTTTGAGGTCGACGGTCACGGTCGAGCCGCAGAGTTTGGAGAGTGCCTTGGCGGTGGCGTCCGGCTCGGCAAGCCGTCCGATCCGCGGGATGGTGCCGGCGAGTTCGATAATGCGGCGATTATAGACATCGTTGATCATGGCGGAAGCGCACTTCGAACCGGCTTTGTTGAACAGCCGACAAACTATATAGGTATGGCGCGGCGGCGGCGAGAGTCCCCGTCCGCCGGCAAACACGAAGATCAGGCATGTCCGATAAAGCATCCTTCGCAGCGCCCGGCGCCGCCACCGAACTGGAAGAAGGCACGGCGTTGACGCCGAAGTTCGACGCCGACGGGTTGGTCACGGCCGTCGCCACCGACGCCAAAACCGGCGCCGTGCTGATGGTGGCGCATATGAACGCGCAAGCGCTGGCGAAGACCATAGCAACCGGCGAGGCCTGGTATTTCAGCCGCTCGCGCGCCGCGTTGTGGAAGAAGGGCGAGAGCTCCGGCCACACCCAGCGCGTCGTCGAATTGCGCATCGACTGCGATCAGGATGCGGTCTGGCTCAAAGTCGAGCAGCGCGGTGGCGCCTGCCACACCGGCCACCGTTCGTGTTTCTATCGTGCGGTGCCGCTCGGCAAAGCCGGCGCGGTAACCCTCGAATTTTGCGACGAGCCCGTGTTCGATCCAAAGTCGGTCTACAAGGCGCCGTAATATCTCCCGGGCCGTGCGCACGCCGTTTGTCAAGATGGAGGCTTGCGTCCCGGCTCGGCGCGCGCCAGCAATCGTTTGGCGCGTGTCAGATGCGGCTGGTCGAACATCAGGCCGTCGATGCCGACGACGCCGGTGTCAGGATTGGCGGCGAACGCCTCGACAATGGCGCGCGCCTGCCGCAGCGCCTCCGGCGTCGGCGCGAAGATCGCATTGATGATCGGCACCTGCGCGGGATGGATGGCCATTTTTCCCGAAAAGCCGTCGCGGCGCGCCGCTCCGCACTCGCGGCGGAAGGCTTCGGTATCGCGAAAGTCGACAAACACGGTGTCGATCGCCGGCACGCCGGCTGCGGCGGCGGCGGCAAGGCATAATGCGCGCGCCAATCGATAAGGGTCGAGAAGCACCCCTTCCGCGTCGCGGTTCCTCTCGGCGCCGAGTTCGGCGGAAAGGTCTTCGGCGCCCCAGGTCAGTGCGCTCAGTCGATTGCTGGCGCCTGCATAGGTGCCCGCAAGAAACAAAGCTGCGGCGGTTTCGGTGGCGATCGCCGCGATTTTTATATGACCGTCGGCGACGCCGTTCTGCGCTTCGCGCACCGTAAGCTTGGCGTCGGCGTGTGCGATGGACGCGCCGCCCTCCGCTTTCGGCAGCATGATGGCGTCGGGCCTTGCCGGCACGATAGCGTCGAGGTCGGCGTCGATCAGGCCGGTCTTCAGGCCGTTGACGCGCACCAGAAGATACGGGCGTGCTTTGTGCGCGACGGCCTCCTTGAGGAACGCCGCAGCGCCATGGCGCGCGCCCGCCTTGCCGCTGGCGGCGACCGAATCCTCAAGGTCCACGATCAGGGCATCCGCGCCGCTGTTCATTGCCTTGTCGAGTTTCTTTGGACTGTCGGCCGGAACGAACAGCAGCGAGCGCATAGGCTTTCTCTTGCCTCCATGTCACTTCGGACAATCGCGCCCGTCAATGGGATTGGTGGGGTTTCGCCGTGCCGGCCTTTCCAACGTTGAACAAGCGGGCGTCAGTGCTTGTTCATTTGCATCATATTGCCGTGATCCATTTGCATGCCGGGCGCGGCAGCACCGATCGCGGCGATGGGAAACTCGACTTTCACTGTTCCGGCCTTTTCGAATTGCAGCGTCACCTCGACCGTTTTGCCCTGCTCCAGCGGATTTTTGAGGTCCATGAGCATGATGTGGAAGCCCGACGGCTTGAGCGTGATCGTTTCGCCCGGCTTGATTTCCAGTCCGTGTTCCACCGGCCGCATCTTCATCACGCCGTTGTCCATGGTCATGGAATGAATTTGGCATTTGGCGCCGGCGTCGCTCGACGCACAATTGACGCGGTCGGGCGCTGAGCCGTCGTTCGTGATCGTCAAATACGCTGCGCCGGTCGAGGCGCCTTTTGGCGTGGCCCGAGCCCAAGGTTGGGTAATGAGGATTGAGCCGACATGGTAGTCGGCAGCCTCGGCCAGCAGCGGAAACTGCGCCAGGCCAAGGATCAAGCATGCCTGCATAACTTCACGTGCTTTCTTCCAAAGAACGCTTTTCATGACAGAACTCCATGTTCGGTTGAGGAGATGTCGAACGCAAAGAGGTGGCGGACGAACAGAGTCTCGTCGCCGGTTCGCCTAATGGGTCGTATCGTGCGGGTGGCCGTCGTGCTGCACGCCGGCGCCGCTGCCGTCCATCATCATGATGCCGGCGAACCGCGAAAACATGGCGACGTGCTGCTGCGGAAGCTTGGCTTCGGCGGTCGCGAGATCGCCCGCGAGCGCCGAGGCATCCTGGTCGGGAACTCCGGCTTTGGTCAGGGCGTTCGCTGACTTGATTTCGTCGCCGGCGCAAAGAATGAGCATCCAGCTCTGCTGCTTTTTGCGCAGCAATGCGCGTCCTCCGATCTCCACCTGCGTCCATCCGGCGACCGCGTAATTGCCCGACACCACGATCGGGTCGATGGTCAATTGCATGCCCTGCCGGTCGAACGTGCCGTGCAGCAGCCTGGTGATGGCTGCCTGGTCACCGGTTTGCGCCATGGCGGATGCAGATGCGGCCAGCACAATGGCGGCGATTAGGCTGGCGAATTTTGCGGACGAGGAGGCGAGTTTCATCAAGTAACGCATGGGATTCTCCATCGGAGGTGAGGACAAAGTTGCGGGAGGTACTTTGAGCCCCCAGGAGCGGAGTCGTTTCGCTTCATTCATGGACGTGGTGGGCGTGGATGATCGCCTCGAAGCCCGGCGGATTGGTGCCGAGCGCGGCGACGACGGCGATGATGATGGCGCCGATTGCGACTTCAAGGCTTGCGTTGCGGCGCAACCGGCGGAGCGCGTCTATGGTGGTGGAGCCGTCCGCGTCGTGCACGAGACGCGGCGTCAGATGCAGCCGGTTGAACGCAGCGACCGCCACCATGACCAGAAACAGCGCGATTTTGAGCAGCAACAGACGGCCGTAATCGGTTTCCGTTAGCGCCGGAATACTGCCGGCTAGATACCAGGTGTTGATGGAGCCGGTGATCATCAGTAGGGCAACGCTGCCGACGCCGATAGTCGAGAAACGCATCGTCGCGATCCGCGCGATGGTGAGGGAGGTCGCGTCGTGGCCGGCGGCGGCAAGAAGCAGGGCAAGCGGCAAAAGCGTGCCGACCCACGCCGCGGCGGCGACCAGATGCACGAAGTCGGCGGCCGGATGGACGATCCCTTCGAGTCCTTCGGCCCCCACCGCATGGCCGGCCCAGGCGAGACTGCCGGTCAGCCCGGCGGTGAGCGCGACGACGACGACGTTGAGCCAGGCGGGCTTTGTTTGTCGCGGCGACAGCAGAAGGAACAACATGCCTGCGAGCAAAACGAGCAGCACAAAGCGGGCGATCCAGTCTTGGCCAAAGCCCGTTTGCAGCAGCACGGTGCCGAGCACATCTTCCGAAAAAACGTCGCTCAGGCCGACGCCGCTCATCGATTGGGCTGTGATAACGAGCCACGCCGCGCCCGAGATCGCGCACAGCGGCAAAGCGATCCAGGCGATGTATGCGAGCTGGCGCCGGACAATGGCCGCAAGCGCAGAGCGACCGCCGCCGGCCCGCAACGCCGGTGCGGCGATGAAGACTTGAAAAAACGCGGCGCCGGCCACCGACAGCGTTGCCGCGAAATGAACGGCGCGTGCAACAATCAGCGGGTCATTCACGCGATCCTCCAGCCGAACGGGCGCAGCGGATCATGAACCGCCGACCGTGAAGGTAAAACTTCCCTCGGTTTTGTGGGTATCGACCGAGAGCGCGTGCCAGCGGACCCGGTAAGATCCCGGCTTAAGCGCCTTCAGGCCGATGCGCATGGCGGTGCCGCTGACCTGCGCTTTGCCCTGATTGACGCGCGCGCCGCTGGAATCCGTCACCTGAACGCTACTGAACGCCGATTCGAGACTTTGCGTAAACGTCAGCGTGACTTCGTGCGGAGCGCTCCGCACGGTACTGCCGACCAGCGGGCTGGCGTGATCGAGGAAAGCGTGAGCGTGCGCCGCGCCGCCTTCGAGCGCGACCAGCAGAAACGATGTGAGGATAAACTTGCGCATGACCTTGCTCCTTAGAATGATTTGACCGGCGTGGGCGTGCCGCCAATAAGCGGCTGGCCCAGCGTCTTGGGAAACATGTCGTCGAGATAGATATGCAACTGTCCCATCACGCCGACGCCGTTGCCGCTGGCGCCGTTGACCGGGACGATGGCTTCGAACCCGACCTGGTAAGTGCTGCCGACGTAGATCACGCCCGGATTGATCGTGCCGGTGGTGATTGACGGATTGCCAAAATTGTTGGCGACCGGCGTGAACAATTGCATTTCGACAATCGGAATCAGATGATTGAAGAAGTCCGGAAGCTGAAGATCTTTCACCTCCGATTTCAGGTACGGCATGCTGTATTGCAGCGATGCGCCGTAGACCAGTACCTGCGGAATAAATGCGCCGGCGCCCATGTCGAACGACGTGGTCGGAATTTGATAGCCGACCTGGCCGGTGAGCGCGAGCGGTCGAGCGAACCCGATCTCGTCCGGCAATCCGCCGAAGCCCTGACCGAAATAATAGGTCGGCGTAAGCGTCGAATACTGCGTTGCTATTCCGGCGCTGGTGTTGCCGGTGCCGCCCCAATCGACGATCAGGCCGAGCATCATCGCCGTTTCGCTCGAAGCATTTTTGAGCAACTGATATTGCAGCGTGGTTTCGAGGTTGCCGAAGCCGACCGCAACCGGTCCGCCGGGGGTGCGGATTTGGGTCCACACATCGCTGATTCCGAAACCGAGGTCTTCGGTGATGCGTTTGTCGAATTCGGCCGAGATGTCGGTTTGACTCGCCGATGGGATATCGCCGGTCTTAAACCAGTCCACGGTCGGCAGCGACATCTCATCGGCCACGCAAGGATCGTCGATCGTCAGCGTGGCGGGGAAGAAACGCGGACCGACGAAGCAGTGGGCTGACGCGTACGAAAACGGTAGCGCCGCAAATAGCATGACCAGCGCGCAGGCGCGCAGACACCTTGAAAGGCGGAACATTGCAAGTCTCCAATCGTGCGTGAGCGAAAAGCCGCGGCCACAATCGGGCCGCCGGACGTCACGCGCAAGTTGGAGGACCTCGCGGGCTCGCGATCGAATGAGCGGGCCGGCGAGGCGGGACTTGCGCGGCCACGACCCGCACGCCGTCAAGGATGCTGACGCTGACGCGCGTCAGCAAGATCGGCGCCGATCCGATCACCCCATGATGCGAGCCGGCAAAGCAGAAAATGCAGTGGCTACAGCCGGGATGGCCTTGAGTATCGGCCGGCGGCGGCGCGCCTTGCGCATCGTGGACGCAAAGCTCGAAGGCCGGCGCGCCATCAGCGTGAGCGATCGACTGGAAGCCGCCGATCGCGATCAGCAGGCTTTGCGCGGCAACGGCATAAGCGACGACGACACCGATCAACGGTCGCCAAAGTCGCCTGGTATTGGTGCCCGCTCCGAACATGCCGTGCCCCGAAACGCAAGATCATGAGAACCGGCGTCGGCCGAGTCAAGGCGGAGTCGATCCGTGAAACTTAGAACGAGTGCAAGAAGCCGTCAGGTCGGACACGACGGAACGTCATTTCGGCCGCATGCGCATAAACGCCTGGCGGCGGCATTCGGCGATCAGCTTGTTGTCCTGGTTGTAGCCGCGGTGGTGCAGTTCGACGATGCCGGCGCCGGGGCGCGATTTCGATTCGCGCTTGCCGATGATCTCGGTGGTGGCGTGCAGCGTGTCGCCTTCGAACACCGGAAGCGGAAATTTCACGTCGGTCATGCCGAGATTGGCGATCGTGGTGCCGACGGTAAGGTCGGAGACCGACATGCCGATCATCAGGCCGAGCGTGAACAGCGAGTTCATCAGCGGCTGTCCCCACTCGGTCTCCCGTTCGCAGAAATGCCGGTCGATGTGCAGCGGCTGGGGATTGAGCGTCATGTTGGAGAACAACATGTTGTCCATCTGGGTGACGGTGCGGGTATAGCGATGCTCGATCACCTCACCGGGGACGAAATCCTCATAATAGAGCCCGCCGCGCTTGTGCCGGATTGCTGCGTGCTGCGTCATTGGCGCCTCCTGACCGTTAAGTCCTCGTTTACCATAATCGTTGATCCTTCTTAACGCCCGAAAGGGTGGCCGGTGGGAGCCGGTAAGGGGAGTTACCAATGCTGGTCGATCCCAGCAATTCCTCCGCACTTGCGGGGGTTGCGAGCGCCATTCGCCAGGCGTCGCAGAGCACCGGTGCAAGCTTCAACTATCTGCTGGCGACGGCCCAAGTCGAATCGGGGCTCAACCCGAATGCTGGGGCCGCGACCTCGTCGGCACGCGGGCTGTTCCAATTCATCGAGCAGACTTGGCTCGCCACCATCAAACAGGCGGGCAGTGCGCTCGGATACAGCCGCTACGCCGATGCCATCAGCCAGACGGCGCCCGGCAAATACGAAGTCAGCGACTCGTCGCTCCGCCGCGAGATTCTCAAGCTGCGCGGCGACCCGACGGCAAACGCGGTGATGGCCGGGGCCTTCACCAAATCCAATGCGGATGTCCTGAGCCAGCGGCTCGGCCGCGCACCCAGCGAGGGCGAGCTTTACATTGCGCATTTTCTAGGCGTTGGCGGCGCCGCGCGGCTGATCTCGCTCGCCGCCAGCAATCCGACCGCGCGCGCCTCGCACTTTTTCTCGCACGCGGCGGCGGCCAATTCCTCGATTTTCTACGATCGCAGTGGAGCGCCGCGCAGTGTCGCGCAGGTGCGCGACATACTGACAGCGCGCTACGACGTGGCCCGCAACAGCCAAGGCGGCTCGACCGCGGTGGCGCAGGCCATGGCCGCTCCGGCGGCGGCATCGGCGCCGGATACCGCCGGCATTGCCAACGCGTTCGCCGCCGGTCAGCAAGCTCCGGTCAACGGCAGCGGCGTTGCCGAAAAGGTCGCCGCGCTCGCGCCTGCGGCGGCGCAGTCCGATCGATCGCAGCGGCAGGTGTTCCGCGGCTTGTTCGCCGATGCCAGCGCCTCCGGCCCGCTCGCACCGCTCGTGAGCGCGTTGTGGGGTGTGCCAAATGGCAACGCGGCATTGGGGTCGCGGGCGGTTCCCGGCGGCTTGCTCAACCTGTTCAGGGATCCGGTTGCCAAGGATACTTGAGCGGCGCTCCACTATAGGGCTTCTCCGTTAAGCTTTCCAAAAATCTTTGGTGAACGGTTTGTTAAGGCCGTGCCTCTAGCCTCGAACCCGAACAAAGACGCGCGGGGCGTGAGCGATTACCATGATCGTCCGCGATTTTCTTGACTGGGTGCGTACCGCGCCGGCCAGCCAACGGGCCGAAGCCACCAGCGCGCTCGCGCGCGCCTACCTTTATTCCGATCTATCCGCCGACGATGCCGCTGCCGCCGAAGGCGCGATGCTAATGCTGCTTGACGACGCTTCGCCTCTGGTCCGGCGCGCGCTCGCCGACTCGCTGGCGGCAAGTCCGAGCGCGCCCCCAGCGATCATGCTGGCGCTGACGGCCGACCAGCCGCAGATCGCCGCTCCGGTGCTGGCGCTGTCGCCGTTGTTGGTCGACGCCGATCTGGTCGATGCGGTGGCAACCGGCGGCGGGGTGGTGCAGGCGGCGGTTGCCAGTCGCGCCGGACTGCCGCGTGCGGTTGCCGCCGCCATCGCCGAAGTCGGCACCGCCGAGTCGTGCCTTGTGTTACTGGAAAATCCTGACGCCGACCTTGCGGCTTTCTCGATCGAGCGGATCGCCGAACGGCACGGTCATCTGGCCGCGATCCGCGAGGAGTTGCTGGCGCGCGCCGATGTGGCGGCGGCTACGCGGCTGACGTTGGTCGCCAAGCTTTCCGACACCTTGGCCGGCTTCGTCGCCGAGCGGCAATGGCTCGATCCGGATCATGCCCAACGCATCGCGCGTGAGGCATGCGAGAAGGCAACCCTGGTGCTGGCCGCCGCGGCGCCGACGCCGCAAATGCGGCCGCTGGTTCATCATTTGCGCGCCAGTGGCCAGCTCACCGGCGGGCTCGTTCTGCGCGCGCTATTGTGCGGGAACATCGCCTTGTTCGAGGAAGCTTTGTCGGAGTTGACCGACATGCCGCTGGAGCGGGTTTCCCGCCTCGTGCATGACGGCGGCAACACCGGATTGCGTGCGCTGTTCGGCCAGGCGGGGCTGCCGCCGTCGACCTATCCTGCGTTCAAGGAAGCAATCGGTGCCATGCACGAGGGCGGCTTTAACAGCGAGCCGGGCGGCGGCGCGCGGCTCAAACGCCGGATGATCGAACGCGTGCTTACGCGATGCGAGGACGAAATGCCCGGCGAGGTCGAGCCGCTGCTCACGCTGCTGCGCCGTTTCGCTACCGAGGCGGCGCGTGAAGAGGCGCGGCTATTCTGCGACGAACTGGTCGCCGAAGCCTACCAGGACGAACAATCGGAAGCCGCTTAGAGAGCATGATCCGGAAAAGTGGGTGCCGGTTTTCCGAAAAGATCATGCTCCAACGAACAATCTAGACCCCCGGGCGCCAGCGGCGGCGCGAAAATGTTTTCCATATAATCCGGCCGCTCGCTGTTCTCGGCGCGCAGGAATTCGTCGGTGACTTCCTGCAGTTTTTGCGTCAGCGCGGCAGCGAGATCGGTCCGGTCCTGCTCGCGGGCGATGGCGCGTACCGCGTCGACGTGCTGATCGACCAGCGTGAGCGGAATGCGCGTCATGTCCGGGGTGTGTTCGATCAGCCGGCACAGGCTATTGGCGGCGGGGCCAACGGCGGCATAGCCGAACGTCGCGGCCTCGCCTTTGATGTCGTGGGCGGCGCGAAACAGGTCATCATGGGTCTTTTTGGCGAAGCCGAGCCGCTTGACTTCCCGCCGCGCGGCGTCGAGCCGCTCGCACTCGGCATGCATCCACTCGTCGAATTCCTTCGACAGCTGCGCCAGCGCCGCTTCGGCGCGCGCAACCGGATCGTCATTGTCATCCGGCACATGCGTTGCCGCGTTGCGCAGATCGGCCGGCGGGTTGATGACTTCGTGGTCAGCGAAGGTTGTGACCGAAGCGGCATTGTCCTTGCGGGCCATTATTGTGGTTCGCTCCTGACGATCAACTGACGACTTTCTCAAGCAGCGGCTGCTGGCGAATGACGTCCGCCTTGCCGCCCTTGCGCCGTTCCGGCCCGACATAATTCGGGTTGACGTTGCGCCGTCGGTCGGGACCGAAATAGGTCTTGGTTTTGATGAACGGACGCGGCTTGGCGACGACGTTGAGGATCCGCTCGTACAGCGCTTTGGCGGAAATCGGCTTGGTGAGAAATTCGGTTACGCCGGCGTCGCGGGCGCCGACCACACGCTTTTTCTCTGAATGGCCGGTGAGCATGATGATCGGGACGTAGGGGTTGGCGTTGGCGCCCGGCTGGCGGATCATCTGCGCCAATTCCAGGCCGTCGAAGATCGGCATCACCCAGTCGGTGAGCACGATATCGGGCATGTAGTGGGTGAAGGCCTCGAGCCCGGCGGCGCCGTCTTCGGCCTCGTACACCTCGCGGGTGCCGAATCCATGCAGCAGCGTGCGCAGGATACGCCGCATATGGGCGTTGTCGTCGATGACCAGAAAGCGCAGGCGGTTGAAGTTGATACGGACCATGAAGCCTCGCCCGGCGGGCGCCACAGCGCCCGTCGCCTACCATGCAAGGTAGAGTTCCGCCGTTAAGGCCTGGTTAAGCATAAGCGCCCGGTGGTGCCGGAAAGGCGGGAGAACCTGTTTGCAGGGCAGCCGGGCGAGAACGCAGGCTCAATAGGCGAATTGTTCGCGCAGGATGCGCTCATCCAGGCTGTGACCTGGATCGAACAGCATATGCATGGCGACCGACTGATCCATGCCGATTTCGACCGAGCGAACCGCGCCCACCTCATTGTTGTCGGCGACCGCGGCAACCGGGCGCTTGGTCGGCTCGCGGACTTCGATGGTGACTTGCGCCCGGTTGGGCAGCAGCGCACCGCGCCAACGGCGGGGCCGGAACGGGCTGATTGGCGTCAGCGCCAGTAGCGATGAGCCGATCGGAATAATCGGTCCCTGCACCGAAAGATTGTAAGCCGTCGAGCCCGCCGGCGTCGCCAGCAGCACGCCGTCGGCGACAAGCTCGCTGAGCCGCTCCTTGCCGTCGACCAGGATGCGCAGCCGCGCCGCCTGATAGCTTTGGCGAAACAGCGAGACTTCATTGATGGCGCGGTAGCTGTGGACGCGGCCTGAAGCGTCGCGCGCGCGCATGACGAGAGGATGAATCACGGTGACGTGTGCCGCGGCCAGCCGCTGCGACAGTTTTTGCTCGGAAAACTCGTTCATCAGAAAACCGACGGTACCGCGATGCATGCCGTAGATCGGCTTGCCGGAATTCATGAACCGTTGCAGGGTCGTGAGCATGAGGCCGTCGCCGCCAAGCGCGACAATAACGTCGGCGGCTTCCGGCAGCGCATCGCCGTAGCGGCGGACCAGCGCCCGCCGCGCTTTTTGCGCGGCCGCGGTATCGCTGGCCACAAAGGCGATATGCTTGAAACCGGGTGCGGAACGGCGGTGCGGCATGTCGGTTCGGGTTGGCGGCCTAATGGCTGCGGGAGAGGGTCATGGAACGCGCGGTGTTCGTGTACACAACCTATCCATCGATTGTCGAGGCGGAGGAGGCGGGACGCGCCTTGGTTGAGCGCCGGCTATGCGCCTGCGTCAACATACTGCCGGGCATGGTCTCATACTATTGGTGGCAGGGCACCATCGAACGCGGCGACGAGGTGGTGATGCTGATCAAGACCCGCACCAGCCTGGCCGAGAATGTGCGCGCCGCGGTCAAGGACATGCACTCATACGGTACGCCGGCCATTCTGGTGCTGCCGATCGAAAGCGTCGATCCGGACTATCATGCCTGGATCGAGGCGGAGACCCGCGTTTCAGCCGATCCGCGCTAAAGTCTCAAAACGCAGGCTCCCGCCATTCTGATCGGGTCGGCGCGACCTAAGCCAATGCGCCATGTTGGTCGAGTACTTTCCTGATCAGCGCGGCGGAAGTTTCCGGCGGCAACGTGCCGTCGATGGACGAGATCGGCGGTGGCCGCGGCCTTTTTGTTGACCGCCAAATAGGTCGGCGCAGCGTCGGGTCATCCTGCATGTAACGCGTCAGCCAAGGAATGAAATCGACCGCGGCCGTCGGCGATCGATTGCGCTCGACGTTGTGCAAGAAGCAAAGATTCGCGCGCGCCATGGCGATGTCCAGTGGCGTGTCGATCCAGACCGAAAAATCGATGAAAGCGCCGCTGGCGCGGTGCGCACGACCGAACGAGGTCTCGAACCAGAACGAGCGGCCGGTGTTCTGCGTCCGGCCGAATTTGTGTCAGTCGCGTCAGCGCGCCGATCAGCTCGGCGAGCGTGAACTCATTCGGGTCGCCGTTGCGCCGAACCCAGTCCTGAATTTGCTGTTCGGTCATGCCGGGATGGAATCGGTCGTAGGCGACCGCTTCGGCCTGCGGGTAATCGCGCAGCAAAAGCCCCAGTAAGGTTGTTTTGCCGGATGCTGGAATACCGGACAAACCCAACACAAAAGCGCGATGAGCCATGGTCGATCTGCCAGTGCGTGCCGTTTGAAGAGTGCAAACCCGAGATCAAGCGCGCTGCCCCGCTTTTTCTCTCGAAGCCTGACGCGAGGTCAATATCGACGGAGGCTATAAGCCGGACCGCCGGGTCCGGCCGGTAGGCGACCCGATACGCCATCCACTGGACAATACTCTTTGCCTAAAGTCGGTAATATGATCGCGCTGGCTGGCAGGCGAACATCGACGGGAGTTATGGCAAATGGCTGAAGCCGAACCAAAGGCGGCCCAATCAGCGGCGAAAGTCCTCAGGCGTACCCCGTTATCGCCCACCTACATCAAAGCAGACGCCGAACTGCAACGCGCAGCAGCTCAATACTTTGCCGCTATTGCCGAGTTTGCCGACCAGCCTGCAAAAATCGAGGAGGCCAGCGCCAACCTCAAGCAGAAGATCGTCCCGAAACTTGGCTTCGATGGCAAGGTAGACTGGCGAGTGATCGCCGACGTGCGCGTTAAGGGTGGTCTTGTCGTCGAAGAGATAAAGAAGGAGCCTGCGACCACGCCGCGAGACTGACAAAAATTGTCGGACCATTCCGCGTAGGGCCGGCATCGCTTGCCGTGCGCCGTTCCAGCCAATGAAAAGGCTTAGCAAATCTCAGATCGAAGCTACGGCCTACCATGAGGCCGGTCACGCGGTTGTCGCTTATGTGTTGGGCTACCGGCCGCAGTCCGTGACGATTGTTCCGACCATCGACGCGGCAGGACATATCGTTCAGGCCGATCCGCTGTATGGATTGCAGCATGATATCGACGGCTCGCATGAGGTGCGGCTTCGCGTTGAGAGCTTCATAACGATTTGCTTTGCCGGCCCAATAACGCAGAAGCGTTACAATCCGCGCTCATGGCGCCGGGCGCACGGCCAATGGGATTACGACAAGATCGCAGAATTGGGTTTGCGCGTGTGTGGCTCCGACCAACAAGCCGCAGCCTTTATACGATGGCGTGAGATTGTTGCCTGTGACATGGTGAGAGCGCACTGGCTTCGTATTCAGCTGGTTGCAGGACAGCTATTGGAGCGCGAGCGGCTCGGCCAGACCGATCTTGATGCGATTATCGGGCCGCGCGCTGGAATTCGGCTAAGTTAGCGATATATTCGGCGCAATCCGCCGCGCTCGTCTTTCGAGAGCAGTTGGTGGCTGCGCAACGGGAAACAGAAATGGACCAGATCGCACTCTATAAAGGCTTCCGCATCCGCGCTTACGAGGATTGGTCGGGGCAATGGTTGGCCGAGACCAAGAGGTTGTTGAGGCGGCGGCCTGGCGCCGGCGATGGCGACGACAGCGATGCTGAGTATATTGCCACGCCCTCCGGTCTGCCCACGCGAGAAGCCGCCATCGATTTCATCAAGCAGATGATCGATAAACCGAATACGAAGAAATAAGCCTGCATCACCTGCAGTGTTTTATTTGGCACTGCTGACTGCAGGCCGCGGAGCTTTTCATCGCAAAATTCTTGGCGCACCAATTGTCGCAGCGTTGAGCGCATTGCGAACCTGCGGGGGCCAGCCCGTCGCTGACGAGGAGCAACGTTATCGCCGCAATCAGCACAAACGTACCCTTCATTTTGTCACCTCTCTCGCAGGGGCGTCATGACAAACACAAGGCCGGCCACGCAAAAAATGACCCGGTCATCTCAATAACCCGCACGCAAGCGCCTCCTGGACGTTCGCCGGTCGGCGGCGGTCCAATGTCGGGGAGACAAGTGGTGCCGGGTGAGAGAATCGAACTCCCGACCAACGGTTTACAAAACCGCTGCTCTTGCCCGTAAGCAGTTGATTTCATTGGTGGCCGGAAAAATTTTGCTCCGCTTTTGCTCCGGCTTCAGTGGTGCCGGCTGAGGGACTCGAACCCCCGACCCCCTGATTACAAATCAGGTGCTCTACCAACTGAGCTAAACCGGCGACCCGGCGGAATGTAGTCGATTGAATGCTTAAATTCGATGGCAATCTCCTCACTTCGGCGGGTGTCCACGGACAACGAGGATGCCATTACGAAGGGTGAAGCGTCAGTGGGGTAGGTGGCGACGGCGGTGTCGTGCGCCGCGTGGGCCGATTGCAACACTCGACGATGCCTCAATTACCCAGCGGATGTGCTAATCGTGTCGGTCCCACATTTCGAGGCGGAAGGGCAGGTTGGTCCGGATGTGGTGGAGGTTTGGGTTGGCAAGTTCTCTGAGCAACTTATCAACTCGGAAGTAAGCGTCCGAGGAGGCGCCCCAGAGGTCTTAAAATCCCTCGGGAGTAGTTTCCCATGCCGGTTCGAGTCCGGCCGTCCGCACCATAAA
>DATKRE010000110.1:0-28895 GCA_035532335.1 Xanthobacteraceae bacterium | reverse complement strand
GCGGCTTTTTGTTCACGACGAACGCAATGCCTTGTCCTTCTCATTCTGCGCCTTGATGGCATCGCGCGCGGACTGCCATTGCGCGTCCGTCCAGTGGCGAAGCTCGTAGAAATTCGAGCCGGTTGCGTGGCTCTGGCTGCCGTCGAGCGTGATGGTCTCGCCGGTGAGCCAATCGCAGCCGGGAGCGATCAGGAAGGTCGCGAGGTTTTGCAATTCCTCCATCGTGCCGACGCGGCCCATCGGATTGCTTTTGATGGTGCGGTCGTCCGGCCCTTCGCCGGGGCTTAAACGCTTGCTGGCGCCTTCGGTCGGGATGACACCGGGCGCAATGGCGTTGAGCCGAATGCCGTATTTCGCCCATTCGGTGGCGAGCGACATGGTCATGGCGTGCACGGCGGATTTGCTCATCACCGACGGCACGACATAAGGGCTGCCATTGTAGACCCAGGTGACCACGATCGAGACGACGTTGCCGCGATGGTGGCCCTCGATCCAGCGCTTGCCGACCGCCTGCGTGACATAGAAGGTGCCATGCATCACAATGTTGGCGATGGCGTCAAAGCCGCGCGGTGATAAATCCTCGGTGCGCGAAATAAAATTACCGGCGGCGTTGTTGACGAGGTCGGTCAGCGGCCCGGCCGCGAAAATATCGGCAACCATGGCGTCGACCGCGGCGGCGTCGCGGATATCGACGCCATAGACGCCGACTTTGCCGCCATGTTTGGCCACGAGCTCGGCAGCGGTCGCTTCGCACACCGATTTGCGCCGCCCGCAGATGAACACTTCGGCGCCGAGCCGGAGAAAGTTTTCGGCCATGCCCTTGCCGAGACCGGTGCCGCCGCCGGTTACTAGAATCCGCCGGCCCTTCAACAGCCCGTCCTTGAACATCATGGCCTCCGCGTCCGCGTTGTTCCGTCAGATTCCGAGATAACGATGCTGGATATCGGGCGCTGCGGCCAGCTCAGGCGAGCTTCCGGTCCAGACCACGCGGCCGCGTTCGATGATGTAATGGCGGTCGGCGATGCGGGTGAGCGCGTCCACATTCTTGTCGATCACCAGGATCGACTGGCCGGCGCGGCGCAAAAGTTCGAGGCAGCGCCAGATCTCATCGCGAATGCGCGGCGCCAGCCCTTCGGTCGCTTCGTCGAGGATAAGCAACCGCGGATTGGTCATCAGCGCGCGGCCGACCGCCAACATCTGCTGCTCGCCGCCGGACAGCAAATTCGCCATGGCGCTGGCGCGCGCTTTGAGCAGCGGAAACAGCGCGAAGACTTTCTCGATCGTCCACGGCTCGCGCGCGGCGCTGCGGTTGGCGGCGGTGGCGACAAGGTTCTCGCGGGCGGTAAGGTTGGGAAAAACCTGACGGCCTTCCGGCACCAGGCCAAGCCCGAGCTTGGCGATACGATACGCCGGGAGCGCGCGCAGGTCGGTGCCGGCGAAGCGGATCGATCCCGCCGCGGGTGGCGTCAGCCCCATGATCGAGCGCACGGTCGTGGTCTTGCCCATGCCGTTTCGCCCCATCAGCGAAACCATTTCGCCGGCGGCGACGGAAAGCGAAATGCCGAACAGCACGCGACTGAGCCCGTAGCTCGTTTCAATACCGGCGACGTCGAGCAGCGGCTCAGCCATGACGCGCGCCCTGCCCGCTGTCCTTTTCGCCTAAGTAGGCTTGGCGCACGCCGGCGTCTTCGCGCACCGCGACCGGATCGCCGCTGGCGATGATGCGGCCATAGACCAGCACGGTGAGACGGTCGGCCAGCGCGAACACCGCCTCCATGTCGTGCTCGACGAGCATGATGGTGATATCGCCCTTGAGCTTTTGCAGCATGCGGACCATTTGCGCGGATTCATCCGGGCCCATGCCGGCCATCGGTTCGTCGAGCAGCAACAGCCGCGGTTGGGTCGCCAGCGCCATGGCGATCTCGAGTTGCCGGTGCTCGCCGTGGCTGAGGCGTTCGACCCGCACGCCGGCGCGATCGGCAAGCCCAACGCGGTCGAGCGCCGCCAGCGCCGGGTCGCGCAGACGCTGTTCGCGGCGGGCGTCGCGCCAGAACCGGAACGAGTGACCGCGATGCGCCTGCACGGCGAGCGCGACGTTGTCGAGCGCGGTGAAACCGGCAAGAAGCGACGTGATCTGAAACGAACGCGCGAGCCCGAGGCGGCTGCGCCGATAAACCGGCAGCTGAGTAATATCGACGCCGTCGAAGTGGATACGGCCCTGCTGCGGCGGAATCTCGCCGCTAAGAAGCCCGATGAGCGTGGTCTTGCCGGCGCCATTCGGCCCGATCACCGCGTGGACCTCGCCGGGCGCGATGGTGAGCGTGATCGCGTCGGCCGGCACCACGCCGCCGAAGCGCTTGGTCAGTCTGTCGACGCGTAACAGCGGCTCAGTCACGGCGGCCGCCCCGCAGCAAGCCTTCGATGCCGCCATGCGCGTAGATTGCGACGCACAGCAGTATCGGCCCGAGGATCAGATCCGGATATTCGGTCAGCCGTGACAGGCCTTCCTCCAGCAATAGAAAGACGACGGCGCCGATCAACGGTCCAAACAGCGTGCCGAGGCCGCCGAGGACAACCATGACGATGAGATCGCCCGAGCGCGTCCAGTGCATCATCGCGGGGCTGATGAAGTTGGTGTGATTGGCTAACAGCGCGCCGGCGAGCCCGCATAGCGCGCCCGCGATCACGAAACAGACGAGCTTGTAGCGGAAGGTCGGAAACCCGATCGCCCGCATGCGCCGCTCGTTGGCGCGCGACCCTTGGATCACCAGCCCGAAGCGCGAATTGACGATACGCGCGACCAGATAAATTCCGGCGAGCAGGATGGCGAAGCAAACATAATAAAACACCGTCTTGTTGTTGAGATCGAGGATGCCGCCGAACGTGCTGCGCTGATAGATGGTGAGGCCGTCGTCGCCACCGTAACGGTCAAGCCCGATCGCCACGTAATAGATCATTTGCGCGAACGCGAGCGTGATCATGATGAAATAAACGCCGCGCGTGCGAAGGCTGAGCGCGCCGACCACCAGCGCATACAGCGCCGATGCCGCGACCGCGACCGGCCATTGAACGTAACCCGAGCCGAACCCTTCCTTGGCCAGGATGCCGACGGCGTAGCCACCGATGCCGAGGTAGGCGGCGTGGCCGAAGCTCACCATGCCGCCGTAACCCATGATCAGGTTGAGGCTGACGGCGCCAATCGCCAGGATCACGACGCGCGTGAATAGCGTCAGCAGGAATGCGTTGCCGGTGAGCGTGGTGTAGAGCGGAACCAGCGCCAGCGCTGCCACCACCGCGACAGTGACGGCGGTACCGGCGGTCCACCGCGTGCCGGATGCGGCGCCGAGCGAGCGCTGTTCGAGCGAAGCGCTCATCGACTGGCTGCCGGGAACAATCCTTCCGGCCGGAACACCAGGATCGCCGCCATCACCATGTAGATCGACATCGACGACAGCGCCGGACCCAGTGTCGCGGCGGCATTGGTGCTCAGAATCCGGTGCAGCATGTCGGGCAGAAAGGCACGACCGACAGTCTCGACCAGCCCGACGAAGATCGCCGCGACGAAAGCGCCGCGGATCGAACCGATGCCGCCGATGATGATGACGACGAAAGCGAGAATGAGAATGTTCTCGCCCATGCCGATCTGCACGGTCAGGATCGGCGCTTGCATCACACCGGCAAAGCCGGCGAGCGCGGCGCCGAGGCCGAATACCAACGTGTAAAGCAGCTTGACGTTAATGCCGAGCGCGCCGACCATTTCGCGGTTGGAGGCGCCGGCACGGATCAGCATGCCAAGCCGCGTGCGCATCACGACGAAGTAGAGCAGCGCCGCAACCGCCAACGCCGCCAGGATAATGACCAGGCGATAGGCCGGATAAAAAACGCCGGGAATGATCTGCACGGCGGTCAGCATGGCCGGCGGCAAGGCGAGCGTCATGCCGGCCGGCCCCCAGATCAACCGCACCGCTTCGTTGAAGAACAACAAGAGCCCGAACGTGCCGAGCACCTGATCGAGGTGGCTGCGCTCATAGAGCCGCCTGATGGCGACAACTTCGAGCACCATGCCGGCGATCAGCGAGGCAATCAGCGCCAAAGCGACGGCGGCGACGAAACTGCCGGTCAGCACCGCGAAGGTGGCGGCGAAATAGGCGCCGAGCATGTACAGCGAGCCATGCGCCAAATTCACCAAATCCATGATGCCGAAAACGAGCGTCAGCCCGGCCGCCAGCAGAAACAGCAGCATACCAAGTTGCACGCCGTTGAGGCATTGCTCGATGAAATACAGCATCAGTCGCCATGAGCGGTCCGGAGCCGCCATCCAAGGATGACGGCTCCGGCCGGTCAAGCAAATCTAGTGCCTCCCGATCACTTCATCGGGCATTTATCGTGGAAGCGGTCCTGATCGTCCTTGACGATGGTGGCGACGGTCTTGAGCACGTAATCGTCGCCCACCTTGACGGCGTCCTGGAGATAGAAGTTCTGGATCGGGATGTGGTTGTTGCCGTAGGTGAAATGGCCGCGCACCGATGAGAAAACGGCTTTTTCCATTTCCTTGCGCATCGCCTCTTTTTGCGTCAGGTCGCCCTTGACCGCGGTAACCGCGCTGTTGATCAGGCCGACCGCGTCATACGTTTGTGCGCCATAGAAAGACGGCCGTTTTTTGTACTTGGCGATGTAGTCGGCAACGAACTTCTTGTTCGCGTCGTTGGGCAGGTCGTTGACCCATTCCTGCGCACCGGGGATGCCGACCGCGAGGTCCTTCAAACGCGGCAGCGACAATTCGTCGATGGTGAACACCTGATAGAGCGGAATCTTCCCCTTCAGGCCGGCCTGCACATACTGCGTGATAAACTGCACGCCGGCGCCGCCCGGATAGAACACGAAGATGGCATCCGGATCGGCGGCGCGTGCCTTGGATAATTCAGCCGAGAAGTCGAGCTGGTCGGGCCAGCGGGTTAATTCCTCGCCGACGACCGCGCCCTTGTAGGTGAGCTTGACGCCCGCCAGCATGTCCTTGCCGGCGGCATAATTGGGGCCGATCAGAAATGCCTTCTTGATCCCCTTCTGATTCATATACAGGCCCATCGCCTCGGGCGTCTGGTCGTTCTGCCAGGAGGTCGAGAAAACGTACGGCGAACACAACTCGCCAGCGAATTTTGAAGCACCGGCATTGGTGACCACCGTCATGGTCTTGGAATCGACCAGCGGCTTGAGCGACGCCAACAGCACGTTCGACCAGATATAGCCGACGACGAAATCGACATGATCGGATTCGATCAGCTTCTGGGTCTTCTGCACCCCGACATCGGGCTTCTGCGTGTCGTCTTCATAAATGACCTCGACCGGCAGTCCGCCGAGCTTGCGGCCGAGATGATCGAGGCCGAGTTCGAACGCGTTGCGCATGTCGTTGCCGATCACGGCGGTTGGGCCGCTGAACGTGCTGATAAAGCCGATCTTGACGGTTTTCTGCTGGGCCATCGCCGGGCCCGCAACAAGCGCGAGCGCGGCCGCGGCCACGAAAGTTGTTTTGATCATTGCGTGCATCCTTCCGATTACCGCGCCGGCAGGCGCGTTGCGTTTCGTCATTATTTGGAGGATTTGAAGCTTCGCTCCCCGAAGGGGTATTTGACCGCGCTCGCGGTCGCTAATCAAGCCGAAGATGCGGTGCGGACCGTCGCAGCACGTTGTGCCGTAACCGGCACTTTTGCGGGCCCTGCCCCGGCCACTGAGCAGAATTGCGGGTTTACGGCCGCGGCGCTCCATTGCGCCGGGGCTGGGCGCTCTCTACTTGTGCGGAACTGCCGCGGGCTTCCGGCGTGGCGACCATTTTGTGAGCGGGGCATGGCACAGACTTTTGAATTCGGCCTGGACACGTTCGGCGACATTACCAAGGGCTTTGACGGGACGCTTTTGAGCCACGCGCAGGTGGTGCGCAACGTGATCGAGGAAGCCGCACTGGCCGATGCGCTCGGTGTCGATGCCTTTGGGGTCGGCGAGCACCACCGGCCGGATTTCGCGGTGTCGGCGCCGGAAGTGGTGCTGGCGGCGATCGCCTCGCGCACCAAGCGTATCAAGCTCGGTTCGGCGGTGACCGTGCTTTCCTCCGACGACCCGATCCGCGTGTTCGAGCGCTTCTCGACGCTCAACGCCGCTTCCAACGGCCGTGCCGAAGTCACCGTCGGGCGCGGCTCGTTTACCGAGTCGTTTCCGCTATTCGGTTTGGATCTCGCCGAATACGAGGAGCTGTTCGAAGAGAAGCTCGATCTGTTCGTGACGGTGTTGCGCAACGAACAGGTGACCTGGCAAGGCCGTTTGCGGCCGCCGCTGAAAAATCAGCGGGTGTTTCCGCCGATTGAAAACGGACCGCTTCGAACTGATGTGTTGAAGACTGATGTGTTGAAGACTGATGTGTTGAAGACTTGGGTTGGCGTCGGCGGCAGTCCGGAATCGGTGGTGCGCGCCGCAAACTACGATCTGCCGCTCGCGCTCGCCATCATCGGCGGGGATCCGAAGCGCTTTCGCCCCTTTGTCGATCTCTATCATCGCTCCTTCGCGCAACTCGGCCGGCCGACGAAAGACATTGCCGTTCACTCGCCCGGTCATGTTGGGACGACCGATGCGCAGGCGCGCGAAGAATACTGGTCGGGCTACAAGGCCATGCACGACAAGATCGGCGGCGAACGCGGCTGGCCGCCGATCGGGCGGGCGCAATTCGAGCACGAGGTCGAGCAAGGCTCGCTCTATGTCGGCGCGCCGGAGACCGTCGCGCGCAAGATCGCTTCGACCGCCAAGGCGCTCGGCATCGTGCGTTTCGACATGAAATACTCGGCCGGCACGTTACCGCACGCGGCGATGATGCAGAGCATTGAGCTTTACGGTAAAAAAGTCATGCCGCTGGTTCGCGAAATGCTGGTCGAGGCGAAGGTGCCCGCGGCTTGATTTTGGGCGACGAGGCGTCGCGGATGATGTCGTGGAAGCGCCGATGACCGCCTATTCCTCCGGAGCAAAATTACCCGCGCCGGCATTTGCGCTTGCGGCCATTGCTTCAGTCGCGTTCGGCAAGATTGCTCATGCCGATCCGACGCACGAGCGAGCCAGCTGCGAAACGCAGGCGAAAAGCTCATTCCAGGATTTGACGCAAGAATACGTCTCGGTGTTGCTGAACGTAAAAGTACGGTTCGAAATCATCGCCAACGATTATCAGGCGGCGTTCAGCGGAAAAGGTCAACTCTTGTCTGCTGCTGGTTCACAAAACAGCATCGATTGACCGGAAAGTTTCCGACACGTCGTACCTGATCGACGCGGCCAGCCGCACAATGTATGCGCTCTACGTGGAAACGAACGGCAACGTCGCGTCCTGCCTGCTGATTCCAACGGTCAAGGAAACCAAACCGTGCAGGAACCGGCGTGAGTTCGAAGATTTCGTCGGCAATTATCTGAAGTAGGCAGGACGCAGTCTAAGCCTTCGCCAGCTTGTCGAATGTAGACACAGGATGATCAGCTTATCGCAACCTAAAATGGTGATAGATTGTTTCCCACGGCATGGAAACGGTCGAGGGATAGGTGGCGGCTGCGGATCACGAATTTGGAAGCCAAGCAACCGAGCTAAAGCTCTCGGTAGTGGAGGCATATTTGCGAGCGTTTACTACTGCGCTTCGCGGTAAGTTTCCGGAACTATGGTACATTGACGCGTTTGCAGGTACGGGCGAGCGAACGGAACGTGTGCCCGCTCAGCCAGGCGGAATATTAAGCGCTCCGGTGCCAGAGAACATCGTTAGGCGACGCGGATCAGCCAAGATTGCAATCGATATCAATCCCCCATTCGACAGGCTAATTTTCGTCGAGCAGCGCCCCCGTGCAGTTGACGCTTTGCGAGAGATGCGGGACCAACACACAGGCCGAAGCATTCACGTAATCGAGGGTGATGCCAACGACGAAATTCGAAAAATTATGGGCTACACAAATTAGCAGCGGATTCGGGCCGTAATGTTCCTAGATCCCTATGGCATGAGTGTCGATTGGCGAACCCTACGAGCTATCGCCGAGACGAAAGCTGTCGACGTTTGGTATTTGTTCTCACTCTCGGGGCTCTACCGGCAAGCAGCGCGCAGCGCTAGCGCGATTGATGATGATAAGCGCGCTGCAATTACGCGAGTTCTTGGAACAGACGCTTGGGAGCGGGAGTTATACGCACCCGGACAAAGCAGCCTGTTCACAGATGATGCGCCGTTGCAGCGGACCGCAGATGTTGGCGCGTTACAAGACTATGTACGTGTCAGGCTCAAAGCAATCTTTCCGGCAGTCCTGCCGCCGTTACCCCTTCCAATTGACAAGAAACCGCAATTATTCTCGTTGTTCTTTGCTATCTCGAATCCAGACGGTCCGGCCATAGGGCTTGCTACGCGGATCGCAAATCATATCCTCAGGGCAGGCATATCGTCCCAGAGACGACCTCGATAGCGTCGACCAGCAACTTTCTTATTTGCGCCGCCCCACTGTTTGAAGAAAAACTTCGCGTCTGCTGATTTACATAAGCTTTCAATCTCATCAACCCATTCTGCTCGCATCGGCCTTGCATGGGGGCCGCTTTCGCCACCGACAATTACCCATTTGATCCCCGACAAATCCGCGTGGGCGACTGAGCCAATCAAGGGTTCGAAGGAAATGAAACGAACCACGGCGGGTACACGACACAAGATGTCTACGCGATCGAGAACCCGATTATCCTCAACGCTGGTGCCGAGCCAAACGTTTGGAAGTAGCGGCAGGGATCGCGCCGTAATCACGTCAAGCATGAGTTCGGGACGTTTCGTCAAAATTTGATATGTGTGATGTGGCGTCTCCGCCATCACAGCCCAGACACCAACCACGAAATCACTCGGAACCTTTTCGTGAAACAGATCGGACATCGAGTTAACAAATACGCGTCTCGGTTTTGACCACCTGCGCGGAGCATTGAGCGCGGTTGGGTCGCATCGTATTTGGCCGGTCCAGACACGTCTCTGACCGCTCTTGCGTGTCAGACCGCGATATTTCTCGATGCCCATCGCCTCAAGCCGGGCCGCCATTCGCATTGCGTAGCAATTGGTGCAACCCGGCGAGATGATTGAACATCCAGCGACAGGATTCCATGTCGCATCAGTCCACTCAATTGAGCTGTTGGCCATTGCTACCGCTCCGTCATTTCGACTCGGGGCGTACCCGCCGACTCCTTTCGGCCCGATTAACATAACGGTCCCGGACCATTCGCGCACGTCACACTAGGGAGTGGGTGGGAACTGCTGGCCGACGACTAGCAATGGTGCAGAGTTTACTGAACCTCTTTCCGGTTGACGCGCGGCGCTATCGCCGTTTTGCGTGAGCCGGACTAACGGTCCCGCTAGCCTTCGCCAGCTTGTCGAATTGCGTCAGCCGCTCGAGCAGCGGCTCCAGCTGCTTCAGCGGCAGCATGTTCGGTCCGTCGGACGGCGCGCGGTCCGGGTCCTGGTGCGTTTCGATGAAAACGCCGGCGACGCCGACCGCGACCGCCGCGCGCGCCAGCACCGGCACGAAGTCGCGCTCGCCGCCGGATGACGTGCCCTGCCCGCCCGGCTGCTGCACCGAATGGGTGGCGTCGAAAATTACCGGCGCACCGATTTTTGCCAAGAGCGGCAGCGCGCGCATGTCGGTGACAAGTGTGTTGTAGCCGAACGAGACGCCGCGCTCGGTGACCAGCACGTTGGCATTGCCGGCGCCGGTGATTTTCTCGACGACATTTTTCATGTCCCACGGCGCGAGAAACTGGCCTTTTTTCACGTTGACCGGCTTGCCGGTGTTGGCGGCGGCGACCAGCAAGTCGGTCTGCCGGCAGAGAAACGCCGGGATTTGCAGAATATCGGCGACTTCGGCGACGCGCGCGCATTGCTTCGGCTGGTGCACGTCGGTCAGAATCGGCACGTCAAATTTCTCGCGCAATTCGGCGAAGATCGGCAGCGCCTTGTCGAGGCCGAGCCCGCGCGCGCCAGCGCCGCTGGTGCGGTTGGCCTTGTCGAACGAGGTTTTGTAGACCAAGCCCATGCCGCGGCGAGCGGCGATTTCCTTGAGCGCGGCCACCATCTCGAATGCGTGAGCGCGGCTTTCCAGCACGCACGGTCCCGCGATCAAGGTGAGCGGCAGCGCGTTGCCGAAGCGTACTTTCCCGACAGTGACGATAGAGTTTGGTTTTGTATTCATCAGCAGGCGTTCGCCGATCAAACCAGGGGTCCAGTGCGAGAGCTACGATATATGGACGAAGCCGTCCAATTTTGCCGCCCTGCGATCGAATGTTGCGGTCACCTTGCAGCCGCGCACGCGATTGACCTCGCCGATGAGCGCGTCGGCAAAATCGACGTTTCGGGACGAGAAAGTAGATAGCGCAGCGCGCACGGCTTCCGCGTCTTCCAATCGCATTTCCTGATTGTCCAGCAGCTTGGCGATGATGCGCGCAATTTCAGGTCGCCCGTAACCGTGAGAATACGAAAGTACCCAGACAAACTCGCATAACGCGACGCGGTCGATAAACGCCGGCTCTTGCGCGCTGCACTGTCGGGCTACGAACTGCCGGGCCGCACGTACTTGAGTCGGATCGTCCTCAATGAAAAGACCGGCCAAGACGTTGGTGTCGAGGCCGATCACCGCTTTTTGCCGCCTACGGCCCGCAAATACCGATCGACCGCGCCTCGCCTGCTCGCCTGGTCCATCTGCTTAAGCGTGGCGCTCCGCGGCGGCTTGCCGAGGATGCCAAACAGATCGCGCAGTCGTTCGCCCCCGCGGGCCACAGCGACGCGACCGCCCTCTTCCACCGTAAATCGAACGGTATTGCCAGTGCTGAGATGCAGTCGCTCCCGCACTTCTTTGGGCAACGTAATTTGGCCCTTGCCTGTCACCGTGGCCTCATAAAAGGGAGCAGCCGGCGGACTCGCAAAATAACGGGTCGCCTTGCCCTTTTTCATCTTGCGAATGCGGTAGCCGCGACCTTCAAGTCGGCGCAGTACGTTGTACTGGGGGCCCCCGGTTGCCGCGACGATCTCGTCCATGGTCGCTCCGGCGGGCCGCGTCATGAGCCGTTCGGCCACCTTGGTTCCGGGAAGATTTTCGTTCATGCGGCGCACCTGTAAGTCGCTACTTATCATAATCAAGGAATGTAGGGAGTCACGCAATCTCGCCGACGCTCCGCGAGCGGCCCGGTTAACAACGAAAGAAAGCAAACTCCGAAGGAACCCGGCCGGCTACACCAGCCGGCTCTGTTCGACCGCCGCTCCGATAAAGGACGAGAACAACGGATGCGGCGCGAACGGCCGCGATTTCAGCTCGGGATGGAACTGCACGCCGATGAACCACGGATGGTCGGCGTATTCGATAATTTCCGGCAGCAAGCCGTCGGGTGACATGCCGGAGAAACGCATGCCGTGCTGCGCCAGCCGGTCTTTATACGCGGTGTTGACTTCGTACCGGTGGCGGTGCCGCTCGGAAATTTCAGTGGCGCCGTAAATCTCCGCGATCTTGCTGCCGCGGGCGAGCAGCGCCGGGTAGGCGCCGAGCCGCATGGTGCCGCCGAGATCGCCGTTGATGCCGCGTTTTTCAAGTTCGTCGCCCTTCATCCATTCGGTCATCAGGCCGACGATCGGCTCGCGGGTCTGCACAAACTCGGTCGAGTTCGCCTCCTCGATGCCGCACAGATTGCGCGCCGCCTCAATCACCGCCATTTGCATGCCAAAGCAGATGCCGAAATAAGGCACCTGCCGTTCGCGCGCGAAACGCGCGGCGCGGATTTTTCCTTCGGCGCCGCGCTGGCCGAAGCCGCCTGGGACCAGGATGCCGTCGACGTGTTCGAGGAATGGCGTCGGATCCTCGTTCTCGAACACCTCGCTCTCGATCCAGTCGAGATTGACCTTCACTTTGTTGTAGATGCCGCCGTGCGAGAGCGCCTCGATCAGCGACTTATAGGCGTCCTTCATGCCGGTATATTTGCCGACGACGGCGATGGTGACGTTGCCTTCCGGATTGCGGACGCGCTCGTTGATCACGCGCCAGGTGGCGAGATCGGGCGCCGGCGGATTTTCGATGCCGAAGGCGGCCAATACTTCGTCGTCCAGGCCGCTGGCGTGATAGGCCTCCGGCACCGCATAGATATTGTCGACGTCGAGCGCCTCGATCACCGCGCTTTCGCGCACGTTGCAGAACAGCGCGAGCTTTTTGCGTTCACTCATCGGGATCGGCCGGTCGGAGCGGCAAAGCAGAATGTCGGGCTGGATGCCGATGGCGCGCAATTCGCGCACCGAGTGCTGGGTGGGCTTGGTTTTCAATTCGCCGGCGCTGGGAATAAACGGCATCAGCGTCAGATGGATATAGACGGCGTGACCGCGGGGCAGATCGTTGCCCATTTGCCGGATGGCTTCGAAATACGGCAGGCCTTCGATGTCGCCCACGGTGCCGCCGATTTCGCACAGCACGAAATCGAAGTCGTCGTTGCCGGCGCGGATGAAGTCCTTGATGGCGTTGGTGACGTGCGGAATGACCTGGATGGTGGCGCCGAGATAGTCGCCGCGCCGCTCCTTGTTGAGGATGTCCTGATAGATGCGGCCGGTAGTGATGTTATCCATGCGCGTCGCCGGCCGGCCGGTGAAGCGCTCGTAGTGACCGAGGTCGAGATCGGTCTCGGCGCCGTCGTCGGTGACGAACACCTCGCCATGCTGATAGGGCGACATGGTGCCCGGATCGACGTTCAGATAAGGGTCGAGCTTGCGCAGCCGCACCTTGTAGCCGCGCGCCTGGAGCAGCGCGCCGAGCGCCGCGGAAGCGAGACCTTTGCCCAAGGAGGAAACCACGCCGCCGGTGATGAAGATGTACCGCGCCATGGGAATTACGCCTTACTGCCGATCGCCCGATTCGACGAGCGATATTCCGGAATAGCAGCCGCGCGGACCCTAAAATTCCTGTGAAAAACTCTGCAATCCCCGATGGCTGCGGCGGAATCCTCATGCCGCGCGGAAGTTGGCCCCGCGGGCTTGGTGGAAACCGCCGTGGCCATCATCTGCTTCATCGGTCGTAAGCCTATTTCGACTGTGGGACTTGCGGTCCGCTGGGCGCCGCCCCAACCGGTCCCTTGCTGCGCAACTGGTCGAGCAGGCCGTGGCCGCTTTGGCTGAGCGGCGCTTGCGATGAGTTGGCCGGAGCCTCCTGGGTCGCGGGGCTGCCGCCAGTATTGATGATCGAGGCCGGATGACGGCCCAGGCCGGCAAGCCACGACAAGGTCAGGCTGGTCACGAAGAATCCAATGGCGAGGGCCGCGGTCGTGCGGGTGAGCACGTTGGCGGTGCCGCGGCCGGTCATGAAGCCGGCGTTTGACGAGCTGACCAGACCGCCGCCCTCGGATTTCTGCAACAACACCACCGCGATCATGGCGATGACGATCATCAGGTGGATGACGATAACGACGGTCAGCATCGATAATGTCCGCTCACGGCCTTGCCCACTGTGACCCCGATATAGGAAGCCGGGCCGGTCTCTACATGATCCAAAGCGGATTTTCCATGGCCGCGTCGGGGCGGTTCCCCTTAGCGGTAAACCGCGGCGATCGCCAGGAATTCCTCAGCCTTCAGGCTCGCGCCACCGACCAGCGCCCCATCGACGTTTGCCACCGTCAGCAGTTCGGCGGCGTTGGCCGGATTGACCGAGCCACCGTACAGGAGGCGGACCGCTTCGCGGCGGCTCAGCCATTCGCGCATGGTTGCGTGCATTTCGGCCACGTCGGACGGCGTTGGCGTCAATCCGGTGCCGATCGCCCAGACCGGCTCGTAAGCAATGACCACCTCGGTCAGATCGTCAGGGACCGAGCGGTCGAGCTGCGCGCGTACGATCATGAGCGCGCTGCCGGCCTGGCGTTCGGCGCGGGTTTCGCCGACGCAAATAATGGGGAGCAGTCCCGCGCGGTGAGCCGCGCGCGCTTTAGTCCTCACCATTTCGTCGGTTTCGCCGTGATATTGCCGGCGCTCGGAATGGCCGACGATGACGGCGGCCGCGCCGGCGTCTTTAAGCATTTCGGCCGAAATGTCCCCGGTATAGGCGCCGGCGGGCAACGGGTGGCAATCTTGGCCGCCGATCAGAACGCGCGAGCCGCGGGCGGCTGCGGCGAAAGCTGCGATCAGAGTTGCGGGCGGGCAGACCATCAGGTCCAGCTTGGGCAGCCCATCCGCGGCGGTGATGATTTTCTTGAGTTCGCCGGCGGCGCTTTGCAGGCCGTGCATTTTCCAGTTGCCGGCGAGCAGCGCCCGGGGGGCCATGATCCCAAGTCTTCCCTATGATCCCTAGTGGAGCGGATTTAACATTTGCTGCCCACCTAGCGGCAGCCTCGTGAAGCGAATGTCAAATCCAAAGCTCCACTAAGACTCATATTTGCTAGTGGTCCTTTTGATTCTAACATTCGCATGAGAAGCTGCCGAATACGCAAGCGAATGTTAGAATCGGACCACTAGTCTTTCCTATGATCCCAGGTCTTCTCTGGTGATCGCAGGTCTTCTCTGGGTCGCGACAAGGCTGCGACAAACAGCCGTTAGCAGACGCCTTGCACGTCGAAAAGAGGCATTTTACTGCACGATCTGCTGGAACCTCGTCAGTTGCGGGCATCGGACGCGGTCCTTATAGTGCGCCGCCGCGATTTGAAACCGGCCACCTCACTTCACGCGCAGGACATTGATGCTCAGAGGTATCCGCAAATCCTCCACCAATTGGCTCGGCCGCTCCGTCATGGGCGTGGTGCTGGGACTGCTGGTCGTCAGCTTCGCGATCTGGGGCATCAACGACATTTTCCGCGGCTTCGGCCGCTCGACACTGGCCAAGATCGGCCACGCCGAAATCGGCGTCGACCAATTCCGCCGCGCCTATCAGGACCGCGTGCAGCAGATTCAGCGCCAAGTCGGGCACCCGTTGCCGCCGGAGCAGATTAAGGCCATCGGGCTTGATCGGCAGGTGCTGGGCAGCATGATCGCCGAATCCGCGCTCGACCAGCGCGCGCGGCAAATGCGGCTCGGTGTTTCCGATGCGGAAGTCGTCCACCAAATCACCACCGATAAAGCGTTTCTGGGCATAACCGGAAAATTCGACCGGGTGCGGTTCGAGCAGATTCTGCGCGACGCCGGCTACAACGAGCAGCGCTTTATGTCGGAGCAGCGGAGCGTGACGTTGCGCCGGCAGATCATCGAGTCGCTCGCCGGCGGTCTGCAAGTGCCGAACGCCTGGCTCACGGCCATCAACCAATTCCAGAACCAGGAGCGTAGCATTGAATATGTGACGCTCGGTCCGGCGCAGGCCGGCGATATTCCGCAGCCGACGGCAGACGAGCTCAAAACATATTTCGAGGCCCACAAAATCCTGTTCCGGGCGCCGGAATACCGCAAGATCGTGACGGTATCGGTCACGCCTGCCGATCTCGCGCCTTGGATGCAAATATCCGATGCCGACGTGAAAGCGGAATATGACAAGGACCGCAGCCGCTTCGTCGTTCCTGAGCGCCGGCAGGTCGCGCAGATTGTATTTCCCAACGCCGCCGACGCCGACGCGGCGGAGGCGAAGGTCAAAAGCGGCACCACTTTCGCCGCGCTCGCCGCCGAGCGGGGCTTGAAAGAATCCGATACCGATCTTGGTACGGTGAAGAAGTCCGACATCATCGATCCGGCGGTTGCGGAAGCCGCATTCGCGCTCAAGGACGGTGAGGTCAGCGCGCCGGTGAAGGGGCGCTTCGGCACGGTGATCGTGACGGTGAGCAAGATCGAGCCGGAAGTCGATAAATCGCTGACCGAGGTCGCCACCCAGATCCACAACGACATCGCCGCCGGTCGCGCCAAGGCCGACGTGCAAAGTCTGCACGACAAGATCGAGGATGACCGCGCCGGCGGGTCGGCGCTGGAACAAGCGGCACAAAAATTGAAGCTGCCGTCGGGCAGCTTCGAGGTTGACCGGTCCGGGCGCGATCCGAGCGGCAAGGTCGCCAACTTGCCCCACGCCGGCCAGGTGGTGAGCGCGGCGTTTAATTCCGACGTCGGCGTCGACAACGAGCCGATCGAGACCGATGCCGGCTACGTCTGGTACGCCGTGACTGCCGTTGCGCCGGCGCACGATCGCGCGCTCGACGACGTGAAGAGCGAAGTCGAGGCGCACTGGCGTGAAGACGAGATTGCGTCGCGATTGAAAACCAAAGCGTCCGAAATTCTCGACAAGCTCAAAGCCGCAACACCGTTCGACGACGTTGCGAAGGCCGACGGACTGACCTTGCAAACCGCCGATAAGCTCAAGCGTAAGGTGGCGCGTGGCACCGTGTCGCCGAAAATTGTCGTCGCGGCGTTTCACACCGCCAAGGACGGCTTCGCCAGCGTCGAGGGCGATCAGCCGGGACAGTGGTACGTGTTCCGCGTCACCGGAATTACCGACCCGAAACCCGACACCAATCTGATCGAGATCAAAAGCCTCGAAGATCTCGTGAAGAAACAGATCAGCGACGATATTCAGGGGCAGTATGTCGCTTCGGTCGAGGACAACCTCGGCTTCAGCGTCAATCAGACGGCGTTGGAACAGGCGCTCGGCAACAGCGCGCCGGATACCAACTAAACATGCAGATCGAGCCGTCGGCCGCAGCGTTTGGCGCGCGTTACGCGGCCGGCGAGCCGCAGGTGGCATGGACGACGCTGGTCGCGGATCTCGAAACGCCGGTGTCGGTATTCCTCAAGGTCACGAAAAACGCTTCGGCGATGAGCTTTCTGCTTGAATCGGTCGAAGGTGGTGAAACTCGCGGCCGCTATTCCATTATTGGGCTCGATCCGGATGTCATTTTCCGCGTCAGCGGCGCCCGCGCCGAGCTTAACCGCACGCCGCGCCGCGATGCCGAGGCATTCACGCCGGCAAACGCACCGCCGTTGCAGGCGCTGCGCGCGCTGATCGCCGAAAGCCGCATCGTCCTGCCGGAAACGCTGCCGCCGATGGCGGCCGGCGTGTTCGGCTACCTCGGCTACGACATGGTGCGGCTGATGGAGGACACGCTCGCCGCGCCCGGTCCCGATCCGATCGGCATTCCCGATGCGATATTGGTGCGCCCTACCCTGGTCATCGCTTTCGACGCGGTTGAGGACACCATCACCGTGGTTACGCCGGTGCGCCCACAACCCGGCGTGACGGCGCAGGCGGCGCTGGCGCAGGCCGGCGAGCGGCTCGCGGCGATTGTCGATGCGCTCGACCGCCCGCTCGACAAATCCGCGGCCGAGACCGATGCCGGGCCGCTCGACGTAGCGCCGCGCTCCAACACCACCGTCGACGAATTCAAACGCATGGTGTTGCGCGCCAAGGAATACATTTTCGCCGGCGATGTATTTCAGGTGGTGCTGTCGCAGCGGTTCGAGGCGCCGTTCAAGCTGGCGCCGTTCGCGCTCTATCGCGCGCTGCGCCGGGTCAATCCGTCGCCGTATCTGTACTTCCTCGATTTCGGCTCGTTCGCGGTCGCCGGCTCGAGTCCGGAGACGCTGGTCAAGGTAAGCGGCGGCACCGTTACCATCCGCCCGATTGCCGGCACCCGGCGGCGCGGCGCGACGCCGCATGAGGACAAGGCGCTGGAGGAAGAGCTGCTGGCCGATCCGAAGGAGCGCGCCGAGCATCTGATGCTGCTCGATCTTGGCCGCAACGACGTCGGCCGTGTCGCCGAGATCGGGTCGGTCGAAGTCACCGACCAATTTTTCATCGAACGCTACAGCCAGGTGATGCATATCGTTTCCAACGTCGAGGGTAAGCTCCGCAACGACCGCGATCCGCTCGACGCTTTAGGAGCCGGCTTCCCTGCCGGCACGGTTTCCGGCGCACCGAAAGTGCGCGCCATGCAGATTATCGACGAGCTGGAAAAGGAAAAGCGCTCGCTCTACGCCGGCTGCGTCGGGTATTTCTCCGCCGGCGCCGACATGGATACCTGCATCGTGCTGCGCACCGCGCTGATCAAGGACGGCGTCATGTATGTGCAGGCGGGCGCCGGCATTGTTGCCGACTCCGATCCGGAATTCGAGCAGCAGGAATGCGTCAATAAGGCGAAGGCGCTGTTCCGCGCGGCCGAAGAAGCCAAGCGCTTCGCCAGCGCCGCCGGCCGCGGCCAGTAGGAGCAGCTGATGAGCGAGGTTACCCCGGCTGAGGTCGTGACCTTCTGGCGCGAGGCGGGCCCGGACAAATGGTGGCAAAAGGACGAGGCGTTCGATCGCGCCGTCCGGGCGAAATTTCTTGCCGTGCACGAAGCGGCGGCGCGCGGCGAATTGGTGGATTGGGAAGACAGCGCCGAAGGCGCGCTCGCGCTGATCATTTTGTTCGATCAATTTCCGCGCAACATGTTCCGTGGCAGTCCGCACGCCTTCGCCACCGATCCGCTGGCGCGCGCGGTGGCCGACCGCGCACTTGCACGCGGCTTCGATCGGGTGACCGATGAGGCGCTGCGGATGTTCTTGTATATGCCGTTCATGCATTCGGAAGCGTTGGCCGATCAGGATCGCTGTGTGGCGCTGTTCAAGGCGCTCGGCGTGCCGGGGCAAACGGAATTTGCGACCGGTCATTGGGACATTATCGTCAAGTTCGGACGATTCCCGCACCGCAACCGCGCCGTCGGACGCGATACGACGGCGGCCGAGCGGGAGTTCCTCGACCGCGGCGGCTTCTCGGGCTAGTACGTTGCCGTCTTGACGCGAAAGTTCGGGAGATAAAAGCGTGGACTGCGACCTGCTGCAAAAGATCGAGCTGTTGCACACGGCAGGAACGCAGATCGTTCCGGTGCACGGCGAGGAAATCGTCAAGTCGCTGTACGAAATTCTGAGCATTCTTGACAACAAGGGCCTGGCGCTGCTCGCCTTCGACGGCATTGTCGTCGCCGCCACCACCTTCGCTGCGGAAAAGGGCGACGTGTTCCACCGGCGCGGATTGGCGCGGTGGCTGGCGATTACGGTCATTGTCGTCGCGCTGTGCGCGGCCGCGCTCTGCCTCGGCGTCTCGGAGATCTCCTACCAGTTTCTGCATTACGTGGCCTGCCCGGCCGCCGATAAGATCGACTACACCGCGGAGATCAGTCACCTGACGACGCTGGTGGACTGGCGTACGGCTTATTACCAGATCGCCTGGATACTCTCGATTATCGCCATTCCATTGTTCCTGGTGATGTTCTGGGTATCGCTCGATTGGCAAAAACGTAGCCGCGCCTGAGCCGAATATGAGCGCGCCAGCAGCAATCAACCCGCGACAAAAGATCGGTCCGATCAGTATCGGTCCGATCCGCTTGCCGAATGCGGTGTTTCTGGCGCCGATGTCGGGGGTAACCGATGCACCGTTCCGGCGCACCGCCGCGCGGCTCGGCGCTGGTTTGGTGGTATCGGAAATGACCGCCTGTGCCGCGCTTGCCGCCGGCAAACGCATGGCGCAGCGCCGCGTCGTCGATCACGGCGGCGGATTGCACGTTGTCCAGATCGCCGGCTGCGAGGCGCGCTGGATGGCCGAAGGCGCGCGCATTGCCGCCGATGCCGGCGCTGCCGTGATCGACATCAACATGGGCTGTCCGGCCAAGCACGTCACCAACGGTGCATCGGGCTCGGCGCTGATGCGCGATCTCGATCACGCGCTGACGCTGATCGAGGCGGTGGTGAACGCCGTGCACGTGCCGGTGACGCTAAAAATGCGTCTTGGCTGGGATGACACCACGCACAACGCGGCCGAGTTGGCGTTGCGCGCCGAGCAGGCCGGCGTGCGGCTGGTGACGGTGCACGGCCGGACCCGTTGCCAGTTCTACAAAGGCCGCGCCGATTGGACGGCGGTGCGCGCGGTGAAAACGCGCGTCTCGATCCCGGTTATTGTCAACGGCGACATTGAGAGCTTCGACGATGCCGCCGCGGCGCTTGCCGCCTCGCAAGCCGACGGCGTAATGGTCGGCCGCGGCGCGCAAGGCCGGCCATGGTTTCCCGGCCAGCTTGCCCGGTATCTGGCGACCGGCGAACGCGCTGGCCCGCCGCCGCTGCGCGAGCAGCACGCGCTTGCCGCCGGGCTTTACGCGGACATACTCGCCCTTTACGGCCGCGAGCTTGGCGTTCGCAATGCACGCAAGCATCTCGGTTGGACGCTCGATGCCGCAGCCGCGACAGTCGGCGCGACCGACGACGCGCGCAAGACACATCGCAGCCGCGTGCTGACCGAAAGCGATCCGGACGTGGTGCTGCAAAGGATGGCCGAAGCTTTCGACGCTTTCGGCTCCAGCCGCGTATCGCGGATCGCCGCTTAGTGGTCCAATTCTAACATTCGCAACTAGCGAACCCGCGTCAAATTACGTCCGCCGCAAATGCCGATCGCGCAGCCTTCGATCCGGATCGTGCGTGGACCGGTTTCGAGCAAATGACCGGGATAAGTGTGACCGTCGTCGGTGTTGTAGAGCGTTCCCGCCCATTTCGCCGCACCGTCCGGCAGCATGTTGTAGAGGACATAAACACCGACCAGCGGCCGGTTGCGCGCATTCGAATCCGGATTGTGATTGTCGGTCCACGGCCGGCCGGTTTCCGGATCGACGGAAGATCGCGCAGCAGCGACCGTCGCGCACAAGGCCTGGCTTCGGCGGCTGCAATCTGCGATGCGGACCTGCGCGTGGTCCTCGGCCACCCATAATCCTTTCGGATCGGCGGACGCTGCTCCGCCGGCGCCGAAAATAAACAAAACCACGGCAAGTGAACCGATGGCTTTCATGCGCATGCGATCAATTTTACCGGCCAGCGCTTATTGCGCAAAGCCTGAGTGTTAGGCAACTCTTGGGCAAGTTTAGGGCGCCAGCGCGATGCTGAGAGTTCCCGGCGACGCCTTAATCTTGCGGCAATGTACTCGGACTCTCAGCAATCGCGAATCCGGGAGTTTTGCTGATGCGGTTGATGCCGTTTGTCGTCGGATTGTCGCTTGCACTTGCGACGCTGGCTTGGCCGGTCGTCGCGTCGGCGCAAGTCATTTGCATCAGCAATGCAAGCCCGCCGCCGGAGTTGCCGGTTTACGACCAGCCGCCGATTCCCGAGCCGGGGTACATATGGACGCCGGGCTATTGGGCTGGCGGTGCCTACGGATATTTCTGGGTACCGGGCACCTGGGTTGAGCCGCCGGAATCCGGTCTGCTGTGGACGCCTGGTTACTGGGCGTGGCGCGACGGCATCTATCTCTGGTCCGCAGGCTATTGGGGACCGCAGGTCGGCTTCTACGGCGACATCGATTATGGCTATGGCTATTCCGGTGCCGGCTATGAAGGCGGACGCTGGGAGCATGGCGCGTTCTTCTACAATCGCACCGTCAACAACTTCGGCGGCGTCGGCGTCAGGAACGTCTACGAAAAGAATGTGATCGTCGAGCGGGGTGCGTCGCGGGTTAGCTTCAACGGCGGCAGCGGCGGTACGGCCGGACGGCCGACATCGGAACAACAGCGCGCGGCGCGCGAGCAACATATCGCCGCCATTCCGGCGCAGTTGCAGCATGAGCGAACTGCGAGCGCGGACAAATCCCAGTTGGCTACCGAAAATCATGGTCGGCCGGCGATCGCGGCGACGCCAAAACCAAACCAGTTCAGCGGCAAAGGTGTGGTCGCCGCGCGCGATGAAAAAGCCCGCGTCGTGCCACAGTCCGTTAAACCCGGCTTAGCGCCCGGCGAAAAGCCGCCCGGTGCGGCTGTCGGACAGCCGAACGCCAACGCTCCGAAAGCTCTTGAGGAGGATCGCCGCGGGGTACCGCCGGCGGTTGGTAATGTGCGGCCCGATCATAATCCACCGCCCGGCAGCGCGGTATCGCCGCCGCCGCCGCGGGACGTCAACCGTGAAGCGAAACCGCCGGCGCCGGAAGTGAAACCGCTTCCCGACCTGAAGCCGCCGCCGCGGGACGTCAACCGCAAAGCGAAACCGCCGACGCCGGAAGTGAAAACGCATCCGGAGCTGAAGCCGCCCCCTCCGCCGCGGGCGACTATTGCGCCGCCGCCTGCGCATGTGGTTACGCCAACGCCGCCGCCTCCGCCGCGGGCGACTATTGCGCCGCCGCCTGCACACGTGGTTGCGCCAGCGCCGCCGCCTCCGCATCCGGTGCCACCGCCGAAGCCGGCGCCAATTCCGGAGAAAAAACCGCAGTGAAACTCAGCGCGTTACCTTAGCGGCAAAAGCGTCTTTCGCGGACAACAAAAGTTGACCGTGGAACCGCTCGCGTTCGGGCAACCGCCGGATGACACTTCGCGTTGGTGGGCGAAGACAGCCAAGGAGAATGCGATGAACCATCTTCGGCTTCACCCCCTGCCGTCCATGGTCATGGCGCTGGCGATGCTGTGGCAGCCGACCCTTGCGACAGCGCAGACCGATCGGCCGCCGCCGCAAGCGCAGATGGCAAAGCACAAACATATCGCCGCCGCGCGAAAGCCCGTGCAGCGGAACTTATACAACGCGGCGCCGGCGCGAGATTCCGCGGGCTGCACGTGGCCCTATCGGAACCAGTTCCCGCCCTGCATGGCGACATGGCCCGCCGGCGACCCGAATTATCACGGATCGCGTCCCGGCCCGACGTTTATGGATGAACAGTAAGAGGACGAACCGTAGAGAGCGATAAAGGCCGCGGCGGTTCGCGACCGATGCGGTGTGATCAATCGCTGCCGTTCTCGTCGCCGCCCTCTTCCGTCAGCCGCTCCACCGAGGCGACTTTCTCGCCTTCCGCGGTGGAGAACACGATCACGCCTTGGGTTGAGCGGCCGGCAATGCGGATGCCGTCGACCGGGCAGCGGATCAACTGTCCGCCGTCCGTCACCAGCATGATCTGATCGCTATCCTCGATCGGGAACGACGCAACCAGCCGGCCGTTTTTCTCGGTGACCGTCATGGCGACGATGCCTTTGCCGCCGCGGCCGGTGGTTCGGTACTCGTAAGACGATGTACGCTTGCCGAAGCCGTTCTCGGAAATCGTCAGCACGAATTGCTCGTTGGCGGACAATACCACGTACCGGTCTTGGCCGAGTTCGATCGCGCCCTCGGCCTCCTCCTGATCGGTGCCGGCCTCCTCCGACTCGCCGTTGCTTCCGCGGCGCACCGCATTGGCGCGTTTCAGATATGCCACGCGTTCGTCGGCGGATGCCTCGACGTGGCGCAGGATCGACAGCGAAATGAGCTTGTCGCCGAGACCTTTCTTATCAGCAGCAAGGTTGATGCCGCGCACGCCGACCGAGGTGCGGCCCTGGAACACACGCACGTCGGTGACCGGGAAGCGGATGCATTGCCCGGCGGTCGAGGTTAACAGCACGTCGTCATTCTCGGTGCAGATCTGCACGTCCACGATGCCGTCGCCGTCCTCCAGCTTCATGGCGATGATGCCCGAGCGGCGCACGTCGGCGAAATCCGACAGCTTGTTCCGCCGCACCGTGCCACGCGTGGTGGCGAACATCACGTCGAGCTTGTCCCACGTCGCTTCATCCTCGGGCAGCGGCATGATCGTGGTGATGCTTTCGCCTTGCTCGAGCGGCAGGATGTTGATCAGCGCCTTGCCGCGCGCCTGTGGCGCCGCTAGCGGCAACCGCCAGACCTTTTCCTTGTAAACCTGGCCGCGCGAGGAGAAGAACAGCACCGGCGTGTGGGTCGAAGCCACGAACAGCCGGGTGACGAAGTCCTCTTCGCGCGTCTGCATGCCGGCGCGGCCCTTGCCGCCGCGCTTCTGCGACCGGTAGGTGGACAGCGGCACACGCTTAACGTAGCCGGCATGCGATACGGTGACGACCATGTCCTCGCGCTGGATCAGGTCCTCATCCTCCATCTCGCCTTCCTGATCGATAATCAAAGTTCTGCGCGGTGTGGCGAATTCCTTCTTGATCGCGGCAAGTTCGTCCTTGGCGATCGTCTGGATACGGGCACGCGAGCGAAGAATGTCGAGATAGTCGGCGATTTCGCCGGCGAGCTTGTCCAGCTCGGTCTTGATCTCGTCACGGCCGAGCGCAGTCAGCCGTTGCAGCCGCAGATCGAGAATCGCCTTGGCCTGCTCGGCCGACAGCTTGGTCGTGCCCGCGTCCGATACGCTGTGGCGCGGGTCGTCGATCAGCGTGACCATGGCAGCGACGTCTTTGGCCGGCCAATCGCGCGCCATCAATGCTTCGCGCGCCTCATTGGCGTCCTTGGAGCCGCGGATCAGCTTGATCATCTCGTCGATGTTGGCGACCGCGATAGCCAGACCGACCAAGACATGGGCCCGGTCGCGCGCTTTGCCGAGCAGATGCTTGGTGCGGCGATAAATGACCTCTTCGCGGAACGCGATGAACGACCTCAGCAGATCCTTGAGGTTCATCACCAGCGGCCGGCCGCCGTCGAGCGCCACCATGTTGGCGCCGAACGAGGACTGCAGTGCGGTGAAGCGGTAAAGCTGATTGAGCACGACGTCCGGCACTGCATCGCGGCGCAATTCGACCACGACGCGATAACCGTCGCGGTCGGATTCGTCGCGCAGCGCCGCGACGCCTTCGATCTTCTTCTCGCGCACCAGTTCGCCGATCCGCTCGACCATGTGCGCCTTGTTCACCTGATAGGGAATTTCGGAAACGACGATCGCCTCGCGCTCGCCGCGCAGGGTCTCGAATTCGACCTTGCCGCGCATGACGATGCCGCCGCGGCCGAGATGATAGGCGGCGCGGATGCCTTGCCGTCCGAGAATGATGCCGCCGGTCGGGAAGTCCGGCCCCGGCACGATCGCGATCAGGTCTTCGATGGAAAGAGCCGGATTGTCGATCATCGCCACGCAGGCGTCGATGACTTCGCCGAGATTGTGCGGTGGAATGTTGGTGGCCATGCCAACGGCGATGCCGCCGGCGCCGTTGACCAGAAGATTGGGAAAGCGCGCCGGCATCACCACCGGTTCGCGCTCGGAATTGTCGTAATTCTCCTGGAAGTCGACGGTGTCCTTGTCGAGATCTTCGACCAGCGAGCCGGCGACACGTTCGAGCCGCACCTCGGTGTAGCGCATGGCCGCCGGCGCATCGCCGTCAACCGAACCGAAATTGCCCTGCCCGTCGATCAGCGGCAGGCGCATCGAGAAATCCTGCGCCATGCGCACCAGCGCGTCGTAGACCGCTTGATCGCCGTGCGGGTGGTATTTGCCGATCACGTCGCCAACGACACGCGCCGACTTGCGATACGGCTTGTTCCACTCGTAGCCGTTCTCGTGCATCGAGTAGAGGATGCGCCGATGCACCGGCTTGAGGCCGTCGCGCGCATCAGGCAGCGCACGGGCCACGATCACGCTCATGGCGTAATCGAGGTAGCTTCTCTTCATCTCCTCGGTGATGGAGATGGGGCGAATGTCGGACGGACCGCTGTCGGACGGCGGGGGAGTTTCCTGGTCGGCCACTTACTGATCCTGGGGCAAGAAATCGGCGAAGAATCTGACGAATCTACTGTTAATTTTCATAGCCGATCGGGGGTTGTTTCGCCACCTCTTTCGGCAAGTTATAAGTATGAATTTCTAGTTCAATTTCAATGGTTTATGACGGCGCTTTGGAACTTCCGAACGGCGCGAAAAACCCTCCGGCCGCCGGCACGTCTTCGGGCTGGCTGCACAGCCTGCTAAGAACCATTCATGCCGCTCGATTTTGCCATCTCCGCGCTGGTGACGCTTCTGGTCGTGCTCGATCCAATCGGATTGGCGCCGACCTTCCTTGCCGTCACCGAAGGACTCCCGCGCCGCGCGCGCAACAGCGTCGCGCTGCGTTCAAGCCTGATCGCCGGCGCTATCCTGATCGGCAGCGCACTGATCGGCGACTGGCTGTTCCGCGCGCTCGGCATCTCACTGCCGGCGTTCCGCATCGCCGGCGGGCTGCTGCTGTTCTCGATCGCCTTCGAGATGGTGTTTGGCGTGCGCATGCGGCGCGAGACCGAAGCCGCGGAGGAAGCGGTCGAGGAGCACGTGCGCAACATCGCCGCCTTCCCGCTGGCGATTCCTCTTATGGCCGGACCGGGCGCCATAACCGCGACCGTGTTGCTGTACGGGCGTGCCGCCGGCAATTTGCTGCTGACCGGGATCCTGTTCGCGGTCGTCGTCTCCGTCGCCGTCTCCTGCTTCGTTGTTTTTATTTTTGCCGAGCGGATTAGCCGGCTGCTTGGCCTGACCGGCAACATTGTGCTGTCGCGATTGCTCGGCGTGCTGCTGGCCGCCCTCGCCGTGCAGTTCGTCATCGACGGCATTCGCGCGATCTGGGTCGGCTGAACGCGTAATCATCCATTAACTATAACGGGCCAGATTCACTTGGGGCATCATGAGTCCTTGAGAGGGAACATGGCTATTTCCGGAGTTTCCACCGCCGCGGCCTACGCAGCGAGCCAGCCGATCGGCCAGCACAAGCACGGCAAGCACCACGCCGGGTCGATCAGCGATGTGGATGCGCAGAGCTCAAGCATCGCGTCTGCTGGCAGCTCGAGCGGCCAGCTCGGCGGCAAAGTCAACATTTCGGTTTGAGTCGCGGCGCATGGACGGCACAAACACGCCGCCCGGCGCGTTGCGCGTGCGCGCGGCGCAGCCGGTCGATATCCCCGAGCTAATGCGGCTCAAGCGCCTGTTGGCGCAGGGCGAGGATTCGCTGCACGCGGTGCGCGCCAACGCCGCCGACTGGCTGCGCGATGGTTTCGGCCCCAACGCGGGCTTCACCGCTTTCGTCGCCGAGATCGGCGACGCGGTGATCGGCATGGCCACTTGCAGCCAGCGTGTCATCACCGGCTGGAGCGGGCCGATCGTCTTTCTGCAAGACTTGTTCGTCGAGCCGGAGCACCGCAAGCGCGGGGTCGCCCGTGCGCTGACCGCGCGCGTCGCCGCCCATGCGCACAAGCTCGGCAGTCCGATCGTCGAACTCACCGTGCGCGCCGATAACCCGGCGCAAGGCTTCTATCAGCGCGAAGGCTTTTGCCACCTGCCGAGCTGCCTGACCTACGTACTGGCCGGTCCGGCGCTCGCCGCGCTGGCCGATGGTGACGGCGACTGCGAAGAGCTGGCGCTGGCCGGCTGACACGGGCGCGGTGTCGCCGCGCCGCGCACGCTCACGACCATTTCGGCTGCCAGGTCATCAGCAGGAACAACAACACGGTGCCGGCAAGCGCCGGCCAGGTGAGCGCGCTATAGCGGCGGAACAGCGCGCGGTAAGCGTCCGACAGCGGCACGCTGTCGAGTGCCGCCTGGCGCGTCAGATCGCGGATACCGATTTCGGTGCGCAGCGCCACGATCCACGCCACGACGACGAGTGCGTAGAGCGGCAGCGACAACACCAGCCAGAACTCGCCGATGGGCGAGACGCCGATCGCTCCGGCGAGCGCAAACCCGCTGATTGGCTGCAGCGCCACGGCCGCGATCATCACGCGCAGCTCCACCGTCACCGCAAAGCGCGAGGTGACCGCCACCACCGACGGATTGTCGGAACGGTGCGCCAGCAGCATGAAGATTGCGACGCCGAGCCAGGTGCCGAGCATCGCCGCGGCGCCAACGAGATGTACGAATTTGATGGCAAAGATCAGATCGAGCATGGGGTTATCCTGCCCCGCGAAGCGGGGAAGGGGAACCATCCAAGCAAGCGTAGCGAGCGCCGGATGGTGGAAGGGGCGTTGGACTCGACGATTCGCCGGCAGCGAAGCGACGCTCTGAGATCAGCGCCCCTTCCACCGCGCTTCGCGCGGTCCCCCTCCCCCGCTCCGTTCCACGTCGCAGGGGAGGATAAAACTCAGAACGGAATTTCGTCGTCCATGTCGCCGCGGCTGCCACGTGCGCCCGCGCCAGCGCCGGCCGCTGCCGCGACCTTGCGTGTCGGTCCGGGCGAACCGAATTCACCGCCGGACTCATCGGCGCCGAAGTCGCCACCGCCGCCGGCGCTGCTGCTGCTGCTGCTGCCGGCGCGATCGAGCAAGGTCAGCTCGCCGCGGAACCCTTGCAGCACCACTTCGGTCGAATAGCGGTCTTGGCCCGATTGGTCCTGCCATTTGCGGGTTTGCAGCGCGCCCTCGATGTAAACCTTCGAGCCCTTCTTGAGATATTGCTCGGCGATCTTGCACAGATTTTCGTTGAAGATCACCACGCGATGCCACTCGGTCTTTTCCTTGCGCTCGCCGGTCGTCTTGTCTTTCCAGGAATCCGACGTCGCCAGCCGCAGATTGGCGATCGGGCGTCCATCCTGGGTACGACGAATTTCCGGGTCGGCGCCCAGATTGCCGATCAAGATCACTTTGTTGACGCTTCCCGCCATCACACGCTCCGTTTCATCGCCGGCTGAATTTCCCGCGCTGTTGCCAACCTAGTGGCGCGTCGGACCCCCGTTAAGGGCAGCGCCGCCGCGATAGGCGTTATCCACATGGCAGACGCGAGGTGCCGCCGGTTGGCGGCCGCTCTGTCCCCGGTCGTCCCGGCCGATCATCGTTATGTTCTTATTTTGTTCCAGGCGAAAGCGCAAGACCCGATGCCCACAAGGCGGCCAATTGTTAACCCGTTTTTAGGGGTGTCCGCAGGACGCCCGGCTTTGCCGGGGTTGGTGCGGACGAGCGCGGCTTCTTTTCCATTAACCAGCCTAGTGCCGGAATTGCCGGAAAGATTCCGCGAAGCGCTTTGCCGATCTCCAAGAAATTGCGGCTTAATCGGCACAAAATTGCCACACGATTTGTCCCCCGCTGTTGCCTTTCGGAGACACCGAAATCGCGCGCTGTCGGTTAATAGGTCGGGCGTGGGGTTGTCAGTGCGTGGGGTTGTCAGTGGTTGTCACGCGAGCGCAGCGGCGATGCCGCAGCCGGGTGGCCGATTAGGAGAGTCGCATGAAGCGTTTTTGGATTGCTGGGGCGTTCGCGCTCTTGATCGGCGGACCGGCATTGGCTGCCGAC
>DATKRE010000109.1:0-9794 GCA_035532335.1 Xanthobacteraceae bacterium | reverse complement strand
GAGCAGCGGCGTCTCGGCATCCGCGACTCCTACGATCTTGCGTGGCAAGACTGGACGGGCACGGCGGCGTTCGACCGCGCCGAGGATTTTTGGCCGCGCCAATGGGCGGAGGCTTATGTCGCCTTCGCCGCCGGCGAAAAGCGCGCGTGGCTGCGGGCGCGCGGCTTGCGGTTCTTTCCCGTGGTCGGCTGGGCCGAGCGCGGCGGCGATGCTGCAAGCGGCCACGGCAACTCGGTGCCGCGCTTTCATCTGACCTGGGGAACCGGGCCGGGCGTGGTCGGGCCGTTCGTCGCGCGCGTGCGCGACGGCGAACGTGCCGGACTTGTGAGTTTCAAGTTTCGCCACCGCGTCAACGCGCTGACCAAATCGGGCCGCATGATCGACGGCGTGCAAGGCGACATTCTGGCGCCGAGCCCGGTCGGGCGCGGACATAAAAGCTCGCGCGATATCGCCGGTTCGTTTGAGCTGAAGGCGGCGGCGGTCATTGTCGCCTCCGGCGGCATCGGCGCCAATCACAAACTCGTCCGCAGCAACTGGCCGCAACGGCTCGGCCCGGCGCCGAAGCGGATGATCGCCGGCGTCCCCGATCACGTTGACGGCCGCATGCTGGCGATTACGGAAGCCGCCGGCGGCACGATCATCAATCGCGACCGCATGTGGCACTACCATGAGGGGATCAAAAACTTCGCGCCGATCTGGACCGATCACGCCATCCGGATTTTGCCGGGACCGTCGTCGCTGTGGCTCGATGCGCGCGGCCGGCGCTTGCCGGGGCCGCTTTATCCCGGCTTCGATACCTTGCGCACGCTCAAATACATTATGGAAACCGGCTACGATTATTCGTGGTTCATCCTGACCCATAAAATCATCGCGAAGGAATTCGCGCTGTCGGGGTCCGAGCAAAATCCCGATTTCACCTCTAAGAGCTGGCTTGCGGTGATCCGCCGCGCGCGAGCGGGAATACCCGGTCCGGTCCGGGCTTTCATGGACAAGGGTGAGGATTTTATTGTCGAGCCCGATCTGCCGCGGCTGGTCGCGCGGATGAATGCGCTGTCCGGCGAAGCTTTACTCACGCTCGAAGACGTCGAGCGTGAAATCGCCGCGCGCGACCGTGAACTCGATAATCGGTTCGGCAAGGACGGCCAGATCGCCGCCATCCACAACGCACGGCGTTATATCGGCGACAAGCTCATCCGCGTCGCGCGGCCGCACAAGCTACTCGATCCCGCCGCCGGCCCGCTGATTGCGGTGCGGCTCAACATTTTGACGCGCAAGACGCTCGGCGGCTTGCAGACCGATCTCGACAGCCGCGTCATCGGCGCCGACGGCGCGCCGGTGCCGGGGCTCTATGCAGCCGGCGAAGTGGCGGGCTTCGGTGGCGGCGGGATGCATGGCTACGCCGCGCTCGAAGGGACATTTCTCGGCGGCTGCTTTTTCTCTGGCCGCGCCGCTGGACGCGCCGCGGCAAACGCGGTCGGCTAGGCTTAAACGTGCGCTCTCCCACCAACGGCAACGCGAAGGATAATGCCCGATGGCTCTCTACGAACTACGAACCTACACGCTCACCGTCGGCGCCATGGCGGAGGCCGTTAAACTCTATCAAGGGTTTGGTTTTCCGGCGCTGCAAAAGGGCGGTCAAGACAAAAAGCTGATCGGGTATTTCCAGGCCGACACCGGCACGATCAATCAGCTCGTGCATTTGTGGAAGTTCGACGACGACGCCGATCGCCGGGCGCATTGGGTCGCTGTCTATGCCAACAAGGATTTCGTCGAGAGCTTCGCGGTAAAGTTCCGTCCGCTGGTGATGACCCAGGAGGTCAAGCTTCTTCACGCGGCGCCATGGGGGCCGCATCCCTGAGCCTCCCAAAATCCGATCGGCCCGGCTCGTAGAAATCTTGCGGAGCGTTAGGCGCGATTAGCGAAGCGTTACGGCCGAATAAGCGACAGCGCCTGCGTTGCCGCTTCGGCGATGCCGATTTCGCCGGTGGCGGCCTTTTGCGCCAATTCATCGAGCCTGCCATCGGTGAGGTCGCGCATGCGCTCGTGCATGAGGCGGCTCGCGGCTTGCGCGATCAGCCGGCGCATGCGGCGCTCGCGGCTTTTCCGCTTGTCGCCGGCGCGGTTCGCAAGCAGAGCGTCGACGGCGCCGCCCAGCGCATCGATGCCGGTTTCCTTCGTTGCCACCGTTTCGAGGATGGCAACGTCCTGACGATTGCGCCGCAGCTTGAGCATGTCGCGCAATTGCCTGGTCGCACGCTGGGCCAGCGGCAGATCGGCCTTGTTGACGACCAGGATGTCGGCGATCTCCAGAACGCCGGCTTTCATCGCCTGCACGTCGTCGCCCATGTTCGGCGCATTCACCACCACGCAGATGTCGGCGATCTCGGCCACTTCGACTTCCGATTGGCCGGTGCCGACGGTCTCGACGATGATGACATCGTGGCCGGCTGCGTCCATCACATCGACGACGCGGTGGATGCTCTCGGACAGGCCGCCAAGATGACCGCGCGAGGCCACCGAGCGGATAAAGACGTCCGGATCGAGCGCGTGGCGGCGCATGCGCACGCGGTCGCCGAGGATGGCGCCGCCGCCGAGGGGGCTTGAGGGATCGACCGCGGCGACTGCGACCGTCCGGCCGCCCGCGCGCAGCACGGCGATATAGGCATCGATCAGGGTCGATTTGCCGGCGCCCGGCGCGCCGGTAAATCCGATCACGGCGGCATGCCCGGTCTTGGCGCAGACGCGCCGATGGATGAGATCGGCGGCCGGGCCGCCGGTTTCCATCAGGCTGATGCACCGGGCAAGCGTCGCCGCATCGCCGGCGGTGAGCCGGTCGAGAATGTCGTCGGCCGACACGTTTGCCGCTAGCTGGGTAGCGAATGTCAAATCCGCTCCACTAGCGCCGCGCGGGCCGGCGCGGGCTCAGACAACGACAAGGGGATGGCCAAAGCCGAGTTCCTCGCGGAGCAGGCTTACGATCTCGCCATGGGTAATGCCGACTTCGGCCGCTTCGACGATGCGCCCGTAGATGTTGTCGCGTTCGCTATTGGCGGCGCGCTTTAGCGCATCAAGCGCGCGGCGGACGTCGGTCTGGCTCCGCTCCGCCTTGTAGGCGGTAAAGCTCGCGACGTGCTGCTGCATACGCTCGACGTCGGGCCGCTCGGTCGGCGGCGCGGCGTAGGCCACGTTGTCGGCCTGATAGCAATTGACGCCGATGACCTTTTCCTCGCCGGTCTCGACCTTCTCTTGGAAGGCGAGCGCCGATTGGCCGATCATCGCCTGGATCAGGCCGGCTTCGGCAGCCTTATACATGCCGCCGGCGTCGTCGACCTTGCCGATCAGCGCCATCATTTCCTCTTCCATCTGATCGGTCAGCGTCTCGACATAATAGGAGCCGCCGAGGGGATCGATGACGTCGCACAGATGCGCCTCCTCGCGGAGGATGTTTTGGGTGGCGACCGCGATGCGGGCGGTCTCTTCGGTCGGTGTGGTGATCGCCTCGTCGTAAGCGTCGGTGTGCAGCGATTGCAGCCCGCTCATGATACCCGCCATCGCTTGCACGGCGACGCGCGCGACGTTGTTCATCGGCTGCTGGACGGTGAGATCGACGCCGGACGTCTGGCCGTGGAATTTGAAGCGCCACGAACCCGGATCCTTGGCGCCGAGCCGTTCGCGCGCCAGCCGCGCCCAGATCCGGCGGCCGGCGCGGAATTTCGCGACTTCCTCGAAGAAGCTGATCGAAATGTCGAAGAAGAACGTAAAGCGCCGCAGCACATGATCGATGTCCATGCCGCGGTCGATGCAGTCCTGGGCGTATTGCAGAGCGGTCGAAATGGTGAAGGCCATGGTTTCGACCGGCGTCGCGCCGGCCTGCTGCATGTGCTGGCCGACCACCGACACCGGGTTCCAGCCCGGAACGTAGGTGCGGCAAAACTCGATATGGTCCAGCAGCACGCGCCGCGCGCCGGGCAGTGACAGGCGGAAGAACATGTGGTTGGCGATGAAGTGCGAGATGTAGTCGCTCTGGTTCGACGTGCCGGTGATCGACGTCCACGGGATGCCGCGCCGTTTGGCGACGGCGAGCAGGAACGCCAGCAGCGTGAACGGGGAGGGGTCGTTCATCGCGGTCGAGATGTTGCCGAGCGGCACGCTATCGAGCGCGCGATCCATGTGATCGGCGGTGTTGACGACCGTGCCGCAGGTGCCCAAGAGCGGCAGATCGACTTCGTTGCAATCGTTGCCGCGAAAAACCGAGTTGCACGGAATGAGGCTGATCGCGGTCGCGCCGGCATCGAGGATGGTGCGCACCCGCTTGTTGTAGTCCTCAGGCGTGCCGAGCCCGATCAACTGCCGCTGCGTCCAGGTGCAGCCGCGATGCATGGTCGGATAAATGCCGCGGGTGTAGGGATATTGCCCGGGGAAACCGAGATTTTCGAGGAAGCCGTCGCCGTTCCAGTCGCGCGGCGTGTAGAGCGGCTTGATCTCGACACCGGAGCGGTTTTTGATCGCGCGGTCGGCGCCGATCTGCCGGCTGTACTCGGTGCGCCAGCCGCCATGCGCTTGCTCGAACCCCGGCAGCGATAATTGAACGGCCTGCTTGGTCATTGGGCGATCTCCCTGAATTCGGCATTTTTGACGTCACGGACTTTGGCGGCAAGCGCGGCGACATGGGCGATTATTTCGTCGCGCGGCGAACCGGGACCGAAGATGGCGCTGACGCCTGCCTGCTGGAGTGCTGGGCATTCGTCGTCCGGTACGATGCCGCCGACGATGAGGCCGACGTGACCGAGGCCCGCGGTGCGCAGCGCGTCGGCAAGCTTCGGCACGATCAGATGATCGGTGGCGAGCGATGAGATGCCGACGACATCGACGTCTTCTTCCAGCACCAGCTTGACCACCGCGGGAATCGATTGCCATGGCGGCGTGTAGATGACCTCCATGCCGGCGTCGCGCAGATAGGCGGCAACGATGCGGCTGCCGCGATCGTGGCCGTCGAGGCCGATCTTGGTGACCAAAACGCGCGCCGGTGGGTTCAGTCCGGTCGCCGTCATTTTCCGCCCCGCCCAGGTTTGACGCCGGCCAGCGCCCGCAACGGCGCGAGCAATTCCCGCGCGATCGCTGGAACCGATTTGCCGCCGTCCTTGTACCAGACCGGCGTCCAGTTCATGGCGCCGAGGAGGGCGAGCCGCGCCACCGCGGCATCGCGTTCGCGCGGCAACGATATCGCGGCGAAATAGCGGGCGAAACGCGCCTCGTAACGGTCGCGCAGTTGCTTGAGCTCGGCGGCGATCTCCGGCGCATCATGCGGCAGAATGCGGATGACGACGCGCGCATAGGCGCTGGCATCGAGCACGGCCTCAAGATGCGCGGCGATGGCTTTCTCCAGGCGCGCCCACGGCTCGCGCGCCGTGGCGGTGGCTGCTTCCACCCGGTCGAGAATGCGCTGCACGCCCTCTTCGTAGACCGCGAGCAGCAACGCCTGCTTGCTGGCAACGTGGAAATAAATCGCACCGGGCGTCATGGCGGTGGCGGCGGCGAGGTCGCGCATGCTGGTGGCGTGGTAGCCGCCTTCGGCGAACTGCGCAGCGGCGGCGTCGAGCAAGGCCGGCCAGCGGTTGGGTTGACGTTTTGCGCTGCTTGCAGTCACTGGCGCCTCTCAAGCGCAGTACCAATCGACTGTTTAGCGCAGAGTGAGAAGTTGTGGAAGCGTAATATCCACATTCCATATCAACATTCCCATATTAACCACAGAACGGTCGTTTGGTTCAGTTGCAGCCACCGCAGCGGATGCCGATCGCGAGCCACACCAGCAGGGCAGTGAAAACGGCGGTGGCGGCGGCAAAGCTGATCAGGGCGCCGCGGCCATTGACGAAGCGCTCCGGCAACGCTCGCAGCAGCAACGGCGCCGCCAGCACCGCCGCTCCGCCGCCAATAATCGCCGACGGCCAGGAGATGAACCGGAGCGCGGCAACAATACCGAGGATGGCGGCGACCGCCGCCACCATCGTCGAGCCGAGAAGCAGCGCCGGCGCGCGGTCTCGGCGCAGCGGCAAGTGCCCGCTGGCCGCCAGCCCATGCAGCGCCGCGACCAGGACGAGCGCCACGAACAGCGCGAGCGGAACGATCTCACGGCTCGGAAACACGTCGTTCCCCCACGGCGCTGCGCTTGACCCAATCCAGCTAATATACGAGACATATATCACAACCACCGGGTCCGGGAAACGGTCGATGGCAGCCAGCACGGACAAGACGGTCGAGGCGGCGTCACCGGCGGCAAAGAAGCCCGACGCGGAGCGCAAGAAGCGCACCATCACCGAGATTCGCGAGTCAAAAAAGACCGGCGAGAAAATGGTCTACATGTCGGTGCCGGATTATACCTCGGCCAAATGGGCCGAGATCGCCGGTATCGACGTTGCGGTGGTCGGCGACAGCTTGGCGATGGTCGCGCACGGCCATCCAAGCACCATTCCCGCCACCATGGATATGATGGTGATGCATGCGCAGGCGGTGCGCCGCGGCGCCCCCAATACATTCTCGCTCGGCTGCATGCCCTACCAAAGCTACCACACGGTGGAGCGGGCGCTGACCAACGCCACGCGGTTCATGCAGGAGGCGCTGTGCGACGCGGTGAAGCCGCAGGGCGGCAAATCGCAGGCCCACATTTTGCGCGCACTGGTCGATGCCGGCATTCCGACCGCATCGCATATCGGACTGACGCCGCACACCATCGCCATGTTCGGCGGCTTCAAGATCCAGGGCCGCACCGCCGACGCGGCGATGAAGATTTTCGAAGATGCGATGGCGATCGAGGATGCCGGCTGCTTCATGCTGGAATTCGAGGCGGTGCCGGCGAAGATCGCCAGGCTGATATCCGAGCAGCTCACCATCCCGACCATCGGCATCGGTGCGGGCGTCGGCTGCGACGGGCAAATCCTGCTGTGTTACGACCTGCTCGGCGTGTTCACCGACTTCAAACCGAAATTCACCAAGCGGTATACCAAACTGACCGAAGTCGCCGTTGCCGGCATCGCGCAATACATCAGTGAAGTGAAGGACGGCTCGTTCCCGGACGATGAACATTCGTATTCGGTCAACGAGGCCGAATACGAGAAGTTCGCGACCATGGTCGCCAAACGAAAGCAGATCTGACGTGCCGCGATCGCAAACCACGGCGTTGCGACGGCCGCGCCCAAGCGCACGCTCCGCGGTGACCGACACGCTGACCGACCAGGCCTACCGGCTGATCGAGGAGCAAATTGTTACGCTCCGGCTCAAACCTGGCGACGTTCTTTCCGAGCAAATGCTGTCGGCGACGTTCAAGATCGGCCGCACCCCGATCCGCGAAGCCTTGCAGCGGCTGGCGCATGAAGGGCTGGTGACGATCCTGCCGCGCAAGGGCATCCTGGTCACCGACCTCAACCCGCGCCATCAACTTTTGCTGCTGGAAGTCCGCCGCGAGCTGGAACGGCTGTTGAGCCGGGCCGGCGCCGTGCGGGCGACGCCCGAGCAGCGCGAACAGATGCAGGAGATCGCCCGCGGCATGGACCGCGCCGCCAAAGGCAACGACGACATCGACTTCATGCGGCTTGACCGCGAGTTCAACCGCCTGATGGTGGATGCCGCCCATAACGGCTACGCGACCCGCTCGATGAAACTTTTGCAGGGGCTCTCGCGCCGGTTTTGGTACATGCATTACCGGCAGGCTGCCGATTTGCCGCTGTGTGCGCGCTTGCACGCCAATCAGGCGCGCGCGATCGCGAAGGGCAATGGCGAGGCTGCCGCCCGCGCCAGCGACAAGCTGATCGACTACGTCGAGACCTTCACCCGCGCGACCGTTTCGGTGCGGCCATGAAAGTCTACGCCGGCAAGCGCACCATGGATGGCCTCGTCGTCACCGTCGACGGCAACCCGCTGCCGGAACATTACGAGGTCCGCCAATTCACCAAGCGCGGCTTCGAGTGGACCTACGAGGGAACCAGCCCGCAACAACTGGCGCTGGCGATCCTGGTCGAGCATCTCGGCGACAACGAGCGCGCCGTCGCGCTGTCGGAGCCGTATATGAAGGACGTGATCGCCAATCTCGACAATGAGTGGCGGCTGACCGGCGATGACGTCGATGCTTATGTGCGCACGAGCCGCGGGGAATAGCCGATTGTAGCCGGCCGCCGGCTGTGATAGATGCGTGATATATCAGGCGACAAGAAAAGGCGGCCGCGAGCGGCCGCATTGGGAGACCGGCCATGATCAGCCAGCGCCAGATCGAATTCCGCCAGGAATACCGCTCCCGCATCCTCGGCTGGTATGACGGATACCTGCATCTCGTCATCATCTACGCCATGGGTGCCGCGGCGTTCTACATCTACGTCGAGCACATTCACCGCGTGACCGCGCTGGAATGGCTGACCGTGCCGCTGACCTTCCTGCTCACCAATCTGTTCGAGTGGGCGGTGCATAAATACGTGATGCACCGGCCGATCGACATTAAAGGCCTGCGCTCGATCTATGAGCGGCACACGCTTAATCATCATCAGTTCTTTACCGACGAGGAAATGCGCTTCCGCGATCACAAGGATTGGCGCGTGACCGTGTTCCCGCCGTTCGCGCTGGTCGTGTTCATCCTGATGTCGCTGCCCGCGGCCGTCATTCTCGGCAGCATATTCACCGCCAATGTCGGCTGGCTGTTCATGGCCACGACCAGCGGCATGTATCTGATCTACGAGTTCATGCACTTTTGCTGCCACGTCGACGAAAACGCCTTCGTGCGCCATTGCCCGTTCGTCAATTCGCTGCGCCGGCATCACACCGCGCACCACAACGCGCGGCTGATGATGGAGGTCAACATGAATCTGACCTTCCCGATCGCCGATTGGTTGTTCGGCACCTCGGATCTCGATCGCGGCCTGGTCGGCACTTTGCTCAACGGCTACGAGACCCGCTTCCTGAAGAAAAACCTGCGCGGTCGCCCGCGGCTGCCCAACGAGGCGGCGGCGGCCCCGGTCGGATCCAACTAGAGCCTGCGGGACAGTCGAATGCCAAACGATGTCAAAGCAATCCTGTCGGCCATTGCCCTGATCGTCGGCGCGATGCTCGCCTTTTGGAACGGATCGCCGATCCGCCACGGCTTTTCGACCTTCGTCATCGTCACTACCATCTTCATGGTCGCGGCGATGTGGACTTTCCCGGAAGCCGGCGTGAAGAAGGGCGATGTGAAGCGGGTGAAGTAGCCAGCCTTATCCGCTTCGGCCGCCGGCCGGATCAAGGGCTACGCAACGATCGAACGGCGCCCGACGCCGATCAGCCGGTCGAGCTGGGCGCCATCCTCTTTCAACGGCTCGCTCATGCCGTCGTAGGTGATGCGGCCGCGGTCCATCACCACAATGCGCGGCGCAAGATCGAGCGCCAGCCTGGTGTTTTGCTCCACCACGACCAGGGTCAGTCCCTGCGCGCTGGCCAGGTGCCGGAGCGCGCGCATCAACTCCTCGACGATCACCGGCGCCAGCCCCTCCGATGGCTCGTCCATCAGGATCACCGCCGGGTTGCCGACGAGAGCCCGCGCAATCGCCAGCATTTGCTGCTCGCCGCCGGACAGTTGTCCGCCCCAATTCCGCTGGCGCTCCTTCAGCTTGGGAAATAGCTCGAACACCGAGGCGATTGTCCACGATCCCGGCCGCGCCGCGACCTCGAGATTTTCCCGCAACGTGAGCGAGGGAAATATCTCGCGTTCCTGCGGCACGTAACCCAGTCCCGCCGCGACCCGCCGGTGCGGCGGCAGCCGGGTGATGTCGCGGCCGTGC
>DATKRE010000108.1:0-5962 GCA_035532335.1 Xanthobacteraceae bacterium | reverse complement strand
TTCTTGAACTGCACCATGCCGGCGTTGGTGAAGAGCAGCGTGGGATCATTTCTCGGGACAAGAGGCGATGAGGGCACGATCTCGTGCCCGGCGCGCCGGAAATAGTCGAGAAAATGGGCGCGAACCTCGTTGGTCAGCATGGCGCTAATCTGGTCCTTCCCCCGCCGGGAACCAAGTGGGGCCGCGGCGTCCCCACGAGCGCGGCTGAGCCGCATTAAGCCCAAGGCATGCGATGCTGTCCAGTTGGCGGCGGGTCGCACCGGGCCTAGCATCGGCCCTCTCGTCCATACACGAACGGAGGCGGATATGCGGATCGCGATCATCGGCGCCGGCGCGGTGGGTCAGGCGCTGGCGCAGGGCTGGAGCACGGCCGGGCACGCGGTGAAGCTGGGCATGCCCGATCCCAAGGCGGCGAAATATCAGGGCGTGCGGCCGCAGCCGACGACACCGGCGGAAGCTGCAGCCGATGCCGAGGTGATCGTGCTGGCGACGCCCTGGCCCAAGACAGAGGCGGCGATCGGCGGCCTCGGCAGTCTCGCCGGCCGAATCGTCATCGACTGCACCAATCCGTTGGCGAGCGGCGCGCAGGGCATGAGCCTCGAGATCGGCCACAGCGTTTCCGCCGGCGAGCGCGTCGCGCAATGGGCCAAAGGCGCTGCGGTCTTCAAGACCCTCAACCAGACCGGCGCGGACAACATGGCGGCCGCGAAGGCGTTCAAGGTGAAGCCGGCGATGTTCGTCGCCGGCGACGACGCGGCGAAAAAGCCGGTGGTGCTGACGCTGGTGAGCGATCTGGGATTCGAGGCGATCGACGCCGGTCCGCTTTCGAACGCGCGGCTCCTCGAGCCGCTCGCCATGCTGTGGATCGACCAGGTCCTCGCGCGCGGCCGCGGACCCAACTTCACCTTCGCGCTGGTGAAGCGGGGATAGCACACCATTCATGTCATGGCCGGGCTTGGCCCGGCCATCCACGATTCCCGGTCGCATCGACAGAGACGTGGATGCCCGGAACACGTCCGGGCATGACGAAAAAAATGGCGGCTAACGGCTGAATACTTGACTCCGTCAAGTATTTTGCGGAGCATGACGCATGGCCGGCCAGTCGCTCGACGCCCCCGTCGCCGCCGTCCGTCGCTTCAATCGCTTCTATACGCGGCGGATCGGCGTCGTCACCGACCGCATGCTGGGCAGCCCGTTCTCGCTGACCGAGGCCCGTGTGCTTTACGAGCTGGCGCATCGCGACCGCCCGACCGCCGGCGAGATCGGCGCCACGCTCGGCCTCGATGCCGGCTACTTGAGCCGCATGCTCAAGGATTTCGCCCGCCGCGGCCTCGTGACCCGGACGCGCTCCGCGCGCGACGGCCGCGCTCGTCATCTGGTCCTCACTGCCGCCGGCCGTCGTGCTTTCGCGCCGCTCGAACGCGGTTCGCAGCGCGCCGTGGCCGAGATGCTGCGGCCCCTTCGCGATGACGGCCGGCGCGAGCTGCTCGCCGCCCTGTCGACGGTCGAACGGCTCCTCGCCGACGCGGCGCCGCCAGCGCCGATCACCGTGCGGCGGCACCGGCCGGGCGATATCGGCTGGATCATCGGCACGCACGCCCGGGTCTATGCCGAGGAATACGGTTGGGACGCGAGCTTCGAGGCGCTGATGGTCAAGATCATGACGCCGTTCCTGCGCCAGCACGATCGGGCGCGCGAGGCCTGCTGGATCGCCGAGCTCGACGGCGAGCCGGTCGGCTGCGTCGCGCTGGTACGGCAAAGCGATCGGGTCGCGAAGCTGCGCGTCTTCCTGGTGACGCGCGCGGCGCGCGGTCGCGGTGTCGGCAAGGCGCTGATCGCGGAGTGCCTGCGCTTCGCCCGCGCCGCCGGTTATCGCAAGGTGGTGCTGTGGACCCAGAAAGGTCTTGACGCCGCGCGGCATCTCTACGAGGCCGCCGGATTCAAGCTCGTTCGCGAGGAGCCGCACCATAGCTGGGGCAAGGACCATATTGGGCAGTACTGGGCGTTGAGGCTTTGATCTGAGGGAGTGGGCGTTCGATTTACCCGAAGATCTGTGCAAGAAGCTCGTTCCGCAGCTTTGCTTCGCCACTCGTTCCAGGTTTAAAGTTATCAGTGTTAAAATCTTGGTCCTTAAACTTGGAACGCTTGAAGACGATTTCAAATTTGTCTCGCGGGACCATTTCTCCCGGGGCAGCAACATATGTGTACACGCGCCCAAAGATTCCCATAAGGGCACGAAATCCATTCGTCTTATTAAGCATCGCTCCTTCGCCAAGGTTATCCCACGCGTTAGGCCATCTAACTCGTACAGCATCAAAATACGTTTGCGTAATGCGGCCAATCGCAATGTCATCGCCCTTGATGAAGAGATTGCGAAAGCAGAATGATTTAAGGGTGTCAGTGTCCGCCGAGGGAAGCTCCTCACCTCGAAGCAGCAAATCGCGGTCTACTTTTGGCTCTGGCGAAATATAGCGAATTAACGCATCGACGAATGTCGATTGTGTAATGGTTTCACGTTCGCGACCGGGCGTGGCCGTTCCCAGTCGTTTGATACGTTGAAAGAAAGGGCTTTCCTTCACCCTGTCGAGGGCGACAGCGACGTTGTGACAGGTTTTATACGGACTTCGGGTCCTCGCCAGTTCAAACAGATCGAAGGCAAGGCTCTTCCGCACTTTGGTCTGCTCTAGATTCACAGTTGCAAAGATATATGCTTGGTCCGAGATATCGATACCGACGAATATCGCGGTCATGACTTCAAAATCTTTACCCTTGAAATTTTCAAGGCCGGCAATCCTGTGTTGTCCATCGATGACACGGCACAAGTTAGAGATGGCGATGTCGGGCGTCTCATTACCTTTTCGTACATTCGATAAAACAAGCTCATGTTTATCTTCTTCGTAAGAGACGCATTCGCTTTCGTCGATGGCAAGAATTACGGCAGTGGGGAACGTCGCATCAATAAAATTTACATACTTGTGGAGATCGCTGACTCGCGATTCGCTGAGCGGGCGCTGGATTCCTAGGTATGCCTCGACATCGCGCTGGTCTCGTAAAACGCGCCTCACGTCGAAGTAGGTAATTTTTTGTAGTACCTTGTGATCGACGACTGCCAGATAAATATCGCCGATCGGTTGGCGGAGCCGCAACGCTGGCACTCGCGCTTCAATCGGATCAGGGTCCGGCGGTAAGTCAAGTGGGAGCCTCATTTCTGTTCTCCCTCAGTCCGCTGGGCAGCCTCAAATTTAGTAATGAAGTCGCCAGTGTCTTGCGGCGGCGGTTGTGCTGCGCTGAATTCAGCAACAAAATTCTGCGTTTCGCCACTCATCATTCTTGGCGGTTCGCTTTCGATTGAATTTCGGATGGTGGAAGCGAATAGCATGAGAAATACCACGACAGTAAACAATACCCACGAAGCAGTCGCGACCGTGGATGCGTTGATAAAACTTATAACCGCCCCGCTCTTGCCATAAAAAATATGAACGTTAGACAAATACGTAAATGAATAGATCACGGTGGCGATGATGCAGCAGGCGAGAATGATCATTACAAACCAAAGCCCGCTCGGAAAACGAGGCACAACGCGGTTTGCTGTATCGCGCCCCTCTTCTCGGAACATCATATAGAGCAGCGGACCTAGCAGCGACGCGGACAGAATTCCAAGGTCAGAGCTCGATGCGAACTTTGTGATGAAGTTTGCTGTTCCCTCAGTGATCGTCAGAATTGTGACGATAAACAGACCAAGCCATAACGGCATCAGACTGAAAAAGAGGGTTACAAAGATCTCCTTGATCGCCTCTCGCCAGTTGGCCCATGAAGCGCCGCGCAGATCCGAGAAAATTGGAAAGCGGCGCTCGCGCCAGAAAGCGTGACATCCAGCCCAGTTCATTGCATGCCTCCGATTTCGCAATTAATCGTGATGGCAAGCTCCCTGCCGCTTCCGCAGTCATGAGCGTTCGCTAGAACGGAATATCTCTTGAGTTCGATCGTTCTTCCACGTCCGCGATAAAACCCTCGTGCCGACGCACGAGCGGCATTCGTTATCGGTCCCGGAATTATGGGCATAGGTCTTCCACGTCGGCCGATACGTTACGTCGGCTTCGGCGCCCCAGGACATCCAGCCGCCACGTTCGCCGCGGGCGAATAATTCAAGATACGGTCCCGGACTGCAAGACTCGATAATGCCGTATTGTTCGTCCGGCTTGCGTGAATGCTCCCGCTTGCGCGTGCCGATGTAATTCACCTGCCTTCGCCCGGGAGCCAGCGTTCGCGCATTCTTGCCGCGTACGCCAAACAAAATCAGCTCGCTGACGTTGCGGAAATAAAATCCGACCCCGCGGCCATCGGAACCGCCATCCTTGCGCAGCTTGTGCCAGACAATATTCGTTTTGTATTCGAAGCCCCACGCCTTCATGACACGTAAGCCTTCCGGTAACAGCGCATTCGGCACCCACAAGTAGAGGTGCGCAGGTTCCATGACGATCCGCGGTATCGGTAGCGCCGCAATCTCATCCGTGCTTAACGTCTCATAGCGTGACAACCGGCGATGTTCCGGTGCCATTTTTCCCGTGCGGTTGGTGAAACGCCACGGCGGATCGGCGAGAACCGTCGTGAAACGTTGCCCGGCGACGAATTGCAAGAGTTCCTGTGCTGGCCCCACCCGTGTTTTGTCCATCGCGTCCCTCCCGAGCGCCAGAACCGTCTTACAACTCGATTGCTCACTTGTCGTCTGCGACTCGACGGTCATACCGACGAATTGGCTTTGTTCGATAATTTTCATGTGGCCGCTCCCGTGGAGCCAAAATTGGGTTCGTTTCGCAGATTTTAACTTTTGCCGTTCCCCGGCCCTGAAAGGGAAACCGGCGCCGCGTTGGGGGCACGGCGCCGGCAAGGAGGACGCATCGGGGGGCGTCCAAAACCTGTCTCGTCGGAGAACCGACCGGCGGCTTATTCCTCGGCCGCGCCGCCTTCGGCGCTGGTCACGAGCATCGCGTCGGCAACCAAGCCGGCATTGGCGCGGATCGCTTGCTCGATCTTGCCGGCCATCTCCGGATGGTCCTTGAGGTATTGCTTGGCGTTCTCGCGGCCCTGACCGATGCGCTCGCCGTCGTAGGAGAACCATGAGCCAGATTTCTCGACCACGCCGGCCTGCATGCCGAGGTCGATGAGCTCGCCGCGCTTGGAGACACCCTCGCCGTACATGATGTCGAATTCGACCACCTTGAACGGCGGCGCCATCTTGTTCTTCACCACCTTGACGCGCGTCTGATTGCCGATGACCTGCTCGTGCTCCTTGATCTGACCGATGCGCCGGATGTCGAGTCGCACCGAAGCGTAGAATTTCAGTGCATTGCCACCCGTAGTCGTCTCGGGATTGCCGAACATCACGCCGATCTTCATGCGGATCTGGTTGATGAAGATCACCATGGTGCGCGAGCGTGCGATCGAGCCCGTGAGCTTACGCAGCGCCTGGCTCATGAGGCGGGCGTGCAGGCCCATGTGGCTCTCGCCCATTTCGCCCTCGAGCTCGGCACGGGGCACCAGCGCCGCGACCGAATCGACCACCAGCACGTCGAGCGCGCCGGAGCGCACCAGCGTGTCGGCGATCTCGAGCGCCTGCTCGCCGGCGTCGGGCTGCGAGATCAGCAACTCGTCGACGTTGACGCCGAGCTTCTTGGCGTAGCCGGGATCGAGCGCGTGCTCGGCATCGATGAAAGCGCAGGCGCCGCCGGCCTTCTGCGCCTCGGCGATGACCTGGAGCGCGAGCGTGGTCTTGCCCGAGCTTTCCGGTCCGTAGATTTCGACGACGCGGCCGCGCGGCAGGCCGCCGATGCCGAGCGCGATATCGAGGCCGAGCGAGCCGGTGGACACCACCTCGATGTCGCCCTGGGCCGCGACACGGGCGCCGAGCTTCATGATCGAGCCCTTGCCGAAGGCGCGCTCGATCTGGCCGAGCGCCGCGTCG
>DATKRE010000107.1:0-40369 GCA_035532335.1 Xanthobacteraceae bacterium | reverse complement strand
CTAGTGGAGCGGATTTAACATTCGCTACCCACCTAGCGGCAGCCTCGTGAAGCGAATGTCAAATCCAAAGCTCCACTAAGACTCATATTTGCTAGTGGTCCTTTTGATTCCAACATTCGCATGAGAAGCTGCCGAATACGGATGCGAATGTTAGAATCGGACCACTAGTGTCTCGATTCCGAAGTTTGCATGAGGGGTATACCGCAAGCTATTGCGAACTTCGGAATCGAGGGACAATAGCAAATTTATGTTTTCTAGTGCGGTGGATTTGAAGTCTTACTATTGTGCCGAAAACCCGCATAAGAACTTTAAATCCAAAAACCGCACTCGTGCGGCGAAAACTGGAGGGGCCAATGACAAAACGGCTGGCGGGCAAAACCGCGGTGATTTCCGGCGCGGCGGCCGGCATCGGCCAAGCATCGGCGGTGCGGCTTGCCGACGACGGCGCGCGGATTTTTATCGCCGATCGCGCCAAGGCCGACGAAACACTGCGCCTGATCGAGCGCGCCGGCGGCAAGGCAACCGCCGTCGAATGCGATATCAGCAATCCGGCAAGCATTGCTTCGCTCAAGCAAGCGGTCGAGCAGGGGGGCGGGCGTTGCGATATTCTCGTCAACAATGCCGGCATCTATCCGATGCAGACCTTCGACGACATCACCTTTGACGATTGGCGCCGCGTGCTCTCGATCAATCTGGATTCGATGTTCCTGATGACGAAGGCGTTTGCCGACGGCATGCGCAAAAACGGCTGGGGCCGGATCGTCAACATCGCCTCCGACACGGTGAACCTGCTGGTGCCGAACTTCGTCCACTACATCACCAGCAAGGCCGGCGTGATCGGGTTCACCCGCTCGCTCGCCACCGAGTTCGGCGAGCGCGGCGTCACCGTCAACGCCATCGCGCCGGGGCTCACCCGCACGCCCGGGACCGCGGCGCAGAAAATCCCCGGCGGCATGACCACCGACGCGCTGTTCGATTTGATGGCCCACATGCAATCGATCAAACGCAGCGAAGTCGCCACCGATCTGGTCGGCGCGGTGTCGTTTTTGGCGAGTGAGGATGCCGCCTTCATCACCGGGCAGACGCTTTACGTCAACGGCGGCCTGACCAGGTCGACTTAAAGTTGTATCGCATGCACGCACGATGTCGCACCAACCTGCACCGCGGTGTGGGCCAATTGCCCTTTGCGGCGGTTCAACTATCATCGCATCAGCGGCAAAAGCCGGGCCGCAGCGATAAATGACAAAAAATTCGGGAGTAGACGTCACGGTAGCAGCGCACACGGCTGAAGCGACCGCACCTTCGGTTGCACCAGATACCGCCGCGAACAGACCCGAACCGGGGGACAACGTCGCCGCGGTCGTCAGCGTTCGCCATTTGTCGAAAAGTTTCGGGCCGATTGCAGCGCTCAAGGATGTTTCACTGGACGTCGGTGCCGGCGAAATCCGCGGCATCTGCGGCGAAAACGGCGCCGGCAAGAGCACGCTCGTCAAAATCTTGACCGGCGTCTACCGGCCGGATGCGGGGACCGTGCTGATCGGCGGCGCGGCAGTGAGCGTAGCGACGCCGCGCCAGGCCCAGGAGCTTGGCATTGCGATTGTGGCGCAGGAATTGAGCCTCTGTCCCGATCTGTCGGTCGAGGACAACATTTGGCTCGGCTCGCTCCATGTTCCATTTCTGCACAAGCGGCCGGACCTGCGCCGGCGCGCGGCTGAGACATTGGCGCTGCTCGGCGCCGGGCACATCAATCTCGACGCGCCGGTGGCCAATCTGAGCATGGGGGAGCGGCAACTTGTCGAAATCGCACGCTTGCTCACCCGCGATGCGCGCGTCCTTATACTCGATGAACCGACGGCGACGCTGACCGATGTCGAGATCGAGCGGATTTTCGCCGCGCTCCTTGCGGTCAGGCGCGAGGGACGCTCGGTGGTCTACATCACGCACCGGCTGGCCGAGGTTTATACGATTTGTGACCGGGTTTCGGTGTTGCGCAACGGCGAGTTGGTCGCAACGACGTCGCTCAAGGGGCTCGACCGCTCGGCGCTTATCGAACTGATGCTCGGACGGCCAAGCGGTGAGATGTACCCTGAGGAAGCGCGCGCGCGTGGAGCGCCGGCGCTCGTTGTCGACGGAATGTCACTTCCCGGGATCGTCGACGATTTCTCGATGAATGCGCGTCGTGGCGAAATCCTCTGCATCGCCGGGCTGGTCGGATCGGGCGCGGCAGAGATCGTCGCCGCGCTCGCCGGTCTGGTGCATGACGCCGGCGGTAGCGTCAGCGTGAACGGCCGGCCGCTGAAGCTAGGCTCCCCGGCTCGCGCCGCGCAGCGCGGCATCATGTTCGTCTCCGGCGACCGCGCCGCCGAAGGGGTATTTCGCCGTCTGAGCGTGCTGCAAAATCTGGTGGCGACGCGGCTGCGCGATCACTCGCTGCTCGGTTTTCTGCGCGGCGGTGCGCTGCGCAAGGCTGCCGCTCACCTTGCCACGCGCGTCGGTATCGACCGGCGTCGCCTGCACGCTCGGGCCGAGGAATTAAGCGGCGGCAATCAGCAGAAGCTCGCCTTCGGCCGCAGTATCGAAAGACAAACCGGCGGGATTCTGTTGATGAACGAGCCGACCCGCGGCATCGACGTCGGCGCGCGGGCGGAAATCTACCGGCTAATGCGCAGTTTCTGCGCGGACGGCTATGCCCTGGTTATGGCCTCGAGCGACCTTGAGGAGATTGTCGGTGTCGGCGACGTGGTGATCACTCTCTATCGCGGGCGCCAGATCGGCCATTATCGGCGTAGCGAAGTTTCCATGCACCGCATCGTCGCCGATATCACCCATCCGAGAGATGCGACGCCATGAGGAGACCGTGACCGATCAGGTGTTGCCGACGGCTTTGCGCTTCGCATGGCGCGTGCCGCTGCCGCATTCCCGGCGCGGGCGGATTCTGGTGGCGATCCGCGTCGCGGCGCTACTGGCGCTGATTGTTGTTGCGGCGGCCACGCCCGGCTTTTTCACCACTGTCAGCCTGTTCTCGCTGTTGAACACCACCTCGTTTATCGGTTGCGTCGCCGTCGGCATGACCTTTATTACGCTTAGCGGCAACGCCATGTCATTTGCGCTCAGCGTCACGCTCTCGACCAGCGGGGTCGTGTTCATGGCGGTGCTGCCGCTGGGGTTGCCGATTGCGCTCCTTGTCGCGCTCGCTTTCGGGGCGGTGCTCACCGGTATCCAGGGCGCGGCGGTCGGCTACTTCCGCGCCAATCCGATTATCGTCAGCATGGCGGCCTTGGCCCTGATCACCGGTGGCGCGACGCTCATCACGCAGGGGCAGGGCGTCTATCCGCAAGGCGATGCTGCGGCGGCTCTGAAAGGACGTCTTCTTGGCATCCCCATGCCTGTCGCCGCTTTCATCTTTACCGTCGTCGTCGCCCAGGTCGTCCTCTCGTTCACGCGGTTCGGACGCCAACTTTACATGGTTGGCAGCAACTGGCGGGCCGCATTGGCAGCGGGGCTCGATCCCGCCCGCATCGTACTCGGCGCTTATATCGCGGCGGGCCTATGCACGGCGCTCGCCGGCATCTTGATGGCGGCCCGCTATTCGAGCGGCGATCTCGAACTCGGCCTTGGCTACGATTACAGCGCGATCAGCGCGGTGCTCGTCGGTGGCACCGCGATTTCGGGCGGTGAAGGGTCCGCGATCCGCAGTCTGGTCGGGGCGTTCATCATTGCCGTGTGTCAGGTGTTGCTGCTGCTGCACGGGTTTTCGACGCAGATCCAGTATCTGGTGATCGGTGTGATCGTGCTGTTCGTGATCATGCTGCAAACCCTCGCCGACGCCGAGTGAGCCGATGCTTGCGCTGGTCGCCAACCGCTCGGTGCGCCCGTATCTGCTGCTCGTGATCATCACGGTGGCGTTGTGGATCTTTGACCGCGGCCGCGGCCAGTTCTTCACCACCTCGACGGCATTCAGCGTGTTGCAGCAATTCGCGACGATCGGTCCGATCGCGCTCGGCCTCGGTTTGTCGATGATCATCCGCGAATTCGATCTTTCCGTCGGCGGCATGCTGAGCCTATCCGGCTGCATCGCGGTTCTCACCGGCGCGCAATATCCCGCGCTCGGCGTAGCGCTGGCGGTCCTCTGCGGCCTTGTTTGGGGATTGTTGCAGGGCACCATCATGGTGTGGCTGCGGCTGGGTTCGATCGGGGTGACACTCGGCGGTTTACTGACCCTGGGCGGCCTCGCCTATGTGGTCACGGGAAACCTGTCGATCAGCTATCCGCGCATGGATATCGCTTTGGCGGTGAACAATCCGGTGCTGTACGTCTTTTCGCTGCGCAGCCTGATTGCACTGGCCGCTTTCCTCGCCGCCGCGTTTTTCATGGCGCGTACCCGCGTCGGCCGGGATGTGTATGCCACCGGCAGCGATCGCCGCGCCGCCATGGTGGCGGGCGTACGCACCTCCGTGATCGTTCCGGCGGTGTTCGCCTGCTCGGGCATGCTGGCCGCGCTTGGCGGTGCTCTGTTGAGTTACAGCCTGGCGGCCGCCTCCGGCGTCGCTCTCACCGATGCACTGGTTCCGGCAACGGCTTCGGCGATCATTGGCGGCGTGTCGCTGATGGGCGGCAAGGGAACGCCGATCGGCATTGTCGGCGGCGTGCTGGTGCTTTGCCTGCTGAGTGCGGGGCTTAACGCCATCGGCACGCCGCCCGCCGTGCAGGACGTCGTCACCGGCGGGGTCCTGTTCGCGGTCGCGATTGCCGATGCGGTCGATCTCGACCCGCGCCTGTTTGCGATGCGACGCTACTGGGCGGAGATGTTCGTTCGGCCGGCGGATCCTGTCCGCTCGGGCGACACGTCGGCGGCAGAGTAGCGATCGCCTCAGCAAAAAGCGGCGCAGCGCCGGGCGCTGCACCGCTTCTGTACAACCTCAATGTCAGATTTTCAGAACGTGCACTCTTTCTTGTATTTCTCGACATTCGCCTTGGTGATGATATCGAGACTCCTTGACTGCTTCTTGGGCACCGACTCGCCTTTGAGGATTTTTGCGACGGTATTGGCGGTGTCGCGTCCCATATTGATCGGTGTCCAATAGAGTGTCGCGAACATCGTGCCCTGCTCGATATCGGCGATGCCCATCGCCAGGCAATTGCCGCCGACTATGACGAGCTCGCCCTTGCCGGTGCCGAGCTTCACGCCAGCCGATTGCGCGCCCTGCACGGCGCCATTGGCGAGCGGATCGTTCATGGCGTAAATGCCATCGAGGCCACCTTGTCCAGAGAAACGCGCAAGCAATTGGCCGGCGGCGCGCTCCGCTTGCGGCGGCGCCCAGTGAGTTTCCTCGACCGCGACCACCGAGATGCCCGGATGGTTCTCCATTTCTTTCTTGAACGCCGCGACGCGAGCCGGAGCGATACCCTCATCCATGCTGCCGGCGATGATAGCGACCTTGGCGGGCGTGCGACCCTTAAGGCCCTCGACCATGGCCTTGGCTGCGGTTGAACCCATGTTGTTGCTGTCCTCGCCGACAAACGCCGTATAGAGGTCGTCTTGCGGAATTGGCGTATTGATCAGGATGACCGGGATGTGAGCTGCCTTGGCGCGGGTGAGCGCCGGGATGAGCGCCTTCTGGCTCATGATCATCATGACGATGGCATCGACCTTCTTGGCTATGGCGTCGTCCATCTGCTGCGCCTGCAGTGCCGGGTCGAATGGGCTTTGCGCCACCGAAACCTCAAGGCCGTTGGCTTTTGCCGTTTCGGTGAAGCTTCGGGTCAGGCCGCCGATGTACTTGTCGGCAATCGGTCCATCCAGAAAAGCGACCCGCTTAGCCTGTGCCGCGGCGTATTGCGGCGCCAGCAGCGCCGCCGCCGCCAGTCCTGCGCAAAACGCGATTGTGCGCGATTTCATTCGTAGTCCTCCCTGTTGCAGTTTCTTGATCGAACCGAGAAAGCTCGCCATGCAGGGGCTATTCGCCCGCGAGCAAGGATGGCCTTCGCCTACCCAAAAGGCAATTGCATAGTGGTCGCATCGGTCATGGCAAAATTGCCGGCGGCATGACCGCCGACGCGCTGTTTGATCTGATGGCGCACGGCGGGCTGACGCGGACGACGTAAAGACGTCGCGCGCAAAGCGGCCGCCACGTGAATGAATTTTTTGACCGCGGATTAGCGGAGGCACCCGTTATAATTCACCCTGCACTGGTTGCTGCAAGACGGCGCGCCACCGCATCCCCTCATGCATTGGTTGTAGTTGGCCTGACATACGGCCGGGCTGCCGGCGACAACAATCGGGGGGCTTTGCGGCGCCGTCTGCTGAACCTGTATTTCGCTACCGTTATGTTGGGTGTATCCGGCTTGTGACAGCGATATCGTCGCTGCTACGCACAGGATGGCGACTGAAAAAGGCAGCGCCGATTTGATCAATTTCGATAACATATAAATCTCCCTGAGGTCGGTCGACGTTGCTCCAGTCAACATTTGCTGGATAAACGCCGAGATGCCACGCCGCCGAGGATGGTCGCCGCGGCGCTTGTTTCCTTATCCGAAGCAGGTGTTAGCGCCGCGCGGTACTCGGCGATGGCCCGGGCACTTTCATTCTTTTTGTATGTGAGGCTTTTTGTATGTGAGGCCGCGATCAAAATATGTATGAGCCGAATGGGCCGCTTTTACAACAACATAGCTGTGGACCCTTCGAGTAAATTTGCGCAGGCGGCCTGCCGCGAAAAACTTACGCCGGAGCGGATGCCAATCGGCATGCCGCAACATGCCGCGGCGTAAAGTGATAGCGGCGTAAAATGATAATTACGGCTGTTGGGCGGTCTGCGACAAAGGTCGCCGGTCAGTGATGGGCAACGACGTAGACGTCGCGCAAAACTTTTGTCTCCAGTTCCAGACTATCGAGCCGGCGCTTGACGACGTCGCCAATGCTGATCATGCCGGCAAGCTTGCCATTACGAAGCACCGGCAAGTGGCGCACGCGATGGCGCGTCATGAGTCTCATCACGCCGTTGAGGTCGTCTTCCGGCGTCACGGTAATCAGGCTGTGGGTCATGATGTCCTTCACCAGCATGGACGCAACGGGCTCGCCGTACTGCGAAAATGCACGAACGATATCGCGTTCGGAGATAATACCGAGCACCGCGTCATCACTCGCCACGACGAGCGCTCCGATATTCTTTGCGCCTAACCAGTCGGCCGCTCGCTTGATGTTGGCATCGGGCCTTATCGTTACGACGTCTGCTCCTTTTTGCATCAAAACGCTTTCGACGTTCATACCGTATCTCCCTCTGTTCCCGCGAGGACGAATGCGCCTGGAGTGCCGGCGCAATTATTCTACGTCCGACTATGGAACGTTCGCGGCGGGGTATGCGTCGATAGCTGTGTCAAAAGAGCGCGCTCGGTTGAGCCGTGTTCATAAACACACCGCTGGCGCGCGTAATTTCAATCCGTCCGCTCGCAACGGGAGCGTTGAATCATGTGCTGCCGGATTTTGCGCGGCCGTGAACTAATTCCACCGCCACACGCCGTAAGCGTGGCCGTTCTGCATTTGCGGTGCGATGTAGTTCGGCTTGCGATTGCCGATGGCGCCGAGCATGGCGATCCAGTTGAGCACCTCGCCGCCGACATTGCCGGCTTTAAGCATCTGATGCTCGGTCGCTTCGCGGATCAGCGTCTCGATCTGCTGCTCTTCCATCAGCTTGATGATCCGCCACGCCCAATCCGGATCGGGCACGCCGTCGGTACGGCCGGGCGCCATGCGCGGGCCGGCAACTTCGAGCGAGAAGCTGCCCGAGCCCATTACCACGACGCGCAGCGGCTGCGGCCACGTCTCGATGGCGCGCGCGACCGACTGGCCGAGCGCATAGCAGCGCTGCGCCGACGGCAGCGGTGGCACGTGGCCGCTGATGAAGAACGGAACGACCGGCACCTGCATCTGCGGCGTGAGGAAATGCAGCGGCACGGCAACCGAATGATCGACCGAATAATGCTGGGTGAGCGCGGCATCGAAGCTGGCCGCGACCGCGGTCTGGCGGATATGCGCGGCGAGTTCGATCGAGGAGGGGATTTTGTACACCGGCATTTCCCGCGGCTCGTCGTTGGGGCCGGAAAAGCTGCGGTCTACTCCGACCGCGAAGATCGGCAGATTGTCGAGGAAGAAGGTGTTGAGGTGGTCGGTATCGAACATCACGATGACGTCGGGCCGGACCGCGGCGAGCTGTTCTTGCTGCGCCGCGAACAGTTTGGCGGTTTCGCAGTTCGGACCGTCGCGTTTGACGAAGAAGGGGAACACCGGCGTATGCGGCACCCCGAAACCGGCAACGATATTGGCCATTGCTGACGTCCCTTCTTATCGTTCACTTCCATGCGGTCGTTGTGCAACACTGGTGGTCTAATTCTAACATTCGCGCCCGTGTTCGGCATGCTCTCATGCGAATGTTAGAATTAAAAGGCCACTAGCAAATATAAAGGCTTAGTGGAGCTTTGGATTTGACATTCGCTTCCCGAGAATGCCGCTAGGCGGGTAGCGAAAGTCAAATCCGCTCACTGAACACGATCATTCGGGAGGAAAACGTGCCGCGCAAGCCAACGAAGGGACGCACCGCGAAAAAGCCGCCGCAGCAACCGCCGGTGCCGACGGAGCACAACCGTTTCGATTATTCGGCCATTATCGACCGGCCCCGCCTGTCATGGCCGAACGGCGCGCGCGTCGCGGTGTGGGTCATTCCAAATATCGAGCATTTCCTGTTCGACCGGCCCTCGACGCGGCTGACCAATTTGCCGGTCAATCCCGACGTGCTGAATTATTCCTGGCGCGACTACGGCGTGCGGGTCGGCATCTGGCGGATGATGGAGGTGATGGAGAAATACGGCGTCAAAGGCACCGTCGCGCTCAATTCCGACGTTTGCCGGCACTACCCGCGCATCATCGAGGAAGGCAAAAAGCTCAACTGGGAATGGATGGGGCACGGCACCAACAACTCGACACTGATCAACGCGCAAACCGAGCCGGAAGAGCGGGCGCTGATCAAGGAGGTGGTCCGGACCATTACCAAGAGTACCGGCAAAGCGCCGCGCGGCTGGCTTAGTCCGGCGCTGAGCGAAACCATGCGCACGCTCGATATCCTCGCCGAGAACGGCATCGACTATGTGGGCAATTGGGTCAATGACGACCAGCCTTATCCGATGCGGGTGAAGAAAGGTTCGATGATCGCAATACCGTATTCGACCGAGATCAACGACATCCCGGCGTTGCTCGACTTGCACCAAAGTCCGGAAACATTCGGCCAGATGATCTGCGACCAGTTCGACGTGCTGTACGAGGAGGGCGCCAAGACCGGCCGCGTGATGTCGATCTGCCTGCATCCGTTTCTGGTGGGTTATCCGCACCGCAGCAAATATTTTGCCAAGGCGCTCGCGCATATCGCGTCGCGTCAGGAAGTATGGATCACCACCGGGGGCGCGATCGTCGACTGGTACAAGAAAAATTATCTCGGCAAATCCGGATCGCGATGACATCGCAATGAGGCCGCAATGAGCGAGATCGCGCATCGCATCATCGCGACCAACGGCATCCGCATGCACATCGCCGAAGCGGGCGAAGGCCCGCTCGTCCTGCTGTGTCACGGATTTCCAGAATCCTGGTATTCCTGGCGTCATCAGCTCAACGCGCTGGCGGAAGCGGGCTTCAGGGCCGTCGCGCCGGATATGCGCGGCTACGGGCAGACCGACGCACCGGCGGAGATTGAAAAATACACATTGCTCCATCTCGTCGGCGACATGGTCGGCGTGCTCGATGCCTTGGGGGCCGAGAGTGCGGTGATCGCCGGCCACGACTGGGGCGCACCGGTCGCCTGGCACGCGGCGCAATTGCGGCCGGACCGTTTTCGCGCCGTGATCGGCTTGAGCGTGCCGTTCCGGCCCCGCGGGTCGTCGCGGCCGACCAGCGTGATGCCGCAAACCGACGTGGCAATGTTTTATCAGCTCTACTTTCAGGAGCCGGGTGTCGCCGAGGCCGAGCTTGAGCGCGACGCTCATCTGACCGTCCGCGCCATGTTGTTCGGCGCGTCGGGGGAAGGCTCGCGGGTCCGCGCGCCGGGCGATCCGGTCGGCATGGTGCCGCGCAAAAGCGGATTTCTCCGCGGCCTGACCAGCCCGCCGCCGCTGCCGTCATGGCTGACCCAGGCCGACGTGGATTTTTACGTCGCCGAGTTCAAGCGTACCGGCTTTCGTGGCGGCCTCAACTGGTATCGCAACATCGATCGCGGCTGGGAACTGCTGGCGCCATTCGCCGGACTGAAGGTAATGGTGCCGGCGCTCTACATGCTCGGCGACCGCGATCTGGTGATGTATTTCCCCGGCATGGACCGGCTGCTGCCGAATTTGTCGAAGTTCGTTCCCAAACTGCGGGAGACAATCGTCCTGCCAGGCTGTTGGACCCAGCAGGAACGGCCGGCCGAGGTCAACGCGGCGATGATCGATTTTGTCCGCAGCGTGTGAAGCACGCGCGCAACAGGGCGCGAATATGGCCAGCAGGGCAACCGCTCGCTTTGCCGCTACAGCGATTGCCGCTGCGGTGCTCGCGATAATTGCCGGAAAAGCCGACGCTGGGCCGCCGTTTCAAACCGATGATCCGGAGCCCGTTCCCTATCAGCATTTCGAACTCTACACATTCTCGATTGGCACCGCCGTGCGCGGTGACACGCAGGGCGAAGCTCCTGCGTGGGAGTTCAATTACGGCCTCGTTCCCAACGGCCAGATCCATATCATTGCGCCTCTGACCTTCGACAGTCCGGCCGGTGCGGCCGCGCAATATGGCCTCGGCGATACGGAGCTCGGCTTCAAATACCGTTTTGTCGACGAGGACATAAACGGAGCGCGGCCGATGATCGGCGTTTTTCCGCTGATCGAGCTGCCGAGCGGGGACGCGGCGCGCGGTCTCGGCGCCGGCTATGTGCGCGCCTATTTTCCGCTGTGGATTCAGAAGAGCTTCGGCGATTGGACTACCTATGGCGGCGGCGGCTATTGGATCAATCACGGCGATGACACCGCTAATCGCGACTATTGGTTTTTCGGGTGGCTGTTACAGCGTCAGGTGACCAAGCAATTGGCGATCGGCGGCGAAATCTTCCACCAGACTTCGACGGTCGCATTCGGCGCCATCAATCCCGCCTTCACCAAGCCGACTACCGGATTCAACATCGGCGCGATTTACGATTTCGACCGGCACAATCACCTGCTGCTGTCGTTCGGCATGGGATTGCAGAATGCGCCGGATACCAACCTGTTCTCGTGGTACCTCGGCTACCAGTTCACCGGCCCGTGAGAAATCGGGTTCACTCACACCGGCTGGCCGATTTCGTCCACCTTCACCGCGCGCATGCGCTGGTTGTAGATTTCCATATTCAGCCCGCAGGACTCGAAGCGGGCGAGGTACCCCATCAGGAAGCCGTTGACGCCCATGCGGAAGAGCGCGCCGACGTCGCCGGCAATCAGGGCGCCGCGTTCGTCGTCGGTGAGATCGAGGCCCGCCAGCGCTTTCGCCGGATCGGCCTTGATCGCTGCGCGGAAGGCGTGATCGCGCAAAACCTCACGGCAGAGATAGTTGACGGCATAGACGCTCATGGCCACTCCCACAGTCTTTGTTGGCAATAGCGTGACCCGAACCGGACAGGATGGTGAGCGCGGTGGGAATCGAACCCACGACCCCGTGATTAAAAGAAAAATCCGCGCATTTTTCTAAGTCTCGACGCAGACACACGTTTTCGTGTCTGCACATGCTTTATATCGGTTTTATTGGGATTTTCATTGACACCCCGTGACTTCTGCATACATTGAAGGACACTCACATGTCGTTCGATGTGCAGACACAGTGCAGACACGGGACCCTCTGACAAATGGAAAGCGAACTAGCCCTCAACGAGAAAATCGTCTCTGCACTACCGGCGCCCAAGACGGGGAACCGGCTGCATTACTTTAGCGGCGCCAAGCTGCAAGGGAAAGTAGCGCCCTCTGGTTTCGCCGTCCGTGTCACCGCTGCCGGCGCCAAATCCTTCGTGTGGTTCCACCGGGTCAACGGGAAGCCATACCTTGAGACGCTTGGCCGCTGGGATGAGCAAGGCGGGGACTTGTCGGTGCGTGAGGCCATCATTGCCGCCCAGCAGCGCGCCAAGGCTGTCCGTGATGGCTTAGGCGACCCCCGGCCAGAGCGCACACGGCGGATCGAGCAAGGCAACAGGCCGGCCGGTGAGACGGTGGATGATATGCTCGATCAATTCATCGAGCGCTATGCCAAGAAGGAAGCCAAACTGCGGAGCGCGGATGCAATCGAGAACGCATTCGATCGCCTGGTAAAGCCATCCATCGGCAAAATCGGCGTCTATGAGCTACGGCGCCGGCATGTAGTCGATATGCTCGACAAGATCGCCGACGAGAATGGGCCAGTAATGGCGGATCGCGTTCTCGCGTTTATCCGCAAAGCGTTCAATTGGCGATCGGCGCGCGACGAGGAATTCAATTCGCCGATCAGCAAGGGCATGGCGCGGACCAAGGCAAAGGACCGAGCCCGGACGCGAACCTTGACCGATGATGAATTGCGAACCGTGTGGAAGGCAGGCGAGGGGACATTCGCCGCGCTAGTAAAGTTCCTACTACTTACGGCCGCCAGGCGCAGCGAAGCTGCCGGCATGACATGGGACGAAATCAAGGGCGGCGATTGGACACTCCCTGCGAGCCGGAACAAAACCAAACTCGATCTTGTCCGGCCACTGAGCAAAACAGCGCTAGCCGCACTGCCGGCGCGGACCAAGGGTTGCCCTTACGTGTTCAACACAGATGGCGAGTCTCCAATCTCTGGCTTCTCAAAGTTCAAGAGAAATTTCGACAAGGCGGCCGGCATCAAAGGATGGTCGTTGCACGATCTGCGCCGCACCGCTCGCAGTCTAATGAGCCGTGGCGGCGTTAACTCCGATCATGCGGAGCGATGCTTAGGCCATGTCATTGCTGGCGTGCGCGGAACCTACGATCGGCACGAATACCATGCTGAGAAGAAAGCGGCCTATGAGGCACTCGCCACACAAATCAACGCGATCTTGGAAGTCGAGGCGGGTCATGAGTAAGAAGCAATTAGAAAGCCAAGCCTATGCTCGCCTAGTAGCTAATTGTCGGGTTAGCATTAAGCGTGAAGCAGCGGAGGATGATGCACTTTATAAAAGCCTTGGCCTGAAAAACTGGCAGATTTCAGTTTTCGAAAAGTTCAAAGAAATGGGAATGCCCTTCGAAATTGGAGAGGATCAGGACGGCAGGTCTGATGATGAGACGGTTAGGGCATTCTTTCGTGGTCATAACAGCAAGGTAGTGCGCGAGCGAGATTTGGAAAAAGACGAAGAATTATGCAAGCGGAAGATTGCGGCGTGCTTCGATGAAGTGGCTAGGATCATGCTTTTTCCTGAGCTTGCACAGCCTCTCTTTTATCAAGTCCTGAAAGAAAAGGGGCTGCCAACTGATAAGAGAGGGCGGGGCAAGGACAAACGCTATGTCGATTGCGACCGCGAGCTATTCGCATTCTGGAATGCGGCTGAGCGATTGAATGATAAAAAACGGGGGCTTGGAAAATACACGAAACAAGGGCTGGCAAAATACCTCGCTGAGAACGAGCGGGAAAAGTTTGCATTTAACAGCAAACGACAAACTGGGGACGAAGCTCAGGAAGCAATCGTTCGGCGACTTGATGAAATGATTGAAGACCTGGATGAATTTCAGGAAAAATTTGGCAATTGAACGTCCCGAACCTGCTTGTCTGCCGGAAACGGTTCGAAGCCAATATCAGAACCATGCCAACTCGGATGCTGAAGCGTCGCGCCCTTGTGGCCGCACGCTGTGCAGCGGGCGCATTGCCGCAGCCTGTCGCTTGATGTGTCAGCGCCCCACCGAATCATGAGCGGGACGAACGCGACGGGCGCATGATGCAAGCACCGCTCGCACCATAGCCAGAACCACGCGCTGTTCTGGCGTAGTTCGGCTAACGTCGGGACAAGCGCGTTCGCATTTCGGCGCATTGGGATCGTGCTCAGGTACTGATGCGCCCAGGACTCAATTGGGCTGGAATGGCACTTCATGTGTGACGCTGTAACATACGGACAAGTAATGCCTGAAGCCCCTTGTGCCAGGGGACACGAAATATGGTATGGCCTGTGCGGGGTCGTCGTTCGCATCCAGAAAAAAGCCCACCAAACCCCGCTTGCAGTCGAATAGCTCTTTTGATTGAAGCCCATTCGTAATTTCCGAGCGCGATTCCTGTGTCTGGTCGCAGAAAACAACGTCAAAATTTTGCACCAAGCCACCCGGAGTCTTTGCCGCCAGCCTCTGGTACGGATCGGACCACCAAACTATCTTGCGTGAAGGAGTAACCTTCACTTCTATATTTTCGATTTGCATATCTGGCGGTCCGAGCGTGAAGATTTCCACCGGAACCGGATACTTTTTGGCAGTGCGCGTACAGAATTTTTGCAAAGTATCAAACGCCGTCAACTTGTACTTCATCACATCGAGATTATCGATCGTGGTGCTGAGGACGGTAAATCTTTCCGGCTGAATAATTTTTACGGTGTTCAGATCATAGGTCACCATGTCGTTATCCTCTTGAAATTCAACAAAGCGATCTTTCTGATCCTGCGCCAAAGCTGCGTAAGAACCCGCGAAGAAGGCCACACATACCAGCGGGATAGCTTTCCGCAACATTGGCTTTGGCCCCTTCTTGAAGGCAAGGGTCATTTCCCGGCAGGCACCACAAAGGATGGTGCAAAATATTGACATATGGACTATATTCCCTAGAGACTATATGCCCGATAGTGCCCGATCCTGCAAATGCGGGACTGGCGACTCATCTTGGGTAAGAATGTTCGCCGCCTACGTCAGCAGAATGGCATGACGCAGGAAGAATTGGCGTTTGAGGCAAAAATCGATCTAACCTACATCGGCGGAATTGAACGCGGAAAGCGCAATCCCAGTCTTCTTGTCATGGCGAGAATTGCAGACGCACTCTCAGTCTCCTTAACGAGGTTGGTAGCCACCGAATGAACCGTAGCCGTCTAGTGCGCTTATACCTCCCTATTGAAAACATGCGGCGGTTATCGCTTTCGCTCGTTTTTATAATCAGCGTTTTCTCTGGATGCAGAGCGGAGACGGCAGAAGTAAAGTATCGCGGCCCCGTTGACCTTGCTCCGTTCGCATGTACCGCGATCGAGCGCAGCAGCTTCATTCGCCGTGTCTGTTACGATCGCTCGCACGCCTACATGATCGTGAGCCTCAACGGGACGTATTATCACTACTGCGATATCGATAGTGCCACGGTGGATTCGTTCGTGGCGGCTGACTCAATGGGCCGCTTTTACAATGCCACGATCAAGGGCCACTTCGACTGCCGGACAGGTCATGTTCCGCCTTATGGACGTAAATAGCCGGGCGGCCCGCTGTCTCTACGCTTCACTATCTTTCCGCTTTCGATCTTTGTTTTCGAAGTGGGCTTTGTAAGCATTGTAGAGTTGAAGTAAACATCGTGCGACATTTACATAGGAGCGGTCCCCGCGCGGTGACTCGCATGTAAATCCAAGTGCTTCATCGCTTCCCTGGAAATTCTTAGCCATTTCTAAAACGTTTTCCCAAGGGCTGTCGGGCGTCTCTTCCGAATACTTCTTCTCGATCACGTGATTGCAGACATCGCCTATAGTGAAGCGTTCGCCTTCTATGATGAGGATCGGTTCTTCGCTGCCAGGGTGCCAAGTCAGTGGCCATGTATAAAGCTTGTCAGCAGCAAGGCCGAAATTCTCGCACCAGATTGGGGGAATGGGCTCAGGGGCATCGGTCATACTGACAAGCTACACCAATATCCGAACAACAAGTAGCAAATAACGCGGCGCGTTTTCGAGTTCTGCAAAAGTCGCCGCGAAATTTTCAGGCTAGGTGAATTTCGCGCGGGCACATCTGAAGGAAAGGCCACGCCACCACCACCCCCGGTACATTTGCGACTAAGATTTGTATTTGCCCGAAGGAACTCGGATGAAAGCGTGACTGATCGCGGGATGGTCAACGCTGGCGCGCTTAGCGTCTTGCTCGATCAAGCGTGCGATATAGTTGGCGAGTGATCGGCCTTCTTACTCGGCACGCTTCACAGCCTTCGCCTTGACCAAACATCAAACAAAGTTATTTGCTTGCAGCCGTTGCAACTGGTCACAGTTTATATTATTGTGCGATCAGTGATGCATTGAACCTTGGAGGATCGTCAATGAAATCGAACGGCAACAAACGAACGAAACGCACTGTAATGCGACCAGTAGCCCCAACGAGGAAGCCGAACGAGGCTTATCGAGTGCGCGAACACCTAACCGAAGATGAAGTAGCCAAGCTGCTTGCTGCCCTCAAACAGAACAGGCATGGCCAACGAGATTGGCTGATCGGGCTCATGATCTATCGGCACGGGTTGCGAGTGTCCGAGGCTTGTGATCTGCGCTGGGACGATATCAACCTGGCCAAGCGCACGATCATCGTGCGGAGGCTCAAGGGCTCGGACGATAGCACGCACTATTTGGAGCGCGATGAATTGGCAGGCCTGAAGGCTCTGCAACGCCAGCAAGCGACGCGCAGCACCAAAGCCGCCTATGTGTTCGTGAACGAGCGCGGGCAGCCATTCGGCCGCATGGGCATCGGCCGGATGATTGAGCGCGCTGGCGAGGCCGCCAAGCTAACGTTCCCCGTGCACGTCCACATGCTACGCCATAGCACCGGCTACGCACTGGCGGGCAAGGGAATGGACACGAGGCGGCTACAGCACTTCCTTGGCCACGCCTCGATCACCAACACCGTCCGCTATACAGCTATGAGCCCGGAGCCGTTCAAGGATATTTGGCGCGACTGAAGCCCGGACGCGGCGCGATCGGAAATTTTCGAGGTTAAGTACGCGAATGGGGATTTTCGCCCAAAAAGTTTGGGGGACGGCGCGCGGGTGTCCGATATGGATAGCCCTGTCTTTGGCCAAAATATAAATGCTGCCTCAGCGACCGACGCGAGCCCAAAAACGCTCGCCAAAGGGAGCGAGGGGGCCTGGGGGAACACACTCAACGCGCGGTTTCAACTGGGTTTCAACCGGTTTCAACCAAAAGCCAAAACACACTCAACCGGCCAGTTTCTCGCTGCGGCACAAGGGTTTCCCGCTAAGTGATTGTTGATAAAATGCGAGAAGTCGTGGATTGGCGCGGTTTCAACCCGGTTTCAACCAAACCCTCAACCAGCCTTTTTGCCCCTTCGGCGACGAAGGACTTTCCTGATCCCCGGACACCAATTTCGGACATGTCAAACTGAGCGGTGATTGTAGACACGGCACACCGCCGCGAACGAGAATAGTCCCTGAGCATCGCTTGGTGCGAGTTCTTAAATGCCCCCAGCTGCACGACGACTTTCCGACCTGCTGATCGATCCCCACGAGACGCTGGATGTCGAGCATAAAGAGTGGATCGATATAGTTGGCAACAATGATCACAAAGCTACGTTGGCAAAGGCGTTAATAGCTTTGGCCAATCACGGCGGTGGATTCCTGATCTTTGGCCTTATTCAAACCGCACAAGGGGTGCAGGCCTCGCCTAACAGGCCAGCAAACCTTGCAGATTACACGCCAGATACAATCAACGCTGTGGTGAACGGATACGCTGAGCCCACTTTTCATTGCGATTTGAACATCGTCGAGGGTCCCGATGGGCTGCAATATCCAATCGTTTCAGTTCCCGGGGGCCATCACGTACCAATTAAAGCAAAGAGAGATGGGCCCAACGGGCAAATTGTAAGGCAAAACACCTACTACATTCGCCGTCCGGGCCCACAAAGCGAGGGTCCGCAAACTGGCCGCGAATGGGACGATCTGATCCGCCGTTGCATTTCGAATGCTAGAGATCAGCTTGTTGATCAGATGAGAACTATCCTGCAGGGCGGCACCGGGGCGGAGCCGCAGGAAGATGACCTCGCAATAGCGACGAATTGGTTTGAAAGCTCGATGGTGCGTTGGGCGCAATTGGTAGCTACAGCTGCGGCAGGAGGTTCGATCAATTTTCCAAACGGACATTTTGCCGTCTCGTACCGGTTGAGCGGCAATCTTGCTCACTTAGGAATGGCGGCGTTAGTTGAGGCTCTTGGGCGCGCTACGGTTCGGCACACGGGCTGGCCCGAATTCACTGTCATGCGCAGGCAGGAGATTGCGCCCTATATCCACAACGGAGCTGTCGAATGTTGGATGGCGCGCGACGGCGCCGATCATGGGCCCGCACATAATGATTTCTGGAGAGCATCGCCCGACGGAAATTTTTTCTTGATTAGAGGTCATCAAGAGGATGAGGCCCGCCATGGCCCGCCGCGAAGCGCGTTTGATATTACACTACCGGCATGGCGGGTTGGCGAGGCGCTACTTCATGCCTCAAACATGGCCTCTGAGCTTGGAGACCCAGCTGCGAACGTTACCATGATTGTTGAATGGACAGGTCTTGCCGGACGAAGCATCATCAGCTTGGATCATTCCCGATTATTGTTTGCTGACCAGCATCATGCACAACAGAATACGTTTAGAAACAGCGTTGCAGTTCAGGCCGATCAAATCAGACCGAGTCTTCCGGAGCTTGTCGGCAGATTGATCATTCCACTTTATGAACTGTTTGATTTTTTTCGTTTGCCCGCAGCGCTGCCTGCCGAAGAAATGACCAAAATGCAGAGGCATCAATTTTAAAACACTGGTCTTGCCCTCGTAGGCGAACTGACACTTTCATCTTGATTGACTGCGACGGGACGTTGCTTTTGGTCTTTCGCGGTATCAACGCCGATCAAGCGAAGCATCTCGGGATCAGTCTCGGGCGGATAATATCCCGCAGTCTGCTTGCCGAAGCCCTTTAGGTATCGCAGCCGGCCTTTTCCCATCGCCGTTGCAAGCTGATCCTTGATTTGTTTTTGGCTTGGCTTAAAGCCCGCGAGTTTTTCGATTTCGATTAGCAGCCAGTTTTCAACATGCTTCTGCTTTTGAATTGGCGCATCAAATTCGTAGGCTTTGAGCGCGGCTGAAATACACGCCTCAAACAAGAGCGTGGCTTGCTGTGCGCCGTCTATTTCAGAGAGCGGCAATAGTACGCCATCGCGCCAGTGCAGCATCAATTCCGCACCTTCCGGGCCATTGTTGCGCTTCTCGACTTTCAGCTTGAATGCGTCGGGCGTTTCCCGATCTTTGGTAAGGCTAAGCCTAGCGCGCGGAGCATTGTGCCAAGCCACGCTCCATCCGCTTGCGTCCCCACGCTCTTGCCCAGCCTGTGAAGGATGCCACAGGAAAAGCATCGTGCTGTCTGTGCTAGTGCAAAAGTTATCGAGTAGGTTGATGGCTTCCTTGACCATCGTTTCGTTGATCTTCGCTTGTCCGGTGAAGCGCAAAATATTGTACGTGCTGTCGGCCACGATGAATTTGTGCCCGCTGATCTTGCACAGGTAGTTCTCTAGCCAATCGTACCACGGCAGTTTTTCAATCTCGCTCTCACTTACGGTCGCCATCGGCGTTCCGTATCTTTTCAAGTCAAACAATTGACCGTCAGCGGAAGGAAGCTTTAGCCGCGCGTTCATCTTTTGGGTGCGGCGGGTCATTTCCGACACACCGTTCTCGTAATCGAGATAGATAGTCTTTGATTGCATGACGGGCCGCCCGAAAATCGGAATGCCAGCGTCGATACAATGACCCCATTGCAAGGCTACGCGCGATTTGTGAGTGCCACCGGGGCCTGAGAGCATCGTGGCAATTCCCTTTTCGACCAGGCCGGGAATAATTTCCTCAACCGGCTCAACCCGCCGGGTCAGAAGATCAGAAAAGAAGATTTGTTGAGCCATCCCCTGTGAGACGGATGAGGGCTGGATGACTGCCGGAAGATTGGCCAATGCTTCGCTAAACGCCTCTGCTGTTGTCGGCTTTGCGGACGAGCCGATTTCATTTTGACGATATGCGACGGCGCTGGCGCAAATGGCCCGCAGTTCGCCATCGCTCCACGGCGGCACACAAGCCGGGTTCCAAACCTCGGCCACAAGGTCATAAGCAACCTCTGGCGATACATGATCCAGCGCGGCGTTAAAGAGTTTGTAGGTTCGATCGTTGCCGCCACAGAATTCGATTGCCACGTCGCCTTGCGCGACGGCCGAAGTCAGATAATTCCGGGTCCGGCTGATTTCGCCAGGCGTATCGAGTTCGATGTTTGGATCACGCTTCGCTGGCTCAACGCTTGTCTTCGCCGCAAGCTTCAACAGCCAATCTGGTGCCGCCGCAATTTCATGGTCTTCGATGATTTCGTACGGCTTGCCGTCAATCATCGAGCCGGGGCCAATCACATAGCCACCATCGCCGCGCACGTCGATCGCGCCGACTAACTCCTTCTTGCGAACCGAGTTCGGCGCGTTGCCGATGAGATACAGATGCTCCCCGCCGCTAGGCGTCCTGACGGCGAACGTCGCAGGCATGGCGTCATAGTCGATTTCCAAACCGCCAAGGGTGTCACGGCCATTCGTATTTCCCTTGCAGTCAAGATCGAGCACAAAATGCTCAGCGTCCATTGCAACGCCATAGTTCACTTCAGGCGACCATCCCCGGATCACGGCCGGATCAGTGGTCGCCTCCTGCCGCCAACGGCAGGCGGGCTCTTTGGAGTTCGGCTTGCAGGGGAATACGCGAAAGCCCTTCGCAGCCATAGCTAGCGCCGTACGGTGGCCCTTTTTCATTATCATTTTCGCCTCAGTTCAACTTCACTTCACAACGCATGGGCGTGCGCTGGGTGACGAGTAGCCCGCACTAATGCATTTGATTGCATCCTCGATCGCCATTTTGGCGTAACGGCCATGGATTTCCGACCAATAATTCGGATGTTCTCTACGCCAGGTCGTTCTAATCGCAGTAGCAAGTGCATCATTAGGTAGCTCTAAAGGCGCAGGTTCGGGCTGTGCCAAATAGACGGCGGCGGAAACCGGCCAATCGTTCTCGCTCATTACACTTCAACATTTTCCGCTCTCCTACAGGTGACGCCCTACTGACTTGCACGTTTTGCTGCTAGTGCGTCGGCCAAGTGCGAAGCGGTGTCGGCTTCCGCAGCGGTGCACCCGTTTTCGACGGTCATTCGACGTAACGCGGTAATCTTGTCCATGGCCGGGATGTTCGACCAAAGGAACACACTCGATTGCAAGCAAATCTGATTTGCCTCTACCTCCCCGATTAGTGCCGCTGTGCGAAATTCATCTGCCACACGCGCACGCGTCGTTTTATGTCCGACGTAGTGTTTTAGGAGCAACAACGCCACAGCGTCGTCAGCGCCAAGCGTCTTTAATGCGCTGGCCAGTTCTGACAGCAACGGTGGATTGCTGAAACTCATCTGTCGCCCCTTGAGGGGTCAAACGGATCGAAGGTGGTCCCTTCGGCTATTGCGTGCTGTGGCCCATGTCGATGGCGATTTTTCGGGTCGCGCGTGACCGGGCGGTTAGGATCAACCCCACGGTAGGAAGGATCATTGATCGGTCGATATTTTTCCCGTGTCTTATCGACAGGTTTGTCATTGCTCATGTCATTCTCCGTTGCTCAGCGGCCAAAGAGCGGGAAAGTCACACCATCGGCAATCTGTGGCCGGTCATTCCGCGCGTACATTCGATCGAACACACCTCCGCCGCTATCGAGAGCCTTTGCGTAACGAATGCCCATCACGACTTGGCGGATTGCGCTTAAAAGGTCGTCGTCTTCTTTGACAACATTGCCGTCTTTGTAGTGATAATTCTGGTACTCAATGAAAACGTCATGCAGATGCCGAGCGATTAACAATGTCCCATTGGCAAATTTTTGTTCTAAGAGGGCAATGCCCGCTTCAAATGAGTAGCCGCCGCCATCCTTATCCGAAAACGTTGTGTGTTCATTCCGTAAGGGCAGACCTAAGCGGCGATACATTCTCGAAATTGTCTCGCCCGTACCGGCTTGCGCGACTTGTGAGCCATCGTGAGGCCACAGCCACGGAGCGTCCCAAACCTTGCTTTCCTTGATCTTCGCCACGTGCTGTTCGGGAAGCATTTGAAAGAATTTCTTGGCGTCGAATATGTAGATCGTGCCAGTGGCAGGATCACGCGCGGCTGACACATAGGCGAACGGATGGCTTTGACTTGACATTCCACCATGTGAAAAATCGCATGCATTGATGATGGGCCAGTGTGGGGGGAACGTCTCGGTTGCCCGGTCAAACGTGATGCTCGCAATCGGTGTCGTGAAAACCGCACCCTCGCCCATTTGTTCCTGGCCATAGACACGGGCAGCACGCTCGCGTTCTGGAATGCTCGCTATAATATCGGCACGACGTTCGGCGCTGATATGCAACGCTTGTTCGATACCGCCGCGTACCTGAAAGATTTTCGGATTGCCGACGTTATCGACAAACCGCTTTCGGATCGGCGTAAGGCCAAGCATCGGCGTGAGCGAAACGATGATCCGGCCATTAGTCGAAATGGTGCGGGCCAGTAGCTCATTATAGATACGGTCATCATAGCCGGGGTCTTCGTCCACCCACGACAAATCAACCGGCGTGCCCTGGTAGCTCAGCACACTTTGTTCGTATGTCTTGCTCTGCAACAGAGCGATACCGCCTGTCTCGCGTCGCACGGTGACTGTATCGACAAAATTACTGATACCGCGCGACATAGTGATGCCTTCGATGTAGTCGACCGGGATTGCGCCGGTGCCTAAACCATCCTTCTGAGCGATGTTGCCAAGGAGCTTTTCCTGCGCGCCGTCTCTGACGTTCTGGCTACTGACACTCGCGTACCAGCCAATGAATTTGGCGGCCCGTTCGATGTTCGGCGGCTTTGGATGACGCCCCGTGTGCCAAGCTGGCCACAAATCAACCGCTGAGAACGCCATTTCAAATCCGGCTGCAGTCGTCTTTCCCTGCTGTGAGCCAAGGATGATTGATCGTTCGTCAGCGTGGGAATTGTGAAAGACAAGCTGCGTGTCGGGATGGGGCTTGTAGTAGTTCCAGCGGCAGTAACGTTGCAAATATTCCGTGGTCGTGTGCAGCTTTTTCAGATGCTTGCCAATGCTATCGACGGGTACAGTGTCAACCTCTGGCTTGATGTGAACTGCGCTCATAGGTCGCTCATTTCTTTTTCGATCGAAGCATCAAGGTCATCGATAACCGTAAAGTCGGCATCGATCGGCTGCTTGGCGTCTTGCTCCGCTAGTTGCTTTTCGAGCATCGGGAGCCCGGTAAATCCAAAAAGTTCCTCTAGTTTCTCGCGGGCGACGCCTAGAGCTTTCAGCGAACGCAATTGCTCCAAAGCATCCTTGCGGTGATCTACAATCTCGTGCGTCACGTGAGCGTCAACGCGCGTGACGGTCGGATCAACTCGCTCGATAAGGTTCAACGCGACTTTCGCGCGATCCTTGTGGTTCGTAGTTGTAAGCACATCGCGCACGGCCTGGATGGCAACCGGAGCTAGCGAGCGGATTGTCTTGCGGGATTGTTCGGCCAAGGCATCGATTACCCTGCCGCGCCCTAGTGTCCGGTGTGCGATGCGCGCCATCGTTTCGGCGGTGGACGTTCCATCCTGCGCACCATAGCCAGCTTCGCGCGCCGCCTGTGCGCCACTCTTGCCCTCCAGCAAAACGAGGACGAACGCGCGCTCTTTCGGCAGACACGCCGACATAGCGGGGCCAAAATCTTCGGCCTCATCTGTGGGAACAAGGGCGTTCATTATTTTTCCGGGGATATGGATGTAGCGGGCGGGTCGGAATAACCCGCCGGTGAGCTTCCTACGGGCTGAGTTTTCAGCCAATCGGCCTTTGACAACGAATAATGTGTGAGCCCTTCAATTCCTTCCTTGTGTTCTGCCGCCGGTTGAAATCCGTTTTTCTCCAACACTCTGATCGAGGCTTTATTTGTTGCCGCGGGAAAAGCTTCGATTATTTGGGCGTCGGTTTTCCCGAATGCGTGGTCACACATCGCCTTCACCAACAAAGTCGCAACGCCCTGCCCGCGAAAGGCAGGGGGAGTAACGTAGCCAAGCTCGCAAATCTCGCTGTGATGGAGTAACCAAACCTCGCCAATAATTTTGCCATCATCGACAAAATCAAAGCTGTCCCGTCGCACTTGGTTTGATTTGATAACAAATTCTTTCATTGCTTCACTCTCAGATTGTCGGCGCACGGATGGCTGCTCCGTAAAACAAGCCATCCGCGCTGCCATACACTCACGGCGACCTTGGAGAAGTAGCGCCGTGAATTCGTGAAATCATTCGCGCGCCTTTTTTATCAGTGTGTCGGCGATGTCCGCGTGCGTGGCCAAAGACGAAAGAAAAGTAATATCGGACATGACCAGCGACGCTTTTAAATCGCGGGTAAATTGATTGTCGCTGGCTTTGCCTAACATCCGCGCAGCCTTGGCATGGACGGTGGCCAGCGCGGCTTTGGAATGAAAAATCTTCAAGCCGAGACTTTCTTGTTGGTCTTTCCAGGCTTGTCGTTGCTCCGGCGTCGCGGTCTTTTGGAAAGCTCCGATCTCGACTATGCGCGATATCAGACTGTTCCCCACGGCGGCAGGGACGCCAAGCTCGCTCATGAGCGTAGTCGTTACGTGCGCGGCATTAGCTATACTGTCCGCCGGGAGGTCCTTGAGCTCCACCGACACCTCAAATTTGTAGTCGAGAGGCGACGGGTCTGGCTTAAGGCCCGCTTCTTTAAAGGCGGCTCTAACCTCAGGATCGACCAGCTCGTCAACGGCCACGCCATCAGCCTTTGCAGCGCGATCGAAGTCCGCCAGCTTTCGCGCCAGCACCTCTGGCGGCTGATCCTTATTAAGCCGGATAATATCGTCGCGTATGCTTTCAGCTTGAGCGTCGCTGTAAACGGGCGTGTGAAATGCCGTGTTCGGCGCATCAGGATCGGTCTTTGCAACAGGCGGCGGTTCCTCGCCCATACCAAGCTCGAATTTTATTTGCGCCATTTCTCTGGCTGTCGGTTCAATAGGCATAGGTATCTCCATCAGTTTGAATTGCGATAAAGCGAGGTGGATAGTTCGCCGGTGATGGCGCGACGAATGGCGGCATCTTCCGTTTCAATGGATTTCTGAAAGGCAGCGTTTAACTCAACAATGAGCGTGTGCGCAGCGGCGGGCAGCGGTGGGGACTTCCCCGCGATCGTCGCGTCAAAATCTGCCGGGGGCAAAAACAGGATGGCGTTTTCTTGCAACTGTCTCAGTACCTCGATCGAAACAAGGCGCTGTAGGTCACTCTTTGACGGAACCGGGAAACCGCAAGAACATTCCAACCGCACGATCACGTCATAGAGATTGTCTAGGTTGTCTTGGAACGTTGCGAGCGCGCGTTCGATGCTTTGCGCCGCAGTCATGATCTTTTGGCCTTCCAGTGCGAGGCGTTTCATTTGATGGGTGATTTCGCCGCGACGAATATGCGGGCTCACTTCTGATATGTCGGTCATGCTCGCTCCGGTGCTTTAAATTGTTCGATGCCCTGCTCAATTAAGCAGTTGTGCCACTGCGCATCGCGCTGCGAGATGGCGAGTTTTCTAATCAGCGGTGTCAACTCCATTAGAATTTCGCTAATTGAGCGTCGTGGTGCGGTGGCCCTTTGCTGCTGTACAGCGGTCGCTGGCTTGCCATAGTGGGCCTCAACCGCAGCAAGGCTGTAGAACTTGCGGCGGCCGATCAGTCGGGGCTCTCCAAGGTCGCCACGCTTCGCAGCGTAAACGAGCGCGTTTCTATTGCGGCCAACGAGCCGGCAAAGTGCACTTAAAGTGTGGAAGCCTTCGGCCTTCATGCTTGTTTCTCCGTATTGTCAGTTTGTTGTCTCACAAGAGCGTCCAATTTTCATTGGAGGAATGCTCGGCTGACCTTTCCTCCAATGTTGAGCGCGCGATTGTCCTGTAGTGCCCATCCGATACGACGGAGGCGGACATGGCAGAACAATCGATCCTCACTGAATATGAATCTGAAGAAGCGCTAGCGGCCAATCTAGGCGTCTGTATCAAGACGCTCCAACGCTGGCGCATCGATAAGAAAGGCCCGCCAGTGACGCGGCTAGGGCGGCGCATCCTGTATCGGCGCGTCAGTGTCAAGACGTGGCTTGAAGCGCGAGAGGCCAAAGCACGAAACGCCGCTTAAGCAGCGCCAGCGCCGGAATGTCGCGTCGCTGGGACCTGAGTGGCCGCTGTTCCGCGTAGGCTGGTTATCAAAGGTTAAGGTGGCGGCTACTAGAATCAGGGGCTATATTCAGGCTCAACCAAGGAAGAAGCACTATGCCAGGCGCCCTGAAGGAACTGATCGAGGCCACAAAGGCGATCCGGTCCACCGATAAAGATCGGGAGGAGCAGCGGCGAAGCTTTGCCTTCGGCAACACCGCTTTTGAGAATTCCCGCATTACGCGCGAAATGGTTGACGAGCAGGCCGAACGGCTTGCCGAAGAAAAGAGCGGTGACTGAGCCAGAGCAAAGGCACAGTCGGGCGCTTGAGCCTGATCTGATTCTTGATCCGCAATTAAAAGCGGAGGCCGAGGCAAAAAACGGCCTCCGCCAATACGATCTTGGCATTCGAATAATCGAAACCGCGATTGAGCGGGATTCTGAAAAATTCAAGCTCCGACCCTCGACAATTCTTTCGCTCCACCGAGAAGCGCTGAATGGCATCAGCGCCTATGCTGGACTATGGCGGCCAGCCGGTGTCGAAATTCAAGGGAGTAAGCATACCCCCGTCGGGGCCCACCTAGTTCCTGAACTCATCGAAAGCATGTGCGATTATGTAAATGATCGCTGGCAGAGCACAACAGCCATCCACATTGCGGCATATCTTATGTGGCGACTAAACTGGATTCATCCGTTTGCGGACGGTAATGGACGAACCGCAAGGATGACCTCATATGGTGCAATGTCGATAAAGATCGGTCGGGTGCTGGCCGGCACACCGACGATCCCCGAACAGATTGTCGATAATCGCGTGCCATACTTTGACGCATTGGACGCCGCTGATATCGCGTGGAAGCAGGATCGCGTGGATGTTTCAAAGATGGAAGACTTGCTCTCGGTGCTGCTCGCCAACCAGCTCATGAGCATTTATTTGATCGCTGGTGGCCATCGTTGATGGAAACCGCATTAGACGCGCGGCAATCGTTTTGCAGACATATTGCAGACACGAAGCCTAGCGAGTGATGAGCTATTTTCCAGTTAAGTAATTGATTTTGTTGGTGAGCGCGGTGGGAATCGAACCCACGACCCCGTGATTAAAAGTCACGTGCTCTACCGACTGAGCTACGCGCTCGTGCGCGCACTCAATACTCAAAAGTCGCGCGGGTTACCAGCCTGCCGCGCCCGGTTCGCCAGCCGCGGCCCGATTTGCTAGGCTCTGGGGCCGAAAGCGCCCGAACGGCGCGAGGAAGACCCGCAATGCCGATTGTCAACCGCGTTGCCGATTTGCAGGCCGAGATCGCCGGCTGGCGGCATGATTTTCATGCCCATCCGGAACTCCTCTACGAGGTGCACCGCACGGCGGCCTCGGTTGCCGACAAGCTCAAGGCTTTCGGCTGCGACGACGTCGTTACCGGGCTTGGACGCACCGGGGTGGTCGGCGTCATCCGTGGCCGCAAGGCCGGCGACAAGGTGGTCGGACTGCGCGCCGACATGGATGCGCTGCCGATCCAGGAAGCGACCGATTTGCCGTATAAATCGACGGTGCCGGGCAAGATGCACGCCTGCGGCCATGACGGCCACACCGCCATGCTGCTGGGCGCCGCAAAATATCTCGCCGATACGCGTAATTTCGCCGGCACCGCGATCGTCATTTTCCAGCCGGCGGAAGAGGGCGGCGCCGGCGCGCGCGCCATGATCCGCGACGGTCTGCTCGACCGCTTCGGCATCCAGAAAGTGTTCGGCATGCATAGCGCGCCAAGCTTGCCGGTCGGCGAATTCGCCATCCGCTCCGGACCGATGATGGCCTCGACCGATACCATCGACATCGAGCTTGAGGGGGTCGGCGGCCATGCCGGCTGGCCGCATTACGGCGTCGATACGGTTCTGGTCGGGGCGCAGATCGTCAATCAATTGCAGTCGATCGTGGCGCGCAATGTCGATCCGCTCCAGGCCGCCGTCGTTTCGATCTGCGTGTTCGAGGCCGGCCAGACCGACAACGTCATTCCGACTAACGCCCGCCTGCGCGGGACCGCGCGCAGCCTGTCGCCCAAAGTCCGCAGTTTGCTCGAAAAGCGGGTGCGCGAGGTGGTCGAAGGCACCGCGCGGCTTTACGGCGCGACGGCGAAGCTCACTTACACGCCCGGTTATCCGATCCTGGTCAACGAAGAGCGGCAGACCGATTTCGCCGCGTCGGTGGCGCGCGACATCGCCGGCGGCGACAAGGTCAGAACCGGTACCCCGCCGGTGATGGGCGGCGAAGACTTTGCCTACATGCTGGAGGAACGGCCGGGCGCATTCATTTGGCTCGGCAACGGCGACAGCGCGGCGCTGCATCACCCGGCGTACAACTTCAATGACGAAGCGATCCCGGTCGGGACGTCGTTCTGGGTGAAATTGGCGGAAACGGCGCTGGCGGGATAAGGCGCCTTATTGCGCCGCCTCGACACGGTTCTCGGCCGGCAGCTTGGGCACCTCAGCGACGATTTTCGGCCGCGGCAGCAAATCGGTAAAGCGGGCTTCGACGCCGCGCCAATAGGCGAACGTATTAAAGCGCGTGCCTTCGATGGCCGCGATCGCCACCGCCGACAGGAACGGCAGACTTTGCACCATCAGCACCAGGGCAAAGATGTTGATCTCGTGCACTTGCTTGTAGTTCATCGCCACCAAGGTCACCGCGCCGATCCACAACAAGGCGACGATAACCGCCTCCCAGAATGCCGGGAATTCACCCTTGCGGGTGGCGCCGCCCTTGGCGGTGCGCAGGAACGGCAGGCGCGAGCGTAGCGCGCCGGTACCGACCGCGCGTGCGACGGTCCATTGCATCGACATCGCCGCGCAGACGGCGCCGAGCATTTGCGCCGGCGGTATGCGCACGCGCAACCGGTAGAGCGCGGCGAAATGCGCGACTGATACGACAAAGGCGGCGAAGATCGGCACCGTCAGGATCTTGTCGGGCACCGCGATGTTGGCGAACGCCACCACCGGCACCCAGGCGATGTTCAGCAGCGCGACGACGACGCCAACGCTCTCGGCGCCGAGCCAGTTGAGCCAGCCCAGCCCATACTCGCGTTTCTGTTCGCGCGAGAGCGTCTGCGACCAGGGCAGCATATGGCGCCAGTGCTTGCACACGAGCTGGTAGCCGCCGAACGCCCAGCGCTGGCGCTGGCGCTTGTAGGCTTCGAACGTGTCGGGCAACAGGCCATAGCCGTAGCGGCGGTTGGTGTAATGCGCGAGCCAGCCATGTTCGAGCATGATGAGCCCGAGATCGGTGTCCTCGACGATGGTATCGCTCGACCAGCCGCCGACGTTTTCCATCGCCGCGCGGCGAATGAGCACCATCGTGCCGTGCATGACGATGGCGTTGAATTCGTTGCGCTGCACCATGCCGATGTCGAAGAAGCCGGCGTATTCGGCGTTCATGGCGCGATGCATCAGGGTGCGGGAGCCGTCGCGGTGATCCTGCGGCGACTGCACGAAGCCGACGCGCGGATCGGCGAACATCGGCACCAGGTCCTTGAGCCAGTCGGCTTCGACCACGTAATCGGAATCGATGGTGCCGATGATCTCGGCGTCGGGCGCAGTATGCGCGAGCGCCAGGCGTAGCGCGCCGGCCTTGAAGCCGGTGAGATTCTCGACCCGGAGGAATTTGAAGCGCTCGCCGAGCGTGGCGCAATGCTCCTCGACCGGCCGCCATAACGCGGGATCGGGCGTGTTGTTGATCACCAGCACGCATTCGAAATTCGGATATTCCAGCCGCGCGACGGCATCGAGCGTCGCATTGAGCATGTCCGGTTGCTCGCAATAGGCCGGAATGTGGATCGAGACTTTCGGCGCATAAGCTTCCGGTACGAGCGGCGGCGCGACCGCCAGCCGGCGCGGACGGCTGCCGAAAGCGACCGCGGCGATTTCCTCGATACGCGCGAAGGCGATGGCGACCAGCGGGATCAGCAGCACGATGCCGAACCCGAGCGCGAACGCCGCGCCTGGTACGAAATAGCGGTTGGTCCAGAACGCCACGATGGCCGTGCACCAGGCGCCGACCAGGTTGGCGGAGATGGCAAGCGTGAGCGCCTGCGCGGCGGTTACCCCGCTCATCGCCAGGATCGGCAGCGACAGCAGCAATCCGAGCAGGACGGCAAGCCCGGCGCGCTTGAGATAATCGGGATTGGTGATCGACCCGGTCCAGGCGAATTTCGCGTGCCGGGAGGCGTCGAGCAGACCCCAATAGGGCCCAACTCCGCCTTCCATGGTTTTCCAGGGCTGATCGATGGCTTCGATGACGTTGTAGTCGATGCCATAGGCCTCGGCGCGGGAGACGAAGTCGCGGATAATCGCCGCCTGCTTCATACGGCCGGGATTGGCGTCGCGGAAATTATAGCCGGCGCTCGGCCAACCGAACTCGGCAATCACGATCCGCTTGCCCGGGTATAAGCGGCGCAATTGGTCGTAGGTTTCGATCGTGTTGTCGACCGCGTGGGAGGCGTCAAGGCCGGCCCAGTAGGGCAGGATATGCGCGGCGATGAAATCGACCGCCGATACCAGCTCTGGATGGTCGACCCACGCCGACCAGATTTCCCCTGTTGTTACAGGGACTGGGCTGACCCTTTTCACCCTTTTTATGAGCTTGATGAGATCGCCCACGCTGGTTTCGTTACGCAACACCGTCTCGTTGCCGACGAAGATCGCGTTGACGTTGCTGTTTTGGTGGGCGAGTTCGAGCGCCGAGCGGATTTCCCGCTCATTGCGCTCCTGATTTTTGTCGATCCAGGCGCCGACCGCGACTTTCAGCCCGAACTCGGCGGCGATCGGCGGGATGAGTTCGGCGCCGCCGGTGGAGGAATAGGTACGGATCGCCCGCGTGTAGGGGGCTATCGCCTTCAGGTCGGCGCGAATTTGCTCGGCGGTCGGGCGGTCGCCATAGTCGGGATGCTTGGAATTGACGAATGGCGCATAGGAAACGCTGGCCAGCTGTCCAGTAACGTCCGGAGCCGTTACCGAAGTCCGTAGCAAGGCCCACAAGCCGGCATGCACGCACGCTACAAGCGCGAGCACGGCTGCGACGGTGCGCATTACAGTACAACCAAGCGGGGCAATGAGATGGATGGCCGAACCTGTCCCCAAGGCGCGGCGATAGGTAGGAAATAGGCGACCGATGAGCGGTGGCTCAACACGTAGTCCCCGGTGGTGGCAAATTCAAGACAGCGGTTTTTTGTTCCGCTTTTTTTGTTGCGGCGTGCACGTGCCGGTCCGGTTCACACGTTAGTGGCTGGCGGCCGCAGGCGCGGCGACGGCCGCGGCCGGAGCCGGAATGACCGGAGCCGCCGGGTTGATCCAGCACGCCTGAACGCGGGCGTTAAGCGTGTCGGCGGCCTTCGGGTCGATGTTGTTTCCGTGCTGGATCAGGCAGCGAAACGACACCTGGATATGGGCGCTCGGGCAGCCAAAACGGTCGTAAAGATCGAGATGCCGGAAAGCGGTATCGAGATCGTCTCGCCACAACAGGCCGACCACGCGGCGGCCAAGCCAAACGCATTCCGGGTTGCCCGCCGGTCCGTTGAGCGCGCGTTGCGCTTCGGCGTATTCGTCGACTTTATTCGCGTCTTTGCCGGCTTCTTGACCGGCCGGTGCGGCTTTGTCGGCCGGTTTAGCGTCTTTACTTTGCGCGAAGGCGGAGGAGGCGAGAGGGCCGATGGCGGCCGCTAACAACAAAACGACGGCGCAAACTCCGCCGGCAATCCTGAACGCGCGATGCGACATGTTCCACTTAACGCATATTGGCCGATGCGAACTGAAAGGCTTACTCAGCAGGCAATTGGGCCGTCATTGCGACTAAATTCCGGGTGCTGACAACAGCCCAACCGCAGTGGTTTGTCCAGCGCCGAACGTGCCACGGCCATCGATCTTGGGCGCGATCTTGGCAGCGGACGCCGGCAAGGTTAATGGCAGAGGGTGTCCGGCACGCCAAACTCATCCACGCTCGGCTCGGCGCTCGGCTTTCTTGCGCTGACGGCCGTTCTCATCGCTGTCGCGTGGTGGTGGCTCGGCGCTCCGGTCGAGCTGCCGTCGTTGCCGACCGCCGCCGCCGATAAGCTCTATTGCGTCTCTTACGCACCCTTCCGCGGCAGCCAAGACCCGTTGGTCGAAGGCACCCGCGTCGAGCCCTGGCAGATCGAGGAGGATATTGCCTTCCTCGCCAAATATACCGGCTGCGTTCGCACCTACTCGGTCGATGACGGCGCTGAGAGCGTGCTTGCCAGCGCCCGCCGCCATGGCCTCAAAGTGATGCACGGTGTCTGGGTTTCCAGCGATCCCGAGAAAACCAGGCGCCAGGTTGAAACCTCGATCGCGCTCGCCAAGGCCTACCCGGACGTCATGATCGCCATGGTGATCGGCAACGAGGTGCTGTTGCGCGGCGAGATGACGGCAAACGACCTCGCGTCGATCATTCGCCACATCAAGGCGCAGGTCGCGGTGCCGGTCACCTACGCCGATGTCTGGGAATTCTGGCTGCGCTATCCCGACCTGCAGAACGCCGTCGATTTTGTCACCATCCATATCCTGCCCTATTGGGAGGACTTTCCGATCCCGGCGGAGCGGGCGGCCGCGCATGTCGCCGCCATCCGCGCCAAAGTCGCCGCCGCGATGCCCGGCAAGGACATCGTTATCGGCGAGTTCGGCTGGCCGAGCGCCGGCCGGATGCGCGAAGGCGCCAGGCCCTCGCCTTCGAACCAGGCGCGTGCCGTCATCGAGACGCTGGCGCTGGCGCAGCATGACAAGTTTCGGCTCAACGTCATCGAGGCTTTCGACCAGCCATGGAAACGCGCGCTCGAAGGCGCGGTCGGCGGCTATTGGGGAATTTTCGATCGCGGCGCCGGCGGACCGAAGTTTCCGTTGGCCGGCGGAACGGTCTCCGACCATCCGTATTGGGTCGCGCAAGCGCTGGCCGGCGTGATCGTCGCCGCGCTGGCGTTTGCCGGCGCGTTCTTGACCGGACGCAAAAATAAACTTTCGCCGGTGCTGTGGCCGCGCATCGCTGTGCTCACGTTGCTTCCAGCGATCCTGTTCGGCTGGACGCTGGAAATGGCGATCATCGACAGCTTCAGCGTCGGCAGTTGGCTTCGTTCGATCGCCTTCGCTGCCGTGGCCGCGGCGGCGCCGATCGTCTGCGCGGCGGCATGCGGCGCCGGGCGGCCGCCGCCAGGCTTCGCCGCGCTTTTGCATCGCGCCGGCGAGCGCCGCGAGGCGCTCGATTGGCTACTTGGCGGAACGCTGATCGCTTTGACGCTGTTTGCGCTCGAAGCGGCGCTCGGTCTCGTCTTCGATCCGCGCTACCGCGACATACCGTTTGCACCGCTGACCGCGGCCACAATTCCGTTTCTGGTCGTCGTCGCATCGATGCCGCGCACCGGCGGGGTGCGTCGCGTCGCCGAAACTTTGGCGGGCGCCGTGCTCGCCGCGTCCGCCGTCTACATTCTTTTCAACGAAACCTTCGCCAACTGGCAGGCGGTCTGGTTCTGCGCCGCGGCGCTGGCACTCGCTGCCATGCTGATTTTCACACGGTCGTCAGCGCCGGACGTGCCAGGCTCAAGATAAGCAGTCCGGCGGCGAGCGCCGACAGATCGGCATTGTGCAACACCACGCCGAGCGCAGCCGCGGCCAGCGCCACCGTCGCCAAAACGATCGATGGCCGCAGCAGATGAAGCAGCGCTGCCGCCAGCGCGACGCCGCCGAAAACCTGGTACGGGTACAAAACATTGACGAGCCGGAACGCGTCACAAAGCCAGGTCGCGAGCCCGCCTTGGCAGGCAAGCGACACGGTTGAGTTTTCCATGACGTGATAGCGCAAATACATCGCCTCGCCGAGCGCGAGGAAGGCGACGATCAAAAGCCAGTTGGTCTGGCGCGCAGTCGGCAGAAAAAGCGGGCGGCGCATGTTCACTCGTCATTCCGGGTCGCGTGGATGCGCGAGCCCGGAATCCATAACCACGAGACTGACAAATTTGTCACCGGATATCGCGCACTATATCTGCTCATTACCGCCCCTCACGCGGCCTCGCCGACAACGCGGATGCGGCCCTGCATGCGACGACGCGGTTTGTCCTTGACGGTGATATCGACGTCCTGGCCGAGCGCGGTGAGAAGTCTCATCAGTCGCTCGCTGGAAAAATTCATCAGCCGCCCGTTCAGGAGCGCCGATACCTTCGGTTGATCGATCCCCATGAGCGCGGCTGCGGCGAGCTGGGTGAGACGCCGGCGTTTGATGACTTGCCGAATGTGGCTCGCAAGCTGCGCCTTGGTGAGCTCCTCCTCAGGCTCCGGCAAACCCATGTCGGCAAACACGTTGCCGCTACCGGCGGTCACCGGGATTTTGGCTTCTCGTTTTTTGACCATTGCTGGTAATCCTCTCGCGCGCGCTTGAGCCGTCGCTCGATCAAGTCCAGTTCCGCGTTCGGCGTTGCAATGCCCCGTTTGGACTTCTTCTGGAAGGCGTGCAGCACATAGACGGCATTGGCGAAACGGATCGTATAGACGGCTCGGTAAGTGTCGCCATCAAAGTCGTCAACGATTTCCAGCACACCGGCGCCGCCGAATCCCTCAGTGGTTTGGCGTAGGCAGCCTTACTGCCGATTTGCGCCTCCCACAAAGCGCCGCCGACCCGTCGCCGCACCTCCTGCGGGAAACCGCTCAGGTCCTCTTTGCTGCTACCAACCCAGCGCACCGGCTTGGGCTGTTTTTCGCCGGGTAGCTTGGCCATTCGTTGGACCTCCGTGTTTATACCCGTTCAGGCATAAATTCAAATCGGTCCAAGCAACGGCTTGTTACGGTCTCACTGCAATGCGAGCCGGTGGTCGAACATGGTCGGCTGGCAACCGACCCGCATGGCCGCCAGCGAAATGCACAATTGCGCGGCCGCCTCGGCGGTCGGAAGCGGCCCGACCACCAGCCGCAATTCCAGCCGGTTGGAACGGGGATTGTCGCGCACCGTTACGCCCGGCCGCAAACCTTCAAACAACTGCGGATGTGCCGCTTGCAACACGGTCCAGCGTGCATGCAGGGTTTTGATCGACGACGCGCCGCCGACGTCGGCGCCGTAGCCGCCCGTCGGCGGGGTGGTAGCCGGCGTGGGGACCGATGTGGTGGCCGGCGCAGGGAGGTTTGGCGGCGCCATAGCGGCGGCGATCGTCTCCGGCGTCGATGTATTCGGGGCCGGCCAAGCGACCGCCGCCGGCGCGGCTTTCACCGCCTCATTCTGCCGGGTGATGGAGCCGGTCATGTCGTCCAGATTGCGTTCAACAGCGGCCATCCGGGACGTTATCTGTTGCTGCTCCTGAGCCACGCCGCGTATAGCCTGCGCGAGCTGACGAATTGCGGCATCGGCGTCGATCCGCGGCGGTGCGGTCTGCCGGCCGCGCACCGGTTGCGGCGAGCCGGCGTCAAGCGCGGAAGCGACCAGCGCGATCCGTTGTGCGCCGGCGCCGCCGTGCCCGACCAGGATTGCGACGGCAAGCGCGGCAATCGCCGCCGAACCCCACAGCCACTGGGCTGGTAGACGCCGCCGCGCCGGGGAGGTCGGCTTCACCGTAACCTTCCTCACGGGCATCTGCTGCGCTTGACCCGGCATTCTGCGGCTCCAGTGTTGGCTGGCGAATCAGCGGTAAAATAGCAGATTCCCGATTTTGATCGGTCGCGTCGCGTCTGAATCGAAGTGCCACCGCGCGGGTCGCCGCCGCGGCGTTTCCACTTTGCCGGATGATGCTTTAAGACGGCGCCGCGGAGATTTGATGCGGATGAAGCATCGGAGCTGCCTTGCCATCGTGCTCGCAGCCGGCGAGGGCACCCGCATGCGCTCGGCAAAGCCGAAGGTGCTGCATGCGGTCGCCGGCCAGGCGCTGCTGGCGCACGTACTCGCCGCAATTGCCGACGCCAAGGCCAACGCCACCGCCGTGGTGATCGGACCGCGGCAAGACGCGGTCGCAGCCGAAGTGCGGCGTGTCGCGCCGAAGGCCGAATGTTTCGTGCAGCGCGTTCGGCGCGGCACCGCGCATGCGGTGCTGGCGGCGAAGCCGGCGCTCAAGCGGCGGGCCGCCGACGTTATTATTCTTTACGGCGATACACCGCTTATTCGCGCGGCGACGATCAAACGATTGCGCGCGCCGCTCGCCAAGGGTGCGGCGGTCGTCGTGCTCGGCTTTCGGCCATCCGACCCCGCCGGTTACGGCAGGCTCATCGTCAACAAGGGAAAGCTCGTCGCCATCCGCGAGGAAGCCGACGCGAGCGCAAGCGAGAAAGCGATCCGTCTGTGCAACGGCGGGATCATGGCGCTTGCCGGCGCGCAGGCGCTTGCCATCCTGGAGCGGATCGGCGACCGCAACCGCAAGCGCGAATTTTATCTAACCGACGCGGTCGCGGTCGCGACCGGCATGAAACTCAACGCAGTCGCCATCGAAGTCGAGGAGGACGAAGTGCGCGGCATCAATACCAAAGGCCAACTCGCCGAAGCGGAAGCGGTTGCGCAGCAGCGTCTGCGTAAGGCCGCGCTGGATTCCGGCGTCACCTTCGTCGCGCCGGAGACGGTGTTCCTGTCCGCCGATACCAAATTCGGCAAAGACGTGGTGGTCGAGCCCTACGTGGTGTTCGGCGATAAGGTCACGGTCGAAGACGGCGCCGTCATCCACTCTTTCTCGCATCTTGTCGGCGCCCATGTCGGCAAGGGAGCCTCGGTCGGCCCATTCGCCCGGCTGCGGCCGGGAACGCGGCTCGGTGCCGGCGCGCGCATCGGCAATTTCGTCGAGGTCAAGGAAGCCGCGATCGAGGCCGGCGCCAAGGTCAATCATCTGAGCTACATCGGCGATGCGACCGTCGGTGCCGATGCCAACGTCGGCGCCGGCACCATCACCTGTAACTACGATGGCGCCGGGAAATATCACACCGCGATCGGCAAGGGCGCGTTCATCGGCTCCAACTCCGCGCTGGTCGCGCCGGTCGAAATCGGCGCCGGCGCCTATATCGGTTCCGGCTCGGTGATCACCAAGGACGTGCCGGCGGGGGCGCTGGCGCTCGGCCGTGGCCGCCAGGTGACGAAGGAAGGCGCCGCGGCGCGCTTGCGCTCGCTTAGATCGCTCGGCAAAAAAAACCCGCGCTCCGCCGATTAAGCGCGCATTTTCAGCCACTTGCGGCTGTCACGGAGCGAAACGTTTTTTTATTTGGTATCGGCTATACTAAGGCCGTAACGGTTAACGCAAGCGGCGGGTTGCGCCGCGGCGGCGGCGCCGGAGATCGTGTAAGCGTATGTGCGGCATTATCGGGATCATCGGTCACGAGCCGGTCGCGCCGCTTTTGATCGACGCGCTCAAACGCCTCGAATATCGCGGTTATGACTCGGCCGGTGTCGCCACCCTCGAAGATGGCGTGCTGACGCGACGCCGCGCCGAAGGCAAACTCAAGAATCTCGAGCAACGGCTCGCGCGCGAGCCGCTCGCCGGCACCATCGGAATCGGCCACACCCGCTGGGCGACGCACGGACGGCCGACCGAGAACAACGCCCATCCGCATGCGACCGATCGGCTTGCGGTCGTGCATAACGGCATCATCGAGAACTTCGCCGAGTTGCGGCGCGAGCTGCAAGATCAAGGCGTGACGTTCGCGACCGAAACCGACACCGAAGTCATTGCTCATCTGGTCAGCGAAGAGATCAAGCGCGGCTGTTCGCCGGTCGACGCGGTGAAAGCGGCGCTGCCGCGGTTACGCGGCGCTTTCGCGCTGGCGTTTCTGTTTGCCGACCAGGGCGACCTCCTGATCGGCGCACGCAGAGGCTCGCCGCTCGCCGTCGGTTTCGGCGACCAGGCGATGTATCTCGGCTCCGACGCGATTGCGCTCGCGCCGTTCACCGACACGGTGAGCTACCTCGAAGACGGCGATTGGGTCGTGGTCGATGGCAAGGGCGCGGAGATCCACGACGCGACCGGCAAACGCGTCGAACGTCCGGTGCTCAAGTCGCAGGCCTCGGTGATGCTGATCGATAAAGGCAACCACCGCCATTTCATGGCCAAGGAGATTTACGAGCAGCCGGAAGTGGTCGGTCACACGCTGGCGAATTATCTCGACATGGTCGCCGAGCGAGTGCAGCTGCCGATGCAGCTGCCGTTCGATTTCCGCGAGCTCAAGCGCGTTTCGATCGCCGCCTGCGGCACCTCCTATTACGCCGGCATGGTCGCGCGCTACTGGTTCGAACGGTTCGCGCGGCTGCCGGTCGAAGTCGACATCGCATCCGAGTACCGCTATCGCGAGGTTCCGCTCGATCCCGGCGCGCTGGCGATCTTCATCTCGCAATCCGGCGAAACCGCCGACACGCTCGCATCGCTCCGCTACGCGCGCGAGCACAAGCAGCACGTGCTTTCGATCGTCAACGTGCCGGGTTCGACCATCGCCCGCGAAAGCGACATCGTGATGCCGACGTTGGCCGGTCCGGAGATCGGCGTCGCTTCCACCAAAGCGTTTACGTGCCAATTAGCGGCCCTTGCCGCGCTCGCGCTCGCCGCCGGCCGTGCCCGCGGCGTGCTTTCGGCCGCTGAAGAAAAGCAGTTGGTGCGCGCGCTGATCGAAGTGCCGCGGCTCCAGACCGAAGCGCTGGCGCTCGAGCCGCAGATCGAACAGCTCGCCCGCGAGCTCGCCAAATCGCGCGACGTCGTCTACCTCGGCCGCGGCACCAGCTATCCGATCGCGCTGGAAGGCGCGCTCAAGCTGAAGGAAATCTCCTACATCCACGCCGAAGGCTACGCCGCCGGCGAGCTCAAACATGGCCCGATCGCGCTGGTCGATGAGAACATGCCGGTGGTGGTGATCGCGCCGTCCGACCGGATGTTCGAGAAAACCGTTTCCAACATGCAGGAAGTTGCCGCGCGCGGCGGCCGGCTGATTTTGCTGACCGACGCCAAGGGCGCGGCGGCGGCAGTCGGGCAATCGCAGGTGACGCTCGCTTTGCCGACCGTGCCGGCGGCCATCGCTCCGTTGGTTTATGCGGTGCCGGTGCAGCTCATCGCCTATCACACCGCCGTGGCGCTCGGCACCGACGTCGATCAGCCGCGTAATCTCGCCAAGTCTGTCACGGTGGAATAACGCGGAGCAGGGCCGCGCCGGCGCCTCTGTGCGAATCCGCCATCTCGCGCTATAGATGCGTGGGCGACCGGCCCCAATACCGGACCTCTTGATGACCGATTTCGATCCGAACGGAGCATCGCCTTTCGCGCCGAAGAGTTCGTCCGGCCCGGTCAGTCGATTGCGCAATTACTTCCTGACCGGCTTGGTCGTTGCCGGTCCGGTGGCGGTGACGTTGTGGATCATCTGGTGGTTCGTCACCTGGGTCGACAATCTGGTGCGGCCGATCATTCCGGCGGCATACCTGCCGGAAACCTATTTGCCGATCACCATTCCGGGCTTTGGCCTTGTCATCGCGCTTTTTTCGCTGACGCTGCTCGGCTTTCTCACCGCCAACCTGGTCGGCAGCCGCCTGGTCGGCCTCGGCGAGAGCCTCTTGAACCACATGCCGATCGTGCGGCCGATCTACCGCACCACCAAGCAGATTTTCCAGACCCTGTTTTCGGGTTCGGAATCGAGCTTTCGCCACGTCGGTCTGGTCGAGTTTCCGGCGCCGGGTATGTGGTCGCTGGTGTTCCTCACCCAGCCGCCGACCGCGCCGATCGCCAAACACCTGCCGCCGAGCGAGCACGTTTCGGCGTTCTTGCCGTGCACGCCGAATCCGACCACCGGATTTTTCTTCTATGTACCCAGGCGCGAGGTGATCGATCTGGACATCACGGTCGAGCAGGCGATGTCGCTGTTGATTTCCGCCGGCATCATTCAGCCGGGCAGCGAAGACCCGCAAAGAAAGCTTGCGGCGCTTGCGCAGACCGCCCGCGCCGCGCAGGCCGCGCGCCAGACTGCGCCGAGCCCGGCGAATTAGACTTAAGTCCTTCGCTGCGGTTTGTCGGGCCTATGCTATCGTTGTCCCCGCAAGTTCTAAGAGGGGCGTATCATGGGCTTTTCGCAGGCAATTACGTCCGGCTTTTCCAACTACGTGAATTTTTCGGGTCGCGCCGCCCGATCCGAATACTGGTACTGGGTGCTGTTCGTCATCCTCGCCGAAATTGTCACGTCGATCATCGA